>CP099863.1:1952742-2271552 GCA_024134725.1 Bacillus sp. 1780r2a1 | reverse complement strand
TTTTAAGCTGAATAGAAAAAAGAACAAACTCTAGAACGAGATTGAAAGAATTGGAGGAAGACAGATGATTTTAGTCAGCTCATGCCTAGCAGGAATGCCGGTGCGGTATAACGGTACGTCTTGTGAACAGTCAGTCATACAATCGTTGATTCACGCGAAAAAAGCCGTTCCTGTCTGTCCAGAGCTTTTAGGAGGTTTTACCACGCCGCGCGAACCAGCTGAAATTGTTGGAGGAAGCGGTGAAGATGTGTTAAACGGAACGGCGAGCGTAATTGAAAAGTCGGGTAGGGACGTGACGAGTTTATATATAAAAGGAGCTTACCAAACGCTTAAAATAGTAAAAGAGCTAAACGCAACTGTCGTGGTGTTAAAAGAAAGCAGCCCTTCATGCGGAAGTTCGATAATCTACAACGGCGCGTTTCAAGGGACACAAGTTGTAGGAATGGGAGTGACAACAGCTTTGTTAAGAAGACATTCCATTGAAGTGTTTTCAGAAGAAGAGTACAAAGCAATAGTTGAAAAGAGTCCTGTTTAAATTCATATAAACACGTACATGATAATGAATCGTAAGTTCTTCAAAAGGTTACATGCTTTCTTTATTATGGTAGAATATTCAATATCATGAAAAAAGTAGGTGTTTCTCTATGTATACAAGTGAACAGCACGCTTCTCACATCCAGCGTGAGCTTGAAAAGTATTCACAGTCAGTTGTGAATGAGCTAAGGAAGGTGACTCAATTTACCTTCCATTCAGAAATCGATCTGCTCGACTTTACTGCTTTTCCACAGGTATTGGATTTGTCCATTACGATGTTTTCGATGGACCGTGATGCAAATGAAGTGTTTGGAGAAGAGTGCAGAAGCGATGAGTTTGCTGGAAGCTTTACGATTAGTGAAGAAGTAAACTACAATTATCTATCGGAAGAGGAAGAAGACGCATTTTGGGAGTTTTATGAGGAGAACGAAGAGGTTGAAGAAGCAGAACATAAGGCTATTGCAAGCTGGTTTTATAGCTGTTGGTTAGAAGCGGGTGGTTCTTCTATTAAGCTTCCAAGTTACTTTAGCTTCCACGACCACGACCTTTGCTTGGACTTGCATCAAAACAAGTGGATTTCGGACGGTGACAAGTGGTTTGAGTAAAGAGGAAAAATCCGCTACTTTATTGCATAAAAAGTGATTATGAAATCGTTCGATACTTTTATTATCTGAGGTGTGAAGCGGAAAAGAGGGTAGTCACTTTACAAAGCACTAAGCTTTCTCAAAGAAATTTAATTTTCTTATATGAAACCATAGCAAACGAAAAAAGCTCTGTGAATCACTATGACAGAGCTTTTTACTGTTTATAGCACCTTCTCTAATAGCTTTCATTTGCTTTTACAAGCACAGACGATTTGACGTTTACTTTTGATAAGCAAGCGGTTAATAGTCCAGCGGTCAGTAAAAATCCGCCAATCATTCCGATGACTCCGTGCCAGCCGTAGTGGGACCAGAATATTCCGCCTAAGGTCCCGCCAACGCTTGACCCCGTATAGTATAAAAATAAATATAAAGATGAGGCTTGTGCTTTGTTGCGCAGGGCTCGCTGTCCTACCCAGCTGCTAGCGATGGAATGAGCGCCGAAAAAGCCAAAAGTAAAGAGGCCGATGCCGATAATTTTTAATAGTAAGTGGCTCTCTAAAGTAAGGCAGACACCTGCAAACGCAACGAGTAGATTAATCAGCAGAATTGGCTGTTTACCGTGGTGATCAATGAGCTTTCCGTTCCAAATTGAACTGAATGTTCCAATCATCATGATAATAAAAATCCAGCTGATAACGGATTCGCTGAGTCCGTAAGGCCTAGCGGTTAGCACGTAGCCAATGTAATTGAACAAAGCAACATTGCTTCCTAATAGTAAAAAGCCAATGCAAAATAAAAAGAGTAAGCCAGGGTCTTTTAAGTGATCAATTAGTGACTTTCCTAAGCTGACGACATTGAGGCTACGCGGTGTAAAGTGTGTAGAATGAGGGAGGCTGCGCCAAAAAAGAACCGTAGCAATTAAGCTAATAATGCCAATTAATCCAATGGAGAAATGCCAGCCTGCTGCGTCGTTGACAACTCCTGAAATGACACGCCCCGCTACGGCTCCAATGGCGTTTCCGCTAATGTATAAGCCCATGGCTGCACCTAAGCTTTTTCTTTCAATCTCTTCGCCAAGATAAGCCATTGCAACGGCCGGTAAGCCTGCTAAAGCAATTCCAACGAGTGCACGAAATACTAGTAACACATAAAAATTAGGACTAAAAGCTGTTAAAATGCAAAGTGCAGAAGCAGCAAACATTGAATAAACCATCACAGATTTTCGGCCCCATACTTCAGAAAGAGAACCAAAGACAAGCATACTGATGGCGAGGGTAATAGTTGTGATGGATAGCGACAAGCTTGCGATAGTCGGTGAAATATCAAATTCGTTTGTAAACGTTACCATTAAGGGCTGAGCGCAATAAAGAATGGCAAAAGTATTGAAGCCGGCTGCAAAAAATGCAAAGCTCGTTTTGCGAAACGTTTTTGTTCCCTGCTTAATATAGTTCATACTGTCATCACTTGTTCATGATCATATTCTCCACACATATTTTATCCATCCTTTTGATTATTAATTTCGTTTCTATAGCTATAGGAGAATTTCTCTCCTGTATATCCTATCACTTCTGATATATAATGTATAATGCATAGTTATCATGATTTTGATGCATTTATGTAATGAGTGGGAGAGGTGGCAAACGAGTTGGAATGGCAGCAGTTTGAATATTTCCAGACTTTAGCACGCTTACAGCATATGACAAAAGCAGCCAAGGAGCTTTCGATTACACAACCTGCTTTAAGCAGGTCGCTAGCTCGGTTTGAAGAAGAAATCGGTGTTTCGCTCTTTGAACGACAAGGGCGATCTATTCGCTTAAATCAGTACGGTGAAATTCTATTAAAAAGCGTTACAAATATGATGAACGAATTTGAGAAAGGAAAGCAAGAAATTCAGCATTTACTTGACCCTGAACAAGGACAGGTTTCTCTAGGTTTTCTACATACGCTGAGTATCAACCTTATACCCGATTTGCTTGTGGAGTTCCGAAGGAAGTATCCCAAAGTCAACTTTTCACTTCGACAGAGCCCAACGCACATTCTACTAGAACAGCTGGAGAAAGGAGAGTTAGACATTTGCTTAATCTCTCCCATGGGTATTAAAGAACCTGTAGTATGGAAAGAGCTTTGGAGAGAAGAGTTATTTGCGATTGTGCCGACGAACCATGCTTTTGCTAAAAAAGAAGCTATTACGATTGAAGAGCTAGTAGAAGAGCAGTTTATTCATTTGAAAAAAGGATTTAGTCTACGCGTCACAGTTGAACAGTGTCTACATGAAGTGGGCGTGAATCCTCATGTAACTTTTGAAGGAGAAGAAGCTGACACGGTTGCGGGTCTTGTTGCTGCGGGTCTTGGCGTATCAATTTTGCCAGATTTAAAAGGAGTAGATCAAAGTCATATCGTGAAAATTCCTATTCGCTATCCAAAATGTGAACGTCTTATAGGTCTAGCTTGGGTTGAAGGAAGATATATTTCACCAGCCGTGCAGAACTTCAAAGAGTTTGTATTAAAAACGTTTTAGCCGTCTATCAATAAATAAAATCCCTTCTTTACGCATATACATGGGTATTAAAAGAGTGTGCCAAGCTATAAAGGAGGGATTTTACATGTCAACAGTTCCAATACCTCTTTATAAAAAATGGTGGTTTCTTGCGCTGATGCTTGCGCTAACGATTGTCTTTTTATTTTGTTCTGCACTTATTATTACGAGTTATCAAAAAATTTCACTGCTAGAAGAAGAGGTTACTGAGCTGACAGAAGAAAAGAAAGAAGTCCTCGCAGAAAAAAATCAGGCTGTAAAACAGCTTGAACATGTAAAAATGAAGCTGTCTGAACTTGAGGATAAGCTCGTAGGTCAAACAGAAAATAGTCAGAATACGCCAACTGCTTTTTCAGCTACGCTTACGAATCCGATTGTTTCGCTAGATGAAAAAGAAGTCGAGCAAGCGGTTTATCAAGCTGCCCAAGAGAAATACCCTAAGAACAAAGTGATGCAGGAGCACGCGGTTAAAGAACAGCTTGAAAGCTATGAGTATTTAAAAGAATACGAAATTACTTCACAGTTTGAGCTAAACCACCTGCATGATGCGATGAAGGCCCATCCAGATGATTTTACCGCGATGCAAATGGTATTTGAAGAAGAGTTAAAAGCTTATGAATATTAATGTCGAGATGCTATGCGAATTATCGTATAGCTATTTTTGTCTGGAAATCTCGTGAAATTCCTGTATAGTGATAGTAGAAAATATTGAATTAACAGGTGAATAACTACATGAGCACAATGAAATGGAACGAAGCAGCTTATGAGATGCTGCAAAAATGGCTGAATTTATATAACGAAAAAGAACCGCTGCGTTCAGGCCATTTACATAATGTAAAGGACAAGCTTCATCAACTGACGGAAGAAGCGTTTACATTAGAGGTTTCAAAAGAGCTGAACGCGGTTTACAAAGTAGTAAAAGCAGAGCGCAAGCAGTATGACATGACTAACTTAGAGTTCTTAGTGACGACTTTGCTTTCAACAGAGTATCCAGCTTTTCTAGAAGCGCGCAGTCAAAACTTGCGCCGAGTAGAGAAGTTAAAACAACTGCATACAGAGATACTAACTCTGTTTGAAACAAACATTAACACATCGTCTGACATGACCAGCTTGTTCAATCGTTATTTCGATGTTATGTCAGCATATGGTCAAACAAACAAGCTAGCGAATCTTGAAGCGAAGTGCGCAGAATATTTGCCAGCGTTTATGGATGTTTATCAAAAGCGTGAAGGGTTAAAAGAAAATGTTTTAACTGTTCAAAAGCAAGAAAGTGAGCTGCTTGAAGAATGGAATCAGCTCCGAAAAAAGCAGTACGTGACAAAGCAAACAGCAACTGGTTTTCGTACGAAGCAGCACGAGTACAATGAAAGTCTTCGTCGTCTTATCGTCGCAAATAAACAGCTCATAGAAATCGACTTACCTGGTTTGAAGAACAGTTTTGCGAATCTTGAAGCTGATATGAAAGCATACGCTATCGAGGCGCTGCGGGCTATTGAAAAAGAAATTAATGAAATAATAGACGATAGCGAGCGTTCTCAACAACAGCTACAAAAACAAATCGAGAGAGTAACCTACGTCGAAGAAATGGATTCTCACTATAAATGGTTATCATCATTTATGGACGCTTCGCGAACGTTTTTTCACGGAAAAGAAATTGAAGCATTCGACCAAGTAGCAGATCTTTACCGAAGCTCAGCTATTGCTGAATTTATTGAAGTTGCTAAAGAAGTACAAATGCTTACCGGGCCGGAACCTATGTCAGCTGCTTCTCTTCCTTCTTATTTTGCTAGTTTGCAAGTGAAAGAAGAAAAGCTAAGCGTTCCAGCTACAGCCGACTATCCGGTTCTGGAAAAGCAGCAAAAAACAAAGCGAACGTTTCCCTTTTTCGTAGGGGCAGTTCTTGTAATCGTGCTCATTTTTGTTGTGTATATGAGCTTTGGCCGCGGGGTTACGGATGATAATACTGCACCAGCTATGACAGAAAAAGCAGAGGCAAAAGATAAGCAATCAGCAGAAAATGAACCAAAGCCTGTAAAAGACGTGAGTGAAACAGAGATTCACAACTTTGTAGGGTCTTATAAAGCCGCTTATTTTTCAAGCTTAAACAGCGGCGACTTTAGCGGAATGGCACCTTATATCGATGAAGATGCGCAAGTGTATAGTGATTTAGAAGCGTATATTACGTCTTTAGCTGGAAAAAACGTGTCGTTTGCCAATGATCAACTGCTTGTTAGTAAAGTTGAAAAGACGGGTGAAGGTAAGTATTCGGTGTATGCAACAGAAGAGTACACGTTTACTGATTCGTATGATGCCAGTACGAAGTTTGTAAAGAATCGAATCTATCGCTTGGAGCTAAAAGGTGAAGATAAGCTTAAAATTAAAAGTATTGAAACCACCAAAGACGTTCAAACACCAGTTGAATAAACTATAGAGAAAGATCCTCCTCTCATCATTTAAGAGATTTTGAGAGGGGGATTTTCTTGTTCAAGCGTTTTTGCTTTAGGAGCTTTTTGAAGCGTAAGTAAAAAAACAACGCCAAAGATACAAGCAGCTCCCAGCCACTGAAAGAACCCAAACGGCTGCTGAAGCCAAAAGACCGTTGTCAATACAGCAGCAAGAGGCTCCAGACTTCCTAGCAAACTTGTTTCTTTTGGAGGGAGGCTATCTAAGCTTTTAATATACAGCCAAAACGCCAGCATCGTTCCAAAGATGATGACAAAGAGCAAGTAGCCGTACGCAGCAAACGTAAATGTATCAAAATGAGCTTCCCAAGGCGCTCGAATAAAGCTAAGCGCAACTCCGCCAACCACCATTGACCATCCAACAACAACCAAAGAGTCAAATCGTTTAAGAAGCCGAACTGCATACAGCGTATAAAAAGCGGAGCATACCGCAGAAAGCAGTCCCCATACGATGGCTAGATAGGGCACAGAAAGCGTTGAGAGCGACCCGTTTGTAAGAAGGAAGAAGCATCCGGTTAAAGCTAATAAAAGGATCGTTCCGTCTTGTCTAGTAAAACGCATTTGTCTTCGAAACAGCAAGTATACAATAATAATGACGGGTGCTAAATATTGAAGCAGCGTTGCGACGGCTGCATTTCCATGATGAATAGCTGCCATATACGTATACTGCACGCCAAGCATGCCCAATATGCTATAAGTGACGAGCTGAAGAGCCGTCTGCTTTTCTTTCCAAATGAAAAGGACTTCCCGGCGATTTTTACCAAAGCAGCTTAAAAGTAAAAGCAGCAATCCGGCTAGTAATAAACGCGTGGTCACTAGCCAGTTGACGTCAATTTCATAGTCTTGAAACAGCTTTTTTGTTACTGTTCCTCCAATTCCCCAAAACGTTGCGCCCACAATCACGAATAATAAGCCAGCACGTCGATTAGATTTCATTTGATTTCCTACCTTTACAAAATATCATGATAGTATAATCATAAAGAGAAAAAACGCGTATTTATATTCAAATCGAGCTTAAAAATATAAAAATATTGAGGTGGGCTATGAAGTTTAAGCAGTTTTTAATCAATGAACAAAACTTAAAAGAGCTAACGAAGCACTACACGGGAGCGCTGCCGATTGCTTGCTATGAGACGACAATACTAGAACACGCCAGCGGTTACATTCCGCTTCACTGGCACGATGAAATTCAGCTCATCTACGTTTTAAAAGGAGAAGCGGTTTTTCAAGTGAACGAAGAAAAAATTAAGCTGCGTAGCGGGGATGGACTCTTTATTAACAGCGGCTGCTTGCATATGGCAGAAGATCTCAAGAAAACGGGCTGCGTGTATATTTGTTTAAACGTGCTTCCGCATCTTTTTTTACCTCAAGAGCTCTATACAACTTACGTTTTGCCTTACGTTCAATCCACCAATTTATCGTATGTATTGATTGATGGAAACAAAGAGTGGAGCAGAGCTATTCAACAAGCTTTATTTGTCATTCGCAAGCTTGTGCAAACGAAAGAACCGCTGTTTGAAATTGAGATTACGGCTAATCTTATTAAGGTTTGGAAACAGCTCTTGGTTCACGCTTTTCAGAAGCAATACGTGTACACAGAAGAAGTGAAAAATCAGCGCATAAAAGCCATGTTGACGTGGGTGCATATGAACTATAGCGAAAAAATTACTCTCGATGATATTGCAGCATCCGGTCAAATAAGCCGATCTGAGTGCTGCCGCTATTTTAAACGGATGCTAGACGTTACGCCGCTTCAGTACGTGATGAAGTATCGCATTCAAAAAAGTATTCTGCTCTTAAAGCAAGAGGAAAAAAGCATTACGGACGTAGCCTTTGAAGTGGGATTTAACAGCACCAGCTACTTTATTGATCAGTTTAAAAAAATGATGGGAACGACGCCACTTGCTTATCGGAAAGGGAAGCTCTAAA
Source organism: Bacillus sp. 1780r2a1 (assembly GCA_024134725.1). Taxonomy (NCBI): domain Bacteria; kingdom Bacillati; phylum Bacillota; class Bacilli; order Caryophanales; family Bacillaceae; genus Bacillus; species Bacillus sp. 1780r2a1. The sequence goes on along the minus strand of CP099863.1, from coordinate 2,263,507 downwards.
AGTGTTTGTGGAAAATAATTGTAAAAAATGCGTTTCTCCCTTATCATAGTGGGTAAATCTACCAAACTATGGAATGAGATAAGGAGAATCAAATGAAATCAAGAATAAATGAACTCATTCAACATACAAAAGAAAAATTGGGCTTGCAAGACTACTATTTATATCGTTCAGACGTTAGGCGCAGTGCTACTATTCTAGGAGACACCATCTATACACTTTCAATGGAATGGTTTCCGAATTATGAAAAAGACTTGTTAGATGAAGACCTTAATCCTGACGGGACAGCTGTTGTCGAAGTCAACCTTCATACAGGCCAGTTTACAAGCGTCATTTTTGTTAGCGGGATTTCTTATGCTGAGGGTGTCAAATTTAGGATTGAAGACCGTCATGCTATTGCTCGTTGGATTGAAAGTGAAACGGAGCTTCAAGAAGGCACTCATTTTATATTTCATAAGTGTGAAGACATGAGGATTTGCTTTAAAAAAATTCTAAACGGTGTTTCCGTATCGCCATCTGGATCTATTGAAGTTGAAGTAGATAAAGCGGGGAATTTAATATTTTTCTCAATCAATGGAGACTTTTCAAAGAAAGAGCCGGTTGAAACAAAAAAATATGAGCTTACTCTACCGCAAGTGAAGCACATTGTGGCTGAGCAGCTAAAGTTAGCTGAATTTCCAAATATGGAGACGGAAAAAATGACGCCTGCTTATGCAATTGAAGAAGTATACATACGAAATCGCGATTTGTCGCTGATACCGTTTCAATTAGTCGAAGATGAAAGATCACATGTTGACGTTCATAAAATAATTGAATGGAGCCACGCTATTGATAAAGCGTTTCAGCGTAAAGAAATAAACGCAACAGAGAGTCTTTCACAGAATCAAATAGAAAATCAAGAACCGCATCCTGATTTAAGAAAAATAACGGAGAAAGAGATTAAAAACAGTGTGGTAGCGGTTCAGCAATTTTTGGCACAAGTATATAGCAGCGATTCTGGGAAATGGGTTTTACAATCTCTAAGCCGCTCTGAGGGCTATTTGCTTGCAAAACTACAAGCAAAGCATGAAGCTGAACAGGTGTTTAAAAGACAACTTAAACTATTTATTCATTCTAATACATATGAAGTCTTAAACTATATGGACAATAAGTCTTTTATTGACTTATATTTAGCATTTAGAGCAGCGGATAAAGTTATAATAACGAAACAACAAGCCTTAAAGAAGCTTCGCGACTTCATGATACTGACGCCATGTTATGTTTATGACCGCAAACAAGGAAGGTACGTTCTTTGCGGAAAGCTAGACTGCCATTACGCTGTAAATGCTATAACTGGAGAAGTCGTTTCACTTGATGATCTGTAACAACAGGAGGTAAGGATATACAATGCGTTTAAATTTAAAAAGATTCACCGCTTTACTGATAGTAACGTTGAGCCTCACAGCTTGTCAAAGCGTAAACGAACAGGAAGAAACACAACCGGAAGCGACAACAGAAGAACAAATAAAAGCAAGAGCACTCCAAGATGAATTTACGCGCAGCATGCTGAAATCCGCACAGGAAACGGAAAAAGGATACTATACGCTTGAATCCAAAACGGGTGAGTATGAGATGTTGTTTCCGGCTGGTGGGGAAATTAGTAGCGGCAGTTATACTAACAATCAAGGTGTAAATGAAGCTTTTATGGCTGGAGTGTTATATGAAGATAAAACTCAGGCAAGAATCAAAGTACAATTTAATCAAAAACAATCTAACGACGAAACGGGCATTCAATATGCACAGAAATTTCTTAAGAAAAATTTAGGTATTGAAGATGAATTTAAAAATATTGAGAAAAATGGTAATACGTTCTATTTAGCTCCTTTTCAATCAGAAAATGGTTATTATGGATATGGCGCATACATATACGACACGAGTAGAGATGTGGGAGGAATTGAATTTATCTACACAACAGAGTGTAGAGAGTCTTTCAGTCCCTGTAGCCCTAGCAATCAAGAAGTCATGAAGAAAGTTGAAAAAGTACTTTCATCTGTGGAATTTAAGAAGTAGGCATAAAAACAAGGCTTTCACGTTCTGTCACTTCTAATGATGATTTATACAAAAGTAAGGGGAGCGAAGATCCTTGTAAAGAACGTGTTAATATACCAAAAGGGATTTTTGCTTTATCAGGAGCAATCGCAAAATCAGATGTCTCTTTATTAGCACCCAAGATTGAAATGCCCGTTTTTATCATACATGGAGCGGATGACTATTCAACAAGTTATTAAGAAGCCAAACGATTTTATGAAAAACTAGACGCTTCTTCAAAAAAAGCTATTCTCTTTTAACACCTGTGCATACTGTCCCTTTATAGAAGACCCCAATGCATTTAGAAACATTTTGTAAGCTGAAGTTTTAGGATAATTCCTTCAAACAGAACGATAAAGACTGCTAAGATGTAGACCAATCATATCCAAAGCAGCTCATTTACAATGTAAATGGGCTTATTTTCATGTAAAAAAATTAAGAAAATAATCACTGTAATCCCCCTTACCCAAGTAGTTCTAAAAGACTGAAAAAATCCATTTTTAAGTAAAAAGCCTAATGTAAAAACTAACCAAGTTTTTCTATAATAGAACAATGTATGTATGGAACGAAAAAAAGGAGGCACCAAATGTTCATAAAAGGAAAAGGAATTGTAGCCTTACTTCTCAGTAGCCTATTCGTAGGCGGCTGTCAAATGAGTGACGAACAATCAAGGAAAACAAAGCCGCTAGACCAAAAGCCAAGCGAAGTGGCGATAGAGGAATTGCCAAATGCCAGAGCCCTTCAAGATGAATTTACGCGAGAAATGATCAAGTCGACAAAAGAAACGGAAAAAGGATACTACACGCTTGAATCCAAAACGGGGGAGTATGAGATGTTGTTTCCGGCTGGTGGGGGAATCGATGGGATTGGTTATAAGCAAAATGGTGAAAGTAGTGAGTCATTCTTAGCCGGTATTTTGTATGAGGATAAATCGTCAGCAGAACTTAGAATTAATTATAATACAATTCTATCAAATGACGAAACAGATATTGAATACGCCAAAAGATTCTTAACAAAAAACATAGGTGAAGACATGACGTTTGAACGAATTGATGTAAAAGGAAAGGTAATGTACATAGCGCCTTTTAAGATGAAGGAAACTGGTTCGTATGGTTATGGTGCATACGTTCATCCTGATAAAGGTTGGAGGGGATTGGAAATTATTTACTCAACAAGTTGTACAGACAAGACAAAGCCATGTGATCCACAAGAAGAAACGTTTAAAAAGCGTGCGTACAAGTTGATTTCCTCAGTAAAATTCTTAAACAAAAATGAGGCTAAAAAATAAGTGTTACACGTTATTACACAAACATAAAATCAGGAGGCACCAAATGCTCATAAAACGAAAACGAATCATACTCGTACTTCTCAGTAGCCTATTCGTAGGCGGCTGTCAAATGAGTGACGAACAATCAAAGAAAACAAAGTCCCTAGACCAAAAGCCAAGAGAAGTGGCGACAGAGGAATTGCCAAATACCAGAGCCCTTCAAGATGAATTTACGCGAGAAATGATCAAGTCGACAAAAGAAACGGAAAAAGGATACTACACGCTTGAATCCAAAACCGGTGTGTATGAAATGTTGTTTCCAACTGGTGGAGAAATCGATGGCATTGGTTATACGCGAAAGAGTGAAAGCAGTGAGGCGTTTTTAGCTGGTATTCTGTATAACGATAAAACAGAAGCACAGCTTAGCGTTAGGTATACAACGGTTCTATCGAATGATGAAACGGGAATTGGATATGCCAAAGAACTCCTAACGAATAGTATAGGTGAAGACATGACCTTTAATCGAATTGATGGAAAAGGAAAAGTTACATATGTAGCGCCGTTTAAGAAAAAGGAAACAGGTTCGTATGGTTATGGTGCTTACATTCATCCAGATGAAGGATGGGGAGGAGTAGAGATTATTTATACTGGAAGTTGTATGGATGATCCTAAGTCATGTGGTCCTGAAGAGGAAGAGTTTAAAAAGCGTGCGTACAAGTTGATTTCCTCAGTAAAATTCTTAAACAAAAATGAGGCTAAAAAATAAGTGTTACACGTTATTACACAAACATAAAATCAGGAGGCACCAAATGCTCATAAAACGAAAACGAATCATACTCGTACTTCTCAGTAGTCTTGTCGTAGGCGGCTGTCAAATGAGTGACGAACAATCAATTGAAACAAAGTCCCTAGACCAAAAGCCAAGCGAAGTGGCGACAGAGGAATTGCCAAATACCAGAGCCCTTCAAGATGAATTTACACGAGAAATGATTAAATCGACAAAAGAAACGGAAAAAGGATATTACACGCTTGAATCCAAAACCGGTGTGTATGAAATGTTGTTTCCAACTGGTGGAGGAATTGATGGCATTGGTTATACGCGAAAAGGTGAAAGTAATGAAACATTTTTAGCTGGTATTATGTATGATGACAAAGAGGAAGCAGAGCTTAGGATTAAGTATACAAACGTTTTATCGAATGACGAAACTGGCATTGAATATGCTAAAGAGTTTTTAACGAATAATATAGGTGAAAACATGACGTTTGACCGAATTGATGGAAAAGGAAAAGTGGCGTACGTAGCACCGTTCAAGACAAAAGAGTTTGGCTCATATGGGTATGGTGCTTATATTCATCCTAATGAAGGATGGGGAGGTGTGCAAATTATATACTCAACACGTTGTACGGATAAAACAAAGCCATGTGATCCACAAGAAGAAACATTTAAAAAGCGTGCGTATAAGTTAATTTCCTCGGTTGAATTCTTAAACAAAAAGGAGGTTAAACAATAAATGATAGTACTCGAACTAGCACAATTCAATCAAAATGAAGATGAGTAAGAACCAAATAAAAAGAAAATTAGTTAGAATACATAAGTAAATTTACTCTGTAAGAATTAAATGATGATAGTTCCAAAAACCTAAAAAAATCCATTTTTAAGTAAAAAGCCCAATGTAAAAACTAACCAAGTTTTTCTATAATAGAAGAATGTATACATAGAAAGAAAGTAGGAGGCACCAGATGTTCATAAAACGAAAGGGAATTGTAGCCTTACTTCTCAGTAGCTTTGTCATAGGAGGGTGTCAAATGAGTGACGAACAATCAAACGAAACAAAACCAGTAGAACAGAAGCCGAGCGAAGTGGCCGTGGAGGAATTGCCAAATACAAGAGCCCTTCAAGATGAATTTACGCGAGAAATGATCAAGTCGACAAAAGAAACGGAAAAAGGATACTACACGCTTGAATCCAAAACGGGTGTATATGAAATGTTGTTTCCAACTGGTGGAGAGATCGATGGGATTGGTTATACACGAGATGGTAACAATGGTGAATCTTTTCTGGTAGGTCTTCTGTATGATGATAAAGCGGAAGCGCAACTTAGCATTCAGTATACAAAAAATCTACTCAATGATGAAACGGGAATTGAATACGCTAAAGAGTTCTTAACAAATAACATAGGTGAAGAGATGAAGTTTGACCGAATTGATGGCAAAGAAAAAGTGACGTACGTAGCTCCATTTACGAAGAAAAATGGTGTTTTATATGGTTACGGTGCCTACATCCATCCTAAGGAAGGCTGGGGGGGAGTAGAGATTATTTATACTGGAAGCTGTATGGATAATCCAAAGTCATGTGGTCCTGACGAGAAAGAGTTTAAAAAGCGTGCATATAAGTTAATTTCCTCAGTTGAATTTTCAAAGAAGAAAGAAAGTGAACAATAAATGAGTGATAACCAACTTGTAAAAACAAATGAACTATGGTTAAGAATTACAGACTTAGGTTACAAGGATATAAGTAAAGAAGAGTTTGTCCGAGAAGTACAGCGGATTTATATTGAAGAAACAGGTAAACCCTTAAAAGGTGAAATAAGCGTTGTGCGCTCTTCTGAATTTGATCGAGTAAATAAATATAATAATTCTTCATACGATGGAACGGCTATACACATCTATTCCAAAGAGCAGGACGTAAACGAAATGTACGTAGTATCTCAAGGGACAACGGACACTGACGATTGGCTGTATAACCTACGAGCAATGCAGGCTGGGATAGACACTAGCCAAGCAAAGAGTACGGAAATCTTTGTAAAGGAAGCACAGAAAGAGTTTAAAAAAAAGGAATCAATAGAAGATATTTCTAGTACCATTGGCTTATCACATTCATTAGCTCACAATAATAACACTGTGTCACAATTGCTAACTGAAAACTTTGACGAAATTTATAGCGTCAACGGTGCGCAGTCAACATATTTTCAACTCTACCAAAGAGATTTTGAGTTTAGAGAAGCAGTGAAAGAAAAATTCAACATAAGTTTAGCAGATTCTAAAGCCATCTACTCTCTGCCTCAAGACGAACTTAAAACTTTCGCAGAAGCGTATTATAAAGAAAAAGGTACGGTGATTCACCAGGTTATTTCTTCTGATGATCCATTGAACGCCCTGGCAAATATTCGAGGTTTTTTCACATTGGGTGATGTCACCATGATTGATACGAATCCTGACAAGCCAGGTCTAAAAGCCATTATTGACAAAATTCCAGATTCAGAGGTTAAAAGCTTACAAGATTTTGCATTAGTTTATGCAGAAGGATTTCAGAACGGTGGAAACAATCAAGGGATTGAAGACTTAACGGGTGTGAATATGGACGTCGTTGATAAAATTATGAACGACGGAGTAGGAGCTGCTGTTGGCACGTATTTCAGCAAAGACCTTGATGACATGATTTCAGACGTCAATAAAAAAGTGCCGCCTTTGCTTGAAAAGGTTACGAACATCACGTCGAATGCAGATGTGATTTTTGGTGAATTGAAAAACGCAGGCTATATTACAAACGCACAGAAGCAAGTCGCAGTGGAAGAGCTTGCGAACATTGAAAAGTCATTAAAAATCATTAAAGAAAAAATTAATAGCATCGACGAGAACCGCAAGATGTCAGAAGAAATGATGAAAGGTACCAAGTACAGTCCATATGCGGGGCAAGCAGCTATGGCCAGCGGGTTTAACGTAATGGCTGGTGATGTGGATGCGGCTATTGCTATTTATCATGAAGTGCAAAATATGCAAGCAAGCGCTAAGCGATTACATGAAGAGCTAGGGTCAGTTATGGAAGAAATTATTGCAAGTCACGGAATCGTCGAGATGTTAAATGCGCTAGGTGCTTCTAAAAATCAAGGATATTTAGGTAATGATTTGGTGCTGATGACTGGTGGAAACCAAGAAATTAAAGTTAATATTTCGGCTGCGGTGCGCATGTACCAAGAAGGACAGCAGGAACTTCAGAAAAAGAAAACGTATATCACTAAAATTGCTGAAAGGTTTCAAGAGCATATTATTGATGATTATGAAAACCAAAAGCAAAAGGTGCTTAGCGATATCCGTAATATTGAAACGAACCCGTGCGGTCAGCTTCCGCTTTTACGAAAGCACGTGTTTTTACCTTACTTTTCACCTGTGCAAATTGATAAAGTAGAAGTAACTGAACAGTTTAACGGTTTAAGCGGCATGGATATTTCTCACTTGATGGAAGGTTTAACTAAAAGCTTGACGGATAACGAAGACTTTTTAGAGTCAGCAAAGTCCAATATCGAACAGCTTTTCAGCAAGGACCGAGATCTTAGTATTCTATTTAACTATGTGCCTGGAGGATAACAGATGGAAGGAACTGAAAGCAAAACAGCGTTTATGTTTGAGCGCGTCTCGCCGCAAGAAGACTTGACGGATAGAACCCAACAATTTACAGAGCTCACGGATAAAATTGCCGCTATTGACGACGCATTGGAAAAGAAAATCCAGAAAATTGTAGTGGAAGACGATAGCAAAGGTAAAGTAATAAACGCGATTGTAGAAGAAGCAAAGGAACAAAAAACAAAAAGCATTGCGCTTTTAGAAACGGTAGAAGAAGAAATTGAAAAGCTTGTTTCATCTTACAATGAACAAGTCGATGCAATAAAAAGCCAAAGCATGATGATTACATACAGAGAAATGATGTATTCTACTTCACCTTTTGGGAACGTGCCGAAAGGTCCACCTTATAAGTAATGAAGAGTAGTAGAGAAGTTGAAAATCCCGCTATTAACATAAAGTTGATAGCGGGATTTTTATGGTAAACATAAGTATTAAAATTTCTCTTCACTTCCAATTAATGATGTTCCGTATGAGTTATCAATGATGCATAGCCAGTTACATCTTGATTTTTTTGGAACAATTGTATGGTTGTAGTGCTGAGCAATTTTAATGAATGCCCGCTTAATTCCCTCTTTTCCACGATCTATCTTTCCCGGCTTGATTGCTAAAATAGTATTCTCAGTATAGTACTCCATTAATTCATCAAAGCGTTCAGCTTTAACTAACAAATTACATTCTTTAATAATTTCTTTTAACTCATGCTTCATCATACGTAAACTATATCCATCATAACATGAACTAATCCTGGAGTTTTAAAAGAGATGTAATACTTATCAAAATAATTGATTCAAAAGCCTTGAAAATGTTCCGATATAATACAAAAAAAGAAATGAAATACATTAATTTATACGTGAAATGTAGTAGTTGAGTCTTGAGTATAATTATTCCATTCCGTATATTAAATGGTAAGTAAATAAATAGATAAAAAGTTAGGTAGGAGAATATCAATGAAAGAGACAAAAAGCGAGCGCTTCATCCGCGTAGCGGAAGCTAGAACAAACAAAATTATTGCTTTAATGGAGCTGCTTGGAAACTGTGCAAACAGAAATAACTACGAATACACGGACCAAGAAGTTGCGACCATTATGAAAACATTAGATACGGAGCTTGCAGCGCTGAAGGCAAAGTTTGATCAGCAGAGTGGGAAGAAGAGAGAACGGTTTACGATTAAGGGAGATTGAAATATCTTCCTTTTTTTATTAATAGAAAAAAGAATTGGATAATATTAAGGGGTTTATTCTTATTCCAGAAATGTTCCTTTTTTCCTAGGATCGTGTAAAAAGATAAGTTATAATATTAGTAGTGAAATAGTCTACAGAGTGTAGATTAGTATATATTGCTTAGTTTTAAAGGTGGTCATGAATTGGAAACAAATAACTTTGTATTTCTGGCAGATAAATTTCCTAAGTTAGCAAACATCTGTGAAGAAATTGAAAATATATTTTATCAAGATCCTCAAGCTGTATTGATGAAAGGTCGAGTGTTTTCTGAAGAACTGTTAGAAGAGATAGGTAATCAACACGATGACATAAATAGTATGAAGCATTTAAGGTTAGTGGATCGAATTCAATACTTAGAAAAAGAAGAGGTTTTAACTAAAGATATTGCTCGGTCTTTTGATGCAATAAGGCATTTAGGAAATAAAGCATCACATGCTTATATTGAATATGATTTAGAAAAAGCATTTAAAATGCATAGAAGGCTATTTGATGTATCCGTTTGGTTTATGGAAGTTTATGGTGACTATTCATTTCGTGCACCTAAATATAAAATTCCACAACCGCAAGCTAAAGCAAATGACGACATTGTACATAAATTAGAAGAGAGATTAACATCTAGTTTAGAAGAGAAATTTTCATCATGGTTTGAAACACAAAAGGCTACTGCTGCAGCTGTAGAAACTCCTGAAAAAGTAGAGATTAATCAAAAGATTTCTAAAATAGAAGCAGAAAATAAAAGTAGTACATTAGACTTTGATTTTACTCTTGAAGAAGGAGAAAGTTACCTTCTAACTCAGCTCTCAAAGTTACAAGAATCTTCTCAAGAGGCTATTGAAAATTCCAATCAATTTAGCACGTTTAAAGAATATTTACATGTTAAGCGTTCTATTGAAGATGACTTAGAAAAAGTGTTACGTTCCTCTGGTGAAACTAGTCAATCAAAGTTAATTTTTTTATGTGGTAGTGTTGGAGATGGCAAGTCGCATTTACTAGCTTATATGAAACATAAACACCCTGAATTACTGAGCAAACTCATTATTCATAATGATGCGACTGAGAGTTTTGACCCTGAGAAAAATTCATTGGACACATTAGCTGAAGTTTTAAAGCCTTTTAACGATGAGAATATAAATGGTTCACAAGAAAATCTTGTCTTAGCAATTAATCTAGGTGTACTTCATAACTTTATTGAGTCAAAATATGCAAAAGAAAACTTTAATAAGCTATCTCAATTTATTCATGATTGTAAAGTTTTTGAAGACTCTATATTAACAGAGAACCGAAATCACGAATATTTTGAGTTAATAAGTTTTAGTGATTATCAACCATTTGAACTAACTGAAAAAGGTCCTGTATCATCTTATTACTCAGCACTATTAGAAAGAATTGTGAGGAATTCTGACGATAATCCATTTTATCAAGCATATAAAAAAGATAAGCAAAATAAAATAAGTGGATTTTTTATTGATAATTATGAGCTGCTTATGAATTCTAAAGTACGTGAACGTATTGTTAGCCTTCTAATAGAAGTAATTATTAAACAAAAGATAATTATTTCAACTCGTGCCTTGCTTAACTTTGTTCATGATATTTTAGTTCCAGCAGATAAAAATACGGATTATTTTAATGCTGATACTCTTGAGAAGACAGAAAGATTATTACCGAACTTAATTTTCGACGGTAAAGATCGTTCAACGTTGTTAGCGGCTATTACTCAACTTGATCCTATCCATAAACGTTTAAATACGTTTGATCAAATCTTAATAGAATTAAATAATTCAATGAATATTAAAGAGACTTTTAACGAATATCTAGATTTAACAGAAGTAGCAGCATGGAATGAAGAGGCTGGGGTTTTAGGAAGTTTTCAAGAGTTAAGTAATGCTTCAGCACAGTTGCTTAACCGGACTTTAATTAGATTTTTATTGTTTGTACCTAAAAATCAGGAATTAACGCCAAAGGATTCGAACTACACAAGCTATCTGGTATTTCTATATTATTTTAATAAAGGAAATCGCAGTGGACTAAGAGAGTTGTATGACTTATTAAAAGATTCTATTTTCTTATGGAATGGGAAGCCTAAAGATGGTTATGTTTATATTGATAAATCTAATCAAAATATACAGGTTGCTCAAAAGTTAAAGATTCATCCTCATTTTAAACACTTAAAAGTAAATAATGAAGAAGTGTTAAGTCGCTTTTATTTAACAATGTTGTTAGCTTATGGTGATCAAAACAAAGAGAACCCTATTTTTATAGAAGTTGACTACCCGTTATATCAAATGATGGTGAATTTATCTAAAGGCTATCGACCTAATAAAAAAGATAAAGAAGATTGTATTCAATTTGTTGAATTCATTGAAAAAGTAATGCAGCATGGCGAGAGAAAGAATGAATTAATGTTTGTTAGTGCACAAGAAGGCCTGCAATTTAAATTAAGTTATGATGAAGATTATGAGGAATTCACATTTAGAAGGGAATAAAAAATGGTTGAACAAAGTAACTTACAAGAGTTGAAAAATTCATTATCTATAAAAGAGGAAAAAATCGGTTTAAAACATACAATTAATCGAAAAGCTAAGCTGTTTCCTTTTGTAACAAGAGGAACAGAAAGGCCAAAGTTTAGAAGAGGTTTTGAAGGAGTATTGGGAGAGTTTACGCGCAATATATGTGAAAATACTTTTGAAGGAAGCTTGGAAATAGATGATTTAATCGATGAAATAAGCAACATGGTGAATGTAAATAAAGAAGATCAAGCATATCTCGTCCAAATTTTAAATATGGTCTTGCAGCATAAGAATGGAAAGATAAAAGTGTTTCACCCTCATTTATTTCAGTATTTATCATTAAGTGATGGACCTGAAATGAAAGGTGAACAAGAGATTGGTAAGTTTTTAGCAGATGTGTTAATCGAAGATAGTACAGAATTTCAAAAAATCTTTGAAAAGCAGTTATCACATGATTTAATTTCAAAGCTTATTTTAGATAAATTAAATGGCTTAAGCCAAATAGATGTACAAAAAAAATACGGAAGTAAGCTTCCTTATTTATCTAGATACTTTCAAGATGATTTTTTATTTTTATCTAGATACGAAGATTACTTTAAAACACATTACGAATTACTCTTAAGCTATTACTATTTTATTTATATTTCTCAATTATCAATAAAGTTAGCTCAGCAAAGTAAGGCTAACTTTACCAATAACAATGAAGTATATTTTACTTTAGATTGGGAAGCTACTAGCAAAAGTAGAAAAGGCTATGGGTACGGTTATCAGTTAGTCAAGGACGCTGCCCGTAATCTATTGATTCACGTCAATACATTAGAACATTTAAACACGCTCATGGGGCTGGAAGATTCTACAGTGTACCCAGAACTATTAGATAAGCATGAGGCGTTATCAGAAGAAGAGAGTCAGAGTTTTCTAGAATTGTTAAAACAGTGGATTATAGAATATCGAGTTCACTCTTCCCTACCAGAGATAGAAATATGTAGTGAAGGTACTTATTCTTCATTGGTTGATTTACTGTATTCTAGTATTGAAGAAGCATACCAAAAGCCAAGTATGCAAGGGCCTAGAAATCGCTATTCATTATCGATTGAAGAGATTGGGAAAAAATTCTTTTTGAAAACACGAGGCTCTTTAGGCTATATGCTAAATGTTTCGCAAGACTTGTTCTTATTATTAACGGCTGTTTGTTTGAAAAATGAAAGAAAGTCTTTAAATCAATTATTTATTGATTTAGAAAATAGAGGTATGTACTTTGACCGATACTCAAAAGAAGAGGCAGTCAAACTACTAGATAAACTTAATTTATTAGATAAAAAAAGTGATAGCGGTGATGCACAATATGTTAAACCAATTTTATAAATATCTTTCAGATGAATTAATTCAATACTTAAGGAATACGCCTTTTAAACGAGGAGATCGTTTTTACTTACAATTTGATAATACGAACCAAGTTCAAGAATTTTATAAAATATTAAGTGAAAGTGACTTCGCTCAGCAATTTCAATATAAACATGAGCAAGGTTCCCTCTATAATACTTTTTCAATTAAGCTTTCAGATGGAATGAATGTTGTAGTAGCAGCTACTACGGAGAAGGTTACTCCCGATTTTCTTGTAACTCTTAGAAATCAGGTAGGAGAACAAAAAGGTGTTTGGGCTAATACAGCTTTATTAAGTATTTGTCATGAAACTTTAGATAGTATTCGGGGCGGCAGTAGTGATTTACAAAAAGAAGGAATGCCGTTTAATGTAAAAACGATTTTAATGACTTTAAAAGAAAGAATAGAATCATCTAACGAATTAAAAAAAGTAGATAAAGAAGTGTTAAGCTTTCATCTATCAAAAAAGTTAGATGAAGCTTTTGTTCATTCATCTTTATGGGATTATGAAGAAGTTCTTGGGTTTCTAAATGAAGGTCATATTCAAGTTGATGAATACGCTCGTTTGGGACTATTTTATGATGCAACATTAGATCAATATACACCAAGTCAAATAAAAAAAAGACTTGAAGAAAATTATGGCTTATTTGAAAAAGTACAACATATTCATGAATATGAAAATTTAGATAGCCAATTAGAAAGAAATTTTTCTGAAAAAGGTGTACAGGCTTTAAAGAAAGATAATTGGCAAGAAGAAGAGTACGGAAAAGTGAAGTCGTGGAACGATGAAATTAAAGTACGAACATCTTTAATGTACATAGAGTCTTCTAAAAAGCAAACTAAAGAGCACTTAACATATTGGGAAAAGCCCCATAAGGAAACAAAAGCAGGAGAGAGAAAGCGACATATCATTATTTTCAACCCTAAAAGAGAAAGCCAAGTAAATTTAACATTTGAATTTAGTGATAGATTAAAAAAAGAATATATACATAAAAAATCAGAAAAATTCTGTAGTGTATCAGGAAAGAAACTAATGGTTGCACTACCTTCTGAAGAGAATTTGACTGATTTTTATCAAATAGTATATACACACAATAATGAATCTAGATCAAAGTATGAATTCAATATTACTATCGTAGATTGTGAGCCAAGTTTTCTGCATTCTATTCAAACAATCTATGAAGTGAACGTCCGATCTCAAGCATTAATTCTAAATAAAAAAGACGAAGATATTATTTTCGGTAATGAAAGCGATGAGATAGAAGAAATATTTGTTGAAGAAGAAAATGAGCATATTCAGCCTAAAACGAATACCTTTAAGATTTCATCTAGTTCTTTAGCTTGGGAGGATGATACGCTTAAATTTTCTATTCATACTCCTACAATAAATCTTCGAATCATTGTAAAAGAAGAAGGCATGAGAGTAACGCCAATTACAGGTAACAGAGTATGGAAATTAAAAAGAGAACATCAAGCATCTTTTGAATATAATTCAGAAACAAACAAGTTAAAGCAAAGTACTCGAGAATTCTCAGCGCGCGAAGATTTTAAGGACTTTCTACTAGATGAGATTGCATGGATAGAAAAAGGTTGTCTTTATGCTAAGAGAGAAGTTACTGGGTTAGAAAAGCAAAATTTAAAACTTCAGCAAGAAGTTCTAACAGCATACGAAAATTTGCTTAGTTACTATAAGTCTAAGAAACAGCTTCCAAGTTTATCACATATGGATTCTACACTGCATTCACTATCAGTTGAGTACGTAAGAGCATTTATTAGTGCAGTTGCTGAAATACCCGAAAATACTATTTTAGCAGAAGAGCAAAAAAGTATTTTTAAGCTAGGAAGTATTTATGAACAAAATAAAATTTTGTTTACACCATTGCACCCACTAAATGTTGCATATCAACTTCAAATCCAAGACGAACTGAAAAATCAGCAAGTAGATATGCATATATTAGACAGACTACACCCTAATAATCTTTTACCTTATATCTATGGTGAAGGCTCAGAGCTGTATCGACCGATTACACAAAAAGATGCACCTGAATGGATTATTTATGAACCGTATAATCAAGTAACAATTGGTGAATCTAATGCATTTTTATCAAATGTCATAGAAGAAAAGCTTACTCAGTTTATTGAACACTTTCAATATCTATTTATCAAGCAATCGAAGTCACCAATTCAAATTAATGTAATTAACGTTAACAATGATGAAGAAGTGGTAAAAGGTTTAATTAACTTTATTAAGAAGCAGCTTGATAAAAGAGGCCCTGCTGATATTGTACCAATTGAGGTTGCATTATATATGGAGCGTAACATCATAAGCTCGTTTGAGAGATTCTCTGATTTAGAAACGGTTGAGGAGTTTGAAGAAGTATTTGGTATTTCTTTAGCAACAAAAAAGCTGGATGCATCTGATGTGTTACGTTTTATACGTGAAAATATTTTGTATTATCGTCCATTAAAGCATTCAGAGTATGGGTATGCACACATTTCATTTTATAAAATGAAATCCAATGATCTTCCAGCTCGGAATGCGATGGAGGAAATTGAATCAGGAACTTCATTGGATGGCTTATTATCTTCTTTATCATTTCTTAAAACCACTAATGATTACCGTACAGGGTTTGGTTTAAAGGGTAAAAAAGATAACCCAAATTCCTTAATGCAAGTATCAAAATATTTAAATGAATTAGCTAGTAATTTAGAAAGTGGGGGAACGAATCCTTACCGAAAGAATGAAACGATTGTCACAAGAACGGCTAATTATGACGAACAAATACTTGAGAAGCTTTATGATGCTTCTTATTGGGTAACATTTATCGAGCCAAACGTTGATTTAAATTTCTTTCAAACTGCATCAAGAAATTTATTAGTCATTCATTATAGTGATCAATATTCATCTTCTACACAATATGATGCTATAACTGTTACAGATAAGTCATCTCAATATAAATTGATTATTGAACAGTACTTAGCAGGAAAAGAGCTTTCTATTAATGATAAACAAATTGAGACAGCTATTCATAGTTTTAACAGCTTAAATGGAGAATGGCTACTTCGAATCATTGGAAGTAAAGGTCAATTTTCTCGAGAAAAGTTAAGTATTATATCAGCTATCAAGTATATAATTAGTACACTCGATCACGAAAAAATCCTTTGGATTCCAATCTCTCTAGAAGAAATATTGCGAATAGCAGGGGTTGTTAAACTAACCAAAAGTGAAGGTGTCTTTTCTGCTAAAAACTTAAATGTTAAAGGAATGCATAGTGATGACTTATTGTTAATTGGAATAGAAACTGATAATAATGAAATATATGTTCACTATTATCCAGTTGAAGTAAAGATTGGTTATAATCAAGATTCAACTATTGCTAAAGCTAAAGAACAAATCAATAAAACACATAAACTCTTTAGTACGCAGCTTTCAAAAGTAGATGAAGATGGTGAATTTCTATTTAAAAACAAGTTTTTTAGAAACTTCTTTGTGCAATTATTAATTGCAAATGCTCAAAAATTTATTTCAAGCAAGATTTGGCCAGAGAAAAACTATGAAAAAGTAGAAGAGTTAAAAGAAAGACTTTTAAATGATAAATATGAATTTAGCAATGAAATTAACCATTGGATTGGTAAAGGTGCTGTATTGTCATTTAAAAAAGAGCAAACATGGAGATCTGTTAAGCTTGAAGAAGATATTTTACTTGTTGATCTCACTGAAGAAGATGGTTACCAAGGAGTAATGACAGAGATTCAAATATTAAAAGAAAATATTATAAATGGAAAAACAGACATTAGAGTGGAGAATTTACTAGCTTATAATTATAAGGCTTCTAAATCTGTTGTTAACTTTGAATACTCTAGTAATGTTAAACCACACATAATTGTAGCAGAAAAGAATGAATCAACAATAGCTGATAATAAAAGAGCTGTTTCTGTAATAGAGGATATAGATACTGAGGCGAAAATGGAAACGATTAATAGTGTTACAGAAACTAATAATAATCAAGTAGAAGATTTAACACCGGCTGTAAATGTACAAAAAGAGTTAAAAGATATTCGAGTTTTGCTAGGAACTGTTGAAGGTTCGACTAAAGATGTTTATTGGGAATACGGCCACACTGAATTAGCTAACCGTCATATTTTAATTTCAGGGAAATCTGGACAAGGAAAAAGTTATTTTATACAGTGTTTATTGCTAGAGCTCGCTCAGAGTGGTATTTCTAATATCATTTTTGATTACACAGATGGATTCAAAAACTCTAAGCTTGAACCAGAGTTTAAAGAAAAGTTAGGGGACAAACTAGAGCAGTTCTTCGTAGTTAGAGACGGCTTTCCAATTAATCCTTTTAAGCGTAATCAAAAAGAGTTAGATGAAGATCTTTATATTGATGAAGATAATACAGATATAGCAGAAAGAATTAAAGCGGTATTTTCATCTATTTATAGAGACTTAGGAATTCAGCAACAAAATGCCATTTATGAAGCTGTATTAAGTGGTTTAGATAAGTACCAAGACGAGATGAACCTAGAACGATTAATAACGGAACTAGAAGAAGATGGGTCAGGTCCTGCTAAAACTGCACGCTCTCAAATTAAACCTTTAATTGACAAAAATCCTTTTAATAGTAAGGAAACTTATAATTGGAGTGAGCTATTAGGTGATAAAGGGAAGGTATTTATTGTTCAATTAACAGGTTATAACAGAGAGGTACAAATGATGATTACAGAATTTATTCTATGGGATATGTGGAATCATCAACTAAATCATGGCGATAAAAGTAGACCATTACCTGTTATTTTAGACGAAGCTCAAAATTTAGATCATCGTGAATATTCGCCAAGTGCTAAAATATTAACAGAAGGGCGAAAGTTTGGTTGGTCTGGATGGTATGCTACCCAATCTCTAAGAGGTCAATTTAGTACAGACGAAATTTCAAGGTTGCAAAATGCAAGTCAAAAAATCTATTTTATGCCACCAGAAAACGAAATTAGTGCAATTGCATCAAATCTTTCTCAAGATAGTGCAGTTCGCAAAGAGTGGGAAAAGAAACTAGCCACCTTAAAAAAGGGGCAGTGTGTAGTATCCGGTCCTATGTTACAACCGGATGGCACGTTAAAACAAGCGCAGCCTGTAGTAATTAATATAAGTAGTTTAAACAGTAGGTTGAATTAATAAAAAGTAGCGGTGTATGAGCCGCTACTTTTTTAATATAAATCTTTAAGCAGAGAAGCAATATAAGTATCATTTAACCAATAGCATTGTTTTGTAATTTTTTGACCGTCCGGTAATGTTACTTTATCATTGCCATTTTGAGCTTTAGGGCGAATATGGCTTACACCGTTAAAGTCTTTTTTAGGGAAGTTATTATGTATTCTAGATGATTTACCGTAAGGCTTTTCTTGAATAACAACACCGTTTTGAAGAATGGTATTTACTTCTTGCCATAACTGTTTCATCTTAGTTTCAATTGTATTAACAGGCATATTCCAAAGTTTAATACCTTTAAAGTATGCTTCACGGTTTGGATTATCTTTTTCAGTTTCTTTATATTGAAATACAACGAATAAAAACTTCGTATCGTAGAAAGTCTGTCGAAGCTCACTTTCCTCCCAACTTTCTGTAGCCCAAGCATTGAAGTCTATATTTTTAAAAGACATACTTTCTTTAGGAACGCCAGTAGGTTTTAGTCTAACTGTTTTAAACTGAATATTTGCTTTTGAGAACTCTTCAACTCCATCTAATTTTGTTCCTTTAATACCCAGTAATGCACTAATGACTTGAGGGATAAAACTTTTAGCTCGAGGATTACAATTAACATTCAAACGTGCAGCTATTTCCTTGGGTGTTAGTCCCTTGTATGGTGCAAACCTATCAGCTAAAATTTCTTCTAATGATTTCTTTTTTAACTCGTTAGCCGAGGTAAAACTAACTAATTGATCGTTATGTAAATATTTTCTTACTAGAGCAGTCATATAAGATTGTTTTAAAGAAAAAGCTCGTTGCATAGCACGTAGAGAAGAGTTAGGTTGTTCCCGCAAAGAATTTTTATTAGCTCCTTTAGAGCAAGCACCGAGATAATTTGTATCTCCTTCAGATAGTTCATGAGCTTTTCCTGCCTTAACTTTATTAACTATCGTGTGCCAATCTTGTTTAATAATTTCTAAATCCGCTTCTGGAAAAGTAAATAAAATACTTTTAAACAGCTTTAAATCTTCGCGTTCTATACCTGGAATCCATTCGTAAAACATTAGTAAAAGGTTTTGATTTTTTTTCCAAAAGCTTGATGTTTCAAACGTGTACTTAACTTCTTCCAAGTAATTAATAATATTAAGTACCAATCTTTCTTTTGCAGAGAATGTTTTATTTTTGTTTTTCTTAAAAGGGGTCACTTTAAGTTCTAAGTTTAAATGTTCAAAGTCTGGTCGAGCATCGGAATTAATCTTATAGCCAAATAGGCTCTCTTCAATAACTTGACCAAAGCTCCCCTTAGAATTTTTGTTAGAGAGTCGATTATAAGAGTCTATCTCTTTAAATGTTTTTCCTTCAGCTTCTTTTGCTTTCAACATTACTTCATCAGTTGTTAGATATTCCATTACTTAACTCCTTATATTATTTATGTTTTTACAATTAAAGGATATAGTGTAATTATAATATATCAAGGTATATATTGCTAGAATTGGTGAATAATATAAGAAAAAGGCTTCTACATTACCCGTAGAAGCCTTTTTCTTATAACATTGTTGGTTGTTCAAAACCTTGTTCGTGAAATTTTTCCATATCTAGATTGTAAACCTCTTTAATTCTTTCACCCATTAATGCTACTAGTCCTACAACTAAAGCATTTCCCATACAAAAATATCGAGTTCTTAAAGGCATCCCTGTTTCAGTCCACTTTGCAGGAAAGTCATTTAATCGTTCGCACTCTTCTGGCGATAAATAACGAAGGCGTTTAGTATAAGGATCTTGAATAACGTGTGAACTGCGGTTAGAAGTACCTTCACTAGTTAGCATTGTTCTTCCTGGCAGCGTAAGGGGGTCTGGAAAGGACATTCCACCTTCTGAATAAGTATATTTATGGCCTGTTTGTGCAATTCTCTCAATTTTTTTCGGACCTTTAAGGTATTTTAATTCTTCTAGTTCAGTGCGTCCTTTTTTATTAATCTTCGATTCATCAAGGTAAAATCTCTCATCTACTGGACCAAGTTCTTGATAAATTTCTTCAACTACTTCACCCAAAGTTTTTGACGATTTTGTCAGAGGAATTAGTTCAGCTGTATAAACTTTACCATCACGCATAATACCTGCATTTCGATAATTTTCGCTAAACTCATCCGAGACATCGACGATATCACGTGGTAACGTAACAAATTTATCTTTATGTTTTAGTGAAGGTTCTTTCTCAACTTTAAATGAAGGAGCAAAGAACCCCTTTTTATGAAGAATATCTTTTTCATCTAATTTAGCTTGCTGTGTAGCAAATTCAGTTTCAACTGTGTAAGCAAAGATAAAAACTCTGCGTCTACGCTGAGCAAAACCATAATCAGCTGCATTAATTACACGCCACTCAACGTAATAGCCAGCATCACGAAATGCTGTTAGCATTATAGAGAAGTCTCTTCCACGTTGTTTAGAGGGTGATTTTAACAATCTATCTACATTTTCTAAAAGAACGTATTTTGGCTTTTTATATTGGATGATGTTCATGATTTCCCAGAACAAAACCCCTTTTTTACCTTGAATACCTTTTTCACCAGATAAGGAACGTGCAACCGAATAGTCTTGACAAGGGAAACCACCAACTAGTAAATCGTGATCTGTGATGTCTTTCCATACTTGCGCGATGTCCTCATTTACATGAGATGAGTCATCTCCAAAGTTTTCTATATAGCAGTTAAACGCATGCTGACTTTTAGTGGATGGCTCCCATTGATTCATCCAACTAACATCAAAACCTCCTGCGTTTTCTAAGCCTAAACGAAATCCGCCAACACCGGCAAACAGTTCAGCTACTTTAATATCTTTCATTACCAAATAAGAACATCCTTTCGGTTTAGAATAAAACTTAACTTCTATTATAATAAAAATTGCTAGAAAGATCAATAGGAAAGAACCAATAGTATTAATTTTTTAATTATATAATATGGAAGAGAAAAGGAAATTAACTCAACTCAAGCTAATTTGAATTATTCTGTTAGCCCTTTCCCAACCAATTCCCCATAATGCCCAACCTCAACCCCGTCAACTTCTCTTGCAACCACCGCAGCATCTGCCATCGACAGCTGCGCAGCATAAATTACGTGGTCTGGATACGCTTTTGTTAGCGCCGCTAAACCTTGATACACAGCATCTAGATACTCTCGTTTTTTCCCGTTCATAATCAGATGAAAAGTATTAGGAAGTAGATGAGACTTAGCTTCTATAGAAGAGTCAAATTTAGCTAATGCTTGCATGGTACCGTCAACTGTTTGAGGATTAGTAAAGGCAAGAATAACAGGCTTTTTTTCAGCTTTTAGCTGTGAAAATAATAGTTCGTCAATTTTAATAATGGGAACTGAGAAATCCATTAGCGGTAGGTGGGCTGTGAAAAAGGTGCATGTGACTAAAATAGCATCCACGTGACAAGAAGAAATCCATCTCATTGTATTGGCGAGCTTACTTTGAATAAATTCTGGTTTAAAGTGAGCATCAGCTTTTTGTCGGTCGAATCCGGGTTCGACGAAATGAATGAGTTCAGCTTGATGGGAGCTAAGCATTTTTTCAATGACTTCGATGTTTGAGTGGTGTGCATGTAAGCAAGCGATTGTTTTGGGCATGGTATCAGTTCCTTTTTTCGTTTACCCCATCATATCATGGATAAAAAAGGGCAGCTGCCTATTTACATGAAAAGACAAATATAATATGATAATAGCAACAATGAAAACGTCAATGAGACGAAGTCAAAACTAGACGAGGTGCTTTTATGAGCGGGGTAGTATCGAAATAGGATTAATTTAGCTAAATGAATACACGAGACGAAGGTGCGTTTTTAAAAGAAAAATGCGTAACCTTTAGTTTGTGTTGAATTCATTTAGACGCCTATGAAGATACCTACACCCCATACAAAGCGTATCCACCGCAAGCAATTGCGTTTGTTTGGTGATACATTTATGCCTTGTATACGTGCGAAAGCTGTGGGATCTAACTGATTCTGCAGCTTTTTTGTTTATTTTTAGTATTATATGTTGCTCATTGGCTTCTCATTGAGTAGGTATCTTCATTATGAACACCATCATAGTGAGGAGTAAAAAAGATGAATGAAATGACATTTGAAACATTGCAATATCGTGAGTTAAAGGAACTTGTGAAATCTTATTGCGTTAGCGATTTAGGAAAGGATTTGCTTGATCGCTTACAGCCAAGCGCATCTCTTAACGTTGTCAAAACGCGCCTGCGTGAAACGACAGAAGCAAGAAGATTATTAGATGCAGAAAGCCACGTACCTTTAATGGGAATCTCAGCAATTAAGCATATTATGACAAAAGCTGAAAAAGGCATGCTTTTAGAAGCGAGTGATTTACTTGAGGTGTCTGACTTTTTACGAGGGTGTCGCCGAGTGAAGACGTTTATGCTTGAAAAAGAATTCTTTGCCCCGATGCTGTCGTCGTATGCGAAGTCCATGACGGAGTTTCGGACTATTGAAGAAGAAATTAACGCAGCGATTAAAGGCAATCGAGTGGATTCAGAAGCGAGTAAAGAGTTAAAGCGAATTCGTCGCCATATTGAATCAACAGAAGCAACCATTCAAGAACGCTTAGCGAAATTTTTGCGAAGCGGTGCGAACAAAGACTATATCCAAGAATTTTTTGTGAGTAAAAAAGATGATCGCTACACAATTCCTATAAAAGCTTCTTATAAAAAGCACGTGCAGGGAACAATTATTGAAGTCTCATCAAAAGGAACAACGGTCTTTATGGAGCCAACCGTCGTTGCAAAATTAAACAACGAGCTTGCGACGTTAAAGGTAGAGGAATCTGTAGAAGAGTACCAAGTGCTTGCGACGCTCTCAGGTCTGGTAATGGAACAGCTTCCTGCCATTAAAATCAACGTTGAGCTTATTGCGCAGTATGACATGGTATTCGCCAAAGGAAAGTATAGCCGCAGCATCAGCGGGGTTGAGCCTGGATTAAATGATCACGGTTATATCAGCATAGTAGATGGAAAACATCCGCTTTTAAAAGGAAATGTTGTACCTTTGAACTTTACAATAGGTGAAGAATATCGAGGGCTCATTATTACAGGACCAAACGCCGGTGGGAAGACCGTTGTATTAAAAACGATTGGACTGCTTACGCTTGCTGCGATGTCAGGATTTCATATTGCGGTGGGAAAAGGAACAGAAGTTTCTTTATTTGAACGAATTTTTGTCGATATCGGTGACCACCAAAGTATTGAAAACGCGCTAAGTACATTTTCATCTCATATGAAAAACATGGCGGACATTTTAGCAAGTGCAAATCACCGGACGCTGCTTTTATTTGATGAAATTGGGAGCGGTACAGAACCAAACGAAGGTGCAGCTCTTGCCATTTCAATCATTGAAGAGTTTTACCATAAAGGATGCATGACCGTTGCAACGACGCACTACGGAGAGATTAAGCGATTCTCTGAAATGCATCCTGACTTTATGAACGCGGCCATGAAGTTTAACAGCGAAACGTTAGAGCCACTTTATCAGCTAGTCATTGGAGCATCAGGTGAGAGCAATGCGCTTTGGATTTCGAAAAAAATGAATGTGAGTGACGCAGTCATTGAGCGAGCAAAAGCGTACATGGCACATAAAGAATACAACTTCACGCTTGTCGATGAAAACAAGAAACGAAAGCCAAAAGTAGTGGAACAACAGAAAGAAAAGCTGTATGACTATGAAATAGGTGATAAAGTAACGCTGTTAGATGAGAAAGAATCTGCTCTTATTTATAAAAAAAGAGATAGCTACAATAATGTGACCGTGTTCTATAATGGAGCGTTTAAAGAAATAAACACTAAACGCATTGAGCTCGAATTGCCAGCAAGCGAACTGTATCCACCTGGTTACGACCTAAACTCACTTTTTGTTTCGCATCAAGAGCGAAAGATGCAGCACGACTTTGAGCGTGGTTCGAAAAAGGCATTAAAGAAAGTTGAAAAGGAGATGCGAAAGCAAAAAGGAGAGAATTTTAACGATTAACCGCTGCGTCCAAATGCTTTAGAGCATGTAAGCGGAGTGGTAGATTGTTCATAGGGGGTTAATCTCCCAAACATACAAAACCATATCGCCATATAGAATTAACTTGTAAAAAGAGATAATTTGTACAAGGTTAAAGCAATATGTATTACTAAGGAGGTGCTTAGCATTTATAAAATTTCTATCCTTGGAAATGCATGTGCTGGAAAAACGACGCTGAGTAAAAACCTTAGTAAGAAGCTAAATATTCCATTCTATAGTATTGACGAAGAGTTAAAGACTTTAAGAACAACACCTTTTCCAACGCGACAACAAATCAGACATTTTTCTCGAGAACTAGGTAAGTTAATGGGAAAAGACAGTTGGATTATAGAGGGATGGTGCCCTCGAGCTGTTTATGAGAGCCGATTTCAAGAGTCAAATATAATTATTTTTTTGGATGTTCCTCTGTCTGTTTGTATGGAGAGGATGCATAGCCGTTTACTAAATGGAAACTTAACCAACGACATAAAACGAAAGATAGTAGATCGAGCAACAGATAAAATATGTACATTTGAACAACATGTTAAACCGGTTATTTTAAATCTCATGAATAACTATAGGAAGAAAGATCAATCAAAGACTATTATTCATCTTACTGAAAACAGTAACGAGGAGGAGTTGATAAGAAGTTTAAAAGAAACATACGCATAGTTAAACGAAATGAAAACCCGCTGCTCTTTGGAGCCGGGTTTTTTCTTTTCTAACTGATTGTTGAAATAAAAAAGCCCTACTTAGCATGATGCATGTAAAATATCTCCTGACCTATGTAAAAAAGAACCTCGCTTTGCCAAACAGAAAGAATTTAACTTAACGGACTTTGTTAATGAACCTAAAACAACCAAAGAAACCCAAAAGAAATCCGCAAAAAAACGAAAAAGCTAATTATTTGTTATTTTTTGAATTGGCATAATATTTGCATTATTTATCAATGAGCGCAAATCGACGTTCTTAAATACTAAAAATGTGGGGAGTGTAAAAGAAATGAAAAAATTAGTAAAGATGGTTACAACTGTTGGTCTTTCTATTGGGTTACTGGCTGGACATGCATCTGTTGAAGCAGCAGGAAAAAATTATACGTATTATAGTTATGGAGATACAGCAAATGTTACAAAATCAACCACGTACGGAGTTAATTTAATGGGAGGATCAACAGATGTAGATGAAGCAATGCTGTGGATGGCAAAGAAAGCCAACGGTGGAGATTTTGTGGTCTTAAGAGCTTCTGGTAGTGATGGATACAATCAATATTTATACGATTTAGCAGCACAAAACGGTGCTGGCTTAAACTCAGTTGAAACCATTGTATTAAATAATCGTAATGCTGCTTCTGACTCATTTGTACTTGATAAGGTATCAAAAGCAGAAGCTGTTTTCTTCGCTGGTGGCGACCAGTCTTTATATGTAAACTATATAAAGGATACGCCGCTTGAAGACACACTCAACAATTTAATTTCTATTAATAAGGTTCCAATAGGCGGTACGAGTGCTGGACTTGCTATTCAAGGGCAGTTTGTCTACGATGCTGCAAACGGTTCGGTATACTCAGATGAAGCGTTAAGTAATCCAGGTAATCGGTACATGACATTTACGCGTAATTTTTTAAGTAACCCTTATTTAACAAGCACTATCACAGATTCACACTTTGAACAGCGTGATCGTATGGGGAGATTTGTTGGCTTTATGGCCCGTAATATAATGGATGGTTGGACAACCCAAGCAAAAGGAATTGCTGTTAATGAACAAACAGCTTTATTACTGGAAGCAGATGGCTCAGCAAAAGTTGTTTCTCAGCCTGGTAGTACAAATGCGGCCGTTTATGTTGGACGTACGACAAGTGCACCAACAAGCAGTTTAAGTTCACCATTAACAATGAAAGATATTGAAATGACGAAGTTAAAAACAGGTGATACCTTCTCTTTTTCTAACTGGTCAAGTAGTAATGGCTTTCAGTACAAACTCAATGCTCAAAATGGGGTTTTGACGTCAACAACAGGAAATATTTATGGAAACTAAAACAAGGCAATTTAAAAGTAAATTCGCACCGTTTTATTAGTAAGACAAGTAAGAAGTCACAAAAGCCCGCTCAGACTAGAGATCTGAGCGGTTTTCTTATGTCGTTCTTTTCTTAAACCGATCGCCTGTATTTAAATAAATAAGTGCAAACGCAATTGATACAACAAACACTATCATACCGATAATGAACAGCAGCTGATTTGCGAGCACGTCGCTTAATCCCAGCAACAATATTCCAAACGAAATGGCATACATGATCTTGCCCATAAATTTACATAGAGCCACCTCATCGTATTCCGCTTTTTTCTCAGTGGGTAAGGTATTATAGCCGGCGATCAAAAAACCGCCTTTTCCTTTTGAAAGAACAAATGCGAGAATAAGAAAAGGAATCAAAATGATAAAAGGAACAATCGCTTCTTCGATAAGAATTCCTCCTTTTTTAGAGCTTTATACTAGACTATACGAAGAGAGAATTGAAAGGTTTCATGTATTTGGCAAAAAAACAACTTGTCTAGGCATACAGCATGGGCTAATAGAGAAAACGCTTACATAACTATGTAGTATATCCTAAAAAAGAGAGGTGTTTGTTATGTTAGGTTTTCTTCAAAAAATCGGTAAATCGTTGATGCTTCCGATTGCAATTATGCCTGCTGCTGCGCTTTTGCTCCGGTTAGGTCAAGATGATTTCTTAGGTATACCGTTTATATCGGCAGCGGGTGACGCTGTTTTCGGACATTTGGCTTTATTGTTTGCGATAGGAGTTGCAATTGGGTTTTCAAAAGATGGCAGCGGAGCCGCTGCGTTAGCAGGTGCTGTCGGGTACTTTGTTTTGACAGAAGGAGCAGCAGCTATTAATGAAGAGATTAATATGGGTGTTCTAGGAGGAATTGTCGCTGGGGTCATTGCCGGTCTTCTATATAACCGCTATCATACTATTAAATTACCAGACTGGCTTGGCTTCTTTGGCGGAAAGCGCTTTGTACCAATCGTTACATCACTTGTAATGCTGGTGTTGGCTTTTGTGTTTGGATATGTTTGGATTTTTGTTCAGCACTTTATTGATAATATTGGTGAGTGGATTATTGGAGCTGGTGCAGCGGGAGTAGGAGTATTTGGGTTTTTAAACCGCATGCTCATTCCGCTTGGATTGCATCATATTTTAAATACGCTCGTTTGGTTTGAGTTTGGAGAATTTACAAACGCTGCGGGTGAAGTTATAAAAGGAGACCTCTGGCGCTTCTTGGCAAAAGATCCTTCTGCGGGAATGTTTATGACGGGCTTTTTCCCTATCATGATGTTTGGTCTTCCAGCGGCTGCGTTTGCGATGGTTGCAGCTGCGAAAAAAGAGCGTCGAAAAGCAATGATGGGCGTATTTATAGGTTTAGCACTTACCTCGTTCTTAACAGGGATTACCGAGCCAATTGAGTTTTTATTTATGTTTTTATCACCGGTCCTATACGTGATTCACGCTATTTTAACCGGTTCTGCTATGTCGATTACGTACCTGCTTGATATTCATCACGGCTTTGGGTTTTCAGCGGGAGCCATTGACTACTTCTTAAACTTTGGGATTGCACAGAAGCCGCTGCTTTTAGCCGGTGTTGGTCTCATTTATGCGTTGCTGTATTTTATGATTTTCTACTATTTAATTATTAAGCTTGATCTAAAAACACCTGGGCGTGAAGATGAAGTAGAAGGAGAATTTGAAGAAAGCGGAGCGTTAACAGGTAGTTACGGTGACCTTGCGAAAGCTTACGCAGAAGCACTTGGCGGAAGAGGAAACTTGCTTGAAGTGGATAATTGTGTGACGCGCCTTCGTTTAAAAGTCAAAGATACGAGTATCATAAATGAAGTTGAGCTAAAAAGGTTGGGAGCGAAAGGTGTACTAAAGCTAAGTGGCCAAGACCTTCAAATAGTTGTCGGCACAGACGTTGAGTTTTTAGCCAATGAGTTGAAAAAGATGTAAAGAGAAGGAGCTACTCGTAAGGAGTAGCTCCTTTTTTTACTATTTATGCTAAAATAGTAAAATATAACATTTCGATAAGGAGAGATGTCATGAATTCAAATCTCCAAACGTCTAAACCAGTAAAAGTCGTAGTGAAAAAGAAGCTAACGATTAGAAGCGTTCTAAATCTGTACGGGATTTTTGCTATTGCTGGAATGCTCCTTTCAATCTTCACAACGTTAGTGTCACTGAATGAAAATATGGAGCTTTACTTAAAAACAGAAGAAATGCTGAAAGGGAAAAAGTTAAAAGAGTTTTTAGCCTTTATTTTTGGTTCAGCGGTAGTTTATTTTTCACTGGTGAATATATATTATTACTTCTTAGAGAAGAAACATAAAAGCTCTTCTTAAAAAAGAAGAGCCTTCTTTAAGTATAAGTCAAAGAGACTGCATATTTTTACTTATGATATGATCGAAAAAAAAGGTAGTATAAGGGGCTGATACAGTGGGAAGTAAAGAAGATAATAAGCAACTATTAAAAAGGAAGCTGTATCCTGCGATGTTAGGCGGGATTGTAGGAGATGCACTGGGAGTACCGGTAGAATTCAAAAATCGAGATTCATTTAAGGTTACTGAAATGACAGGGTATGGTACATATAATCAACCTCCTGGGACGTGGTCTGATGATACGTCATTAACGATGTGTTTAGTTGAAAATATACTAGAAAATGAAGATGACGTAGGGTTGATGCACAAGTTTGCCCATTATCGTGATAATGGATACTGGACCCCATACGGCAAAATGTTTGATATCGGCATTGCAACAAATGAAGCAATTTATCGCTATAAGCAAGGACTACCACTTGAAGAATGGGGAGGAAGTTCTGAGTACGACAATGGAAACGGAGCGCTCATGCGAATTGCGCCTTTATTTTTTACGCTCATTCAAGAAAAAAGTGTGAAAAAACGAATTGGTGAGATTAAACGTATAGCCGAAGTGACTCACCGTCATCCGCGATCGACCTTGGGATGTATTTTATATCTAGAGTTTATGAACGCACTTTACAATGATAAGACACCGCTTGAAGCGAATCGGATGCTAAGTGAGTTTTGCCAAGAACACATAGTGGGAACAGTGTATGAGAACGAAATTCAGCATTATGCAAGGCTGCTTGAATCAGATCTTGTTCATTTACACCGAGGTGACATCAAGTCAGATGGCTATGTGGTGCATTCGTTAGAAGCGGCGGTGTGGTGTTTGCTACATGCTGATGACTATGCTGATGCAGTATTAATGGCTGTAAACCTTGGCAATGATACCGATACGGTTG
The DNA here is from genome assembly GCA_024134725.1 of Bacillus sp. 1780r2a1. Taxonomy (NCBI): domain Bacteria; kingdom Bacillati; phylum Bacillota; class Bacilli; order Caryophanales; family Bacillaceae; genus Bacillus; species Bacillus sp. 1780r2a1. Next base: position 2,234,128 of record CP099863.1, on the reverse strand, counting down.
CTCTTTTAACAGGAGTTTTTGCAGGTATGTATTATGAAATGCATGGCATACCAACAAAGTGGATTGAACAGCTAGCAGGTAAAAAGAAGATACTGGACACTCTTGATCACTTTTACCTTCATTGTGCAGAGTGAAGAAGTCCAAGCTTATAAATTAATAGAGCTCTTTCTATTAAAAGAAAGAGTTTTTTTATGGATTAGCACCATTAATAGAAAGAATATTCAGATTTATATCATGTGAGTATCATACATATCTCACATCGACTACTCCTAAGAAATGGTACCATAAAGCTATCAGTAAAATGACTAATTAGGGAAAGGTTGGATGATTATGATGCTAAAGAAGTGGATTTCTAATCGCTTGAAATTTAAAGCAGTCGCACCCGTTTTAATTTTTTCATGCGTATCGCTTATTGGCTTTTCTGGAGCAAATATCTCATCAGCTGAAATGAAAAACGAGACTACAATTGAAAGAAAACTTGCTAAGCTTGAGGATACATACGACGCTAAGCTTGGTGTCTATGCGCTTGATACAGGTACGAACAAAGTAATTTCATATCGTCCTGATGAACGATTTGGATATGCTTCAACTCACAAAGCTTTAGCTGTGGGAGTATTGCTGCAGCAAAAAGACATTAAAGACCTTGATAAACGAATTACATATACGCGAGATGATTTAGTGAACTATAACCCCATTACAGAAAAATATGTTGATGCAGGAATGACGCTGAAAGAGCTATCTGATGCATCGCTTCGCTATAGTGATAATACAGCAGGAAACCTTATTCTTGAAGAGATAGGTGGACCGATAGGATTTAAAAAAGCTCTTAGAGAACTAGGAGATGACGTGACAAATCCTGTGCGAATTGAGCCGGAGCTTAATGATGTACAGCCAGGCGAAATCGCTGATACGAGTACGGCGAAAGCGCTAGCTACAAGTCTTCAAGCTTTTACTTTAGGAGATGCACTTCCTGTTGAAAAACGTGAGCTTTTAATTGACTGGATGAAGCGAAATACTACAGGAGATGCATTGATTCGTTCAGGAGTACCAAAGAATTGGGAAGTAGCGGACAAAACAGGGGCAGGATTATATGGAACGCGTAATGACATTGCCGTCATTTGGCCAAAGAAAGGTGATCCTATTGTTCTTGCAGTGCTTTCAAGTCGTAATGAAAAAGATGCTTCGTATGACGACAAGCTTATTGCAGAAGCAACAAAAGAAGTAGTGAAAGCGCTCAAAGGTAAAAGCCATTAATTTAATAATTTTTAATAATTCATAAAAAGATAACTCAAAAATGGTACTATGTTTTTATAGTGCCATTTTTATTAGAAGTAAGATAAATAGTTAGGGGAATACAAGATGAATAGTAAAAAATTAGGTAGCTTTCATGTGACTAGTCTTCAGCTTATCATCTCAGATCCGTGTTATCCAATTGAGTGTGCGGTAGACGACAGCGACGATTTTGCATGGAAATTAGAACCTGCTAAAAGGGGTGAGTGGACCGCAACAGTTTTCTATGAAGATGATTTTACGATAAGTAAATTAGTAGCTACGCACACTGATTTTAAAATGACTGATACTTGGATTGAAACTGGAAAAGAAGTTGGAGTAGATTCAGCCACGGCAGGAATATTTGATGCATCTGTTTATGGAAGAGACGACGCAATTACATATGAAGTGGAAAATGTGCATGAGATTAATATGGATGAAGAAGGTCTTACGTATTATGTAGCTTGCTGCGATGCAGTCGCATCTTCTGAATATGAAGCTAGTATCGTCCCTGGTGGAGTTGTGTCGATGTCCGGCATAGGTGACGGTTACTATCCAGCTTACGTTCAATATGATAATCAAGAAATAGCCGCAGTATTATTAGATTTTTGGTTTGATGAAGAAGAGGAATAAAAACAAACTGCTTTTATATAAAAGTGTTAACCTTTATAAAGGTAATCTTCAAGTGCGCTCTCTTGTGAGAACGCACTTTTGTATTTGGAAGACCTACTTTCTGCTTTCATTAATATTGAAATAAAATCCAATTTTAATCTAGACAGTTATATCACATTATGATATATTTTATTTAGTTATATCGCAATGTGATATATCTTGAAGTGATATAAGAGGTGAGGATTTGGGAAAAACAGAGCAGTTAACAGATTCAATGTTTTACATAATGGCAGCTTTAACAAAGCCAAGACACGGCTATGCTATTATGAATTTAATCGAAGAAACATCAAAGGGCACCATTACAATAGGGCCCGCTTCCATGTATACCATTATTAAAAAGCTTTTAGAAAAAGAATGGATTTACTTATACGATGCTTCGGATTCAAGACGTAAAACGTATTTCCTTACCGATGTAGGAAGAACTGTGCTTAGAGAAGATGTAACCCTTAGAAAAATAATGATTGAACTAGCTGAAACGGGATTGGGGGAGGATGAAGAATGAAACAAACCAAGTACATCATGTCAGGTGGCCTTGCTTTTGCTGAAGAGAAGGATATGAAAAAATTACGCCGATTTTCTTTAAAAGGATGGCACGTTACTGGTTTTAAATTTTCGGGGTACACGCTTGAAAAAGGAGAAAGCTCAGACTATATCTACAGCGTAGACTACCGATCCCTTGAAGTAGGAGAAGAAGATGAATACTTTGATGTTTTTGCATCCGCCGGGTGGTCTCACGTAACTTCAGAAGGAGATATTCATTTGTTTCGAGCAGAATCTGGTACAAAAGCGATTTATAGCGACTCTGAGACGTTAGTTGAAAAATATAAAAGCTTGTCTAATTCCATGGGGTATATCGCGATTTCATTAGTAGTACTTACAGCGCTTGCGTGGTTGGGAACGATAATGAGCTCTGGAGTTTTACATTCGCTGCTGACTGTGATTGGTATCGTGCTAACAGTTGTTGCCTTTCCAGCAACTTTGACTGCCATCGCATCCTATAATAATAAATGGAAAGTGGAGGAAAAGAAGGGTTCGGTTGCTTTGTTGAAAATTATACCAACTGCTCTTGTCATAATGGCAGTTCTTGTCTTGGTATTCGGTGATTATGACTCAGCTCGTCTGCTAGCCTATATGATTATTGGAGGAACTGTCTTTCCAGCAGTGATTTGGCTGATTATGTCTTTATTTCATAAAGTGAGAAACGAAGGTTAAATGAATAGCTCAAACAGAGAAAAGCGATTAGACTCTTTAGTTTCTAATCGCTTTTTCTTGTCATTCAAGTTTACTAGAAAAAGTGAATAATTGGATAGTAGTGAAACTTTTTAAACCTAAAATACGTATATGTAAATAAATACTAAAAGTGGATATGTTGAACATGAATAATCAGCTTTTAGCTGGACTAGTTGTGTTACTTGTTATGTCTGTGGCTTTCAACATATATCAATTTATTCAACTGAAACGATATCAGCTACATAACCGTACCAAAGCATCTTGGCACGAGGCAATGAATCTAGGAAACCCAATCAGTTTATTTTTATGGTGGGGGCTATGTTCAGGAGCTGTGATTGGTATATTGGTAGGAATTATAGAATTGTTTATATAAGGAGGATCCTGTATGGTGAAGTTATTTCTAGTAATTGGTATAATCTCTATCATCATTTCTGGAATTTCGATTGGAGCTTGGGTAAATGGAGAGCAGCAAAGAGCGAACTTTCACTCTGAAACGGCTGAACACCGTAATGTTAAAACAAAAGTATCTATGGTGTTTGGTTTGGTAGGAATTGTGGCGTTAAGCGCTGCAGGGCTTGTGTATTTTCTGTAAAAGAAAAGCCTTACTAAAAAGTAAGGCTTTTTGCCATAATGAGGAGTTTTTGCACATGCTTTTATCTAGTAGTGAATGCTTATTGTAACCCTTTAATTCTCTTCGTTAGTTCCACAAACTTCAAATCCAATTCTGTATAATCCTTATGATTGGGTGTGAGAAAACTTAGCTTCCCAAGCACTTCCTGACGCTCGGTTTCAAGGGTTAAGCGAAGCTTTTCTTTATCATCGATGTTGCTTGGCTTATCGCCTGATGTTTGTAGCTGCTTGTTCATGCGTTCATTTTCAATAATTAGCTGTACAGTAGTAACCTTTTCAACGAAGTAGCGGTCATGGGAAACGATCAGCAACGTTCCGCTATACTGTTCTAGCGTTTTTTCAAGCTGTTCTCGAGAAGGTAAGTCAAGGTGATTGGTGGGTTCATCTAAAATCAGAACGTCTTTTTCTTCTAGAATGTACTTCATCAGTTTACACTTTACGCGTTCACCCATGCTCATGTTCGCAATTGGCTCGTTCCACTGTGACGCGACAAAGCCTAAATGCTTCATTAAGTTTTGAACATGCCCTCGAGCTTCAAATGTTTCTCGATGAAAAAGCTCTTTTGGCGTTTGGTCAAGCGGAAGGTCAAATACTTCTTGCGTTAAGTACCCAATTTGAGCGGAAGGGGAAATCCATAGTTCGCCTTTGGTCGGCGCTTCGTTTTTCATTATCATTTGTAAAAGCGTCGTTTTCCCGCTGCCGTTAGGACCTATAATCGCTACTTTCTCACCGTGCTGAATCGTGAAGTTTGCTTCTTTAAATAAGGCACGGTCTATAAATGATTTTTCCAGGTCTTTTACTTCCAAAAAGCGCTTGCCGTGCTTATGAGTTGAAGTAAATGAAAATTGTACCTGATACTCCTCAGCGGGAGCTTCTGTTTTAAACTTTTCCAGCTCTTTTTCAAGACGCTTTTGTTTTGACTTCACCTGTGAATCTAAACGCTTGGCTTTGACGCGGTGATATTCTTTAAAACCTTCTTCTTTTGTTGATTGTGCATGACCTGACTGTGACCAAGCGGTAAGCTGATTCATTTGATTGTTGATGCGCTCTTTCATTTTTTGCTGCTTTTCGTATTCTCGCTGTTGGGTGAGACGAACTTGTTCACGGTGTTTCATATAGTCGCTGTAGTTTCCGCTGTGTGCAATAACTTTTTGATTCTCAATAGACCAGATTTTTGTTGCGACCTGATCTAAAAAATAGCGGTCATGGGAAACCAAAAGGATCGTTCCTCGGTATTTCTTTATTTCTTTGATTAAAAGAGCCGTGCTGTCAGCATCTAGATGGTTTGTTGGTTCATCTAACAATAAAAGATCAGAATAGTTCGCTAAACCTCTTGCAAGGCGGGCTTTCAGCTTTTCACCACCGCTCAGCCGCTGAAAGTTGCCGGTTGGCACGTTCCATTTCCTTAAAAGCGTTTCTTCTGATGCCGACAAGTCTTCAAATGAGTAAGAACGAGCTTCTTGTTCAACCATAGAAATGGAAATGTTGGGCTGAAAGTGCTGAATTTTTCCGCCTGTCGGGTTTATATCTCCAGTCAGTACGCGAAGCAAAGTAGATTTGCCGGCACCGTTTTTACCAATAATACCGATAGTGTCACCTTGCTGGATACTTACATTTACATCTTTAAACAGCGTGTAGTCATTTAATTCAAGCTTCAATTCTTTTAATTGTAGTAGTTCTAACATCGAATCATCCCTTTGGTACAGGGAGAATAAAAAAATCCTCCCAATTTTATTGGAAGGATTAGTCGAGTCCGCATTATTGTCCCGCATAAAGAAGCCTATAAGCAGAGAGCTTGTAGGGAGGGGTGAAAAATGGGCAGACTAATCCTAAGTTTTTAAGACTTGAAATTATGAAATTTCAAACGTAAAAAATTAGGTTAGTTATCCATTGTTCATCCATCATTCCTCTCGTGTTTATTAGTGAAAATTGTAGCATGCTTAAAAACAATCGGCAACCCTATGTAGAAAATAAATCCTTTTTTTAGATTTACCAGTTCTGTTTAGGATATTTATGGTAAAATAGATTCAATTTTATAGGAGGTGCAAGGAATGAATCACAATCAAGCATCTCTCAACTCTTCATCTGCTAAGCTAAAGATGATTGTATCCATGGTTATTTTTGGTTCAATCGGCTTCTTTTCAGAGCGCTCTAATCTACAGTCAGTGGAGCTTGTTTTTGTTAGGTGTGTGTGTGCGACTCTATTTTTAAGCGCTTGCTGGATGTTAACTGGAAAGTATAAAGAAGAAAAGTGGAGTAAAAGAGATGTTATCCAGACGTTGATCTGCGGCGTTTTTCTTGTATTAAACTGGGTGTTTTTATTTAAAGCATTTGAACAAACGTCCGTTACGGTCGCTATTTCAATCTATCATTTGGCACCGGTGTTTGTTTTATTTTTAGGAGCTATCCTATATAAAGAAAAGCTAACCCCTATATCAGTTGTGTCACTGGCGATTTGTTTTATCGGTACTCTTTTGATTTCAGGGGTTAGTGCTGGTACATCAATGAACGATTTACTTTCTTCAGGGGTGGTTTGGGGACTCTTAGCTGCGCTCTTTTACGCATTCACTACCCTAGCAGGTAAAGGGATTAGAGAGCTAAGTCCCTATGCGACGACGTTTTTACAAACTCTGGTTGGAATTTTTATGCTGATGCCGATCGTTACCTTTCATTCTTTTTTTGAACTATCTGCGATTAACTGGATGGTTGTAGCTATAACAGGCATCGTACATACTGGTATCGTCTATTTACTGTTTTTTGATAGTTTACGATTTTTATCATCAAACGTCATTTCAGTTCTCGTGTTTCTAGATCCTGCGGTAGCTATTTTATTAGATACGCTGTTAACAGGGTTTAGACCAGATATTCTACAAAGCGTTGGCATTGTCCTCATCTTTGGAGGCATGGGGTTGACGATGATGAAAGTGAAAAAGAAATCGGACTACTCATATCGTGAAGGGGAGAGTGTGAAATGATTGATATTAAAATTAGACCGGTACATCCAAGTGACGCAGAAGCTGTTCATGAAATTAGAATTCAGCCATCAGTTGCACGCCATACGTTAGCGATACCTTCAGAGCGTGTGAAAAGTTCAAAAGATTTTATGGAAAGCATAAGTCAAGATGCGCATCTAATGGTAGCTACAGTTGAAGATAAACTCGTTGGGATAGCTGGCCTTCATATTAAACCAGGAAAACAGCGTCATATTGCTGTACTGGGTATCTCGATTCATGAGAAGTACCACGGAAAAGGTATTGGTGGTGCTCTTATAGATTCACTTTTAGATATTGCAGATAACTATTTAGGTCTCATTCGCATAGAACTAGAGGTGAATGTATCAAATGAAAAAGCCATGAAGCTTTACAAGAAAAAAGGGTTTCAAGTAGAGGGACAACTAAAAAAAGCGCACTTCTATGCAGGTGAATATCATGATGTGTTTATAATGGGAAGAGTGAAGTGAGGAGATTCAGTTGGCAAAGTTTGTAGAAAAAGGGTTTATATATGGCCTTGTTTTAGGCTTTTGTATAGGCGTATTTTTCGTACCTTATAAAGAAGTATTGGGCTCAGGAGAAGGGTTCATCGAAACGTCATACATGGAACTTATTGACGTATTTATGGTTTTAATGAGAATATGTGCTGCCAGCGGCCTTATCGGAGCTGGAATCGGTTATTACTTACATGTTGATAAAGTGAAGCACTCTAAGTAGTGGAGTGTTGTACAGGTATTGATACATAAGTAGTTCAATCCCTACTATGCCTGAACGATTAAAAGTTCACAACTTTTAATCGTTCAGGCTTTTTGTTGATTAGGAAAAAATAGTTTAGAATGGAGCGTAGCGTGATGGAACGAACGGGTTCAAATAAACGAAAGAAATAGGAAGAACTGTTTTTCATCTTTTAGAAGCAGCTGTTTTTCTATGTCTCAAACTCATTTTCATTAATCAATGAAGACCCTTATACTGTTTTCTATTTTTCTAGTGATAGATTAACTTTACAATAATTTGAAAATATATCAATAATTTTACTTTATCTTATTGAAACTATTGAAAAATCTGATTATAATGAGGTGTGTAAATTTTCCATTATTTGAATAAGCCGATATTTACGCCTGCTTTACGTGACTGGGAAAGTTACCCTTTATTGGCTATAAAGGGTTTATTCTTATGAGAAAAATAGAGAAGTAAGATGATATAAAGGGGATTATAAATGAAGAAAGTACTACTCGTAGCTTTTGTTTTTATATGTATAGTAGGCTGTTCTTTTGGTGGGAAAACAGCAGTGGAAGGACAAGCTGTTTTCTCTGATAAAGGAAAAGAGTGGAGTGCTGAATACATATATGACCACAAGCTTTATCAAGAGCGCAAGACAAATTGGGTAAGGCTAGGGCCAAAATCGATTAAGATAACGCCAGAACAATTGAAATACATAACGGTTGAGCTTCAAACGGGTGAAGGTGATACGGTAACAGGAAATGTAAAAGCCATGGTGAATAAATTGGACGATAAAGATAATACCGTGTCTTTTTTAGTCGGTACGCTTAATGATCGAACATATAAAGAAGATGTATTTAAAATGAAAATTATCTATAAAAACGAAGAAGAAGTGCTGAACCTAAAACTAGCAGAAAATAAGTAAAGTAGGGGATTATAGATGTCAAAAGAAGTCATGATGCAGGCAGTTATTCAACATGAGTTTGGAAGTGCAGACGTTTTAAAATGCGAGCAAATCCCAAGACCGAGCAGACAAGAAGGAGAAGTTCTTATTAAAGTCGCATATGCAAGCATAAACTATGCAGACCTTAAAACACGAGTTGGTGGAAAGGGGGAAGCAGAGTTTCCCTTTACACTTGGTTTAGACGCAGCCGGTATGGTAGAAGAAGCCTCTGAAAGTTCAGTATTTTCACCAGGGGATCGAGTTATTGCTTTTCCAAAAAGTGGTTCATACGCTCAGTACGCTATTGCAAGCGAAGCCCTTGTTTTTAAAATTCCTGACGAGCTCTCGTTTGAACAGGCAGCAGCAATGCCAACAGTAGCTATCTTATCATATATGCTAATTCATGAAATTGGACGAGTGAAGGCTTCGGATACAGTGGTAATTCATAGCGCTGGAGGAGGAGTGGGTTCCATGCTTGTACAGCTAGCCAAGCAAGCTGGGGTTGAGAACGTGATGGGAACGGTGGGAAGCCTAGATAAAAAAGAATACGTTGAATCGCTTGGAGCAGATGCTGTTTTTACATACGATACATTTTCTGAAGAAGTTTTCAAGCGGACAAAAGACCAAGGAGCAGATGTTATTTTTGACTCGATGGCAGGAGACGTTACGGAAAGAAGTTTAGCATGTTTAGCGCTTTATGGTACACTCGTTCAGTTTGGAAACAGCAGTGGAAAAGCAGGAAGCTTTAAAACAAGTGATGTTCACAGCAGTTGTCGTAGCGTAAAAGGTTTTAGTTTAGGAACGACTAGAAAGCATGCTCCAGAGAGGCTAGCTCCTGCTGCTGCAAAAGTGATTGACCTTTTTGCTAAAAGAGAAGTTAATCTTTCTATTCAACAGGTATTTGATTTAAAAAACGCAGCCGACGCTCATCGCTTAGTTGAAAGCCGGAACTACGAAGGAAAAATTCTTCTTAAAGTATTGTGAAAATAATAAAAACATTTCGAAATGTAATAATTTGTAGTATGATGTTGAATGTACATACAGCATGAAAGAGGTATAGAGATGGTTTTATTAGGAACGCTTGCAAATGGGTTAGGCATTGTTGTCGGAACGCTTTTAGGAAGCTTATGTCGAAACATTCCCGAAAGCATGAAAACCACCGTTATGCAGGCAATCGGATTAGCAATTGCGGTTTTGGGAATTCAGATGGGTATGAAAAGCGAACAGTTTTTGCTCGTAATTTTAAGCCTTGTTATCGGTACAGTAGCGGGTGAAGCATTGAAGTTAGAAGAGAAGCTTTCGTCAATTGGCTCATGGATCGAAAGCAAGGTCGGAAGTGGTCAAGGCAGTGTTGCTGAAGGCTTTGTAACAGCAACATTAATCTTCGTTGTTGGAGCAATGGCCATTATCGGTGCTCTTGATAGTGGCATTCGCGGCAATCATGACGTATTGTATACAAAAGCCGTGATGGACGGATTTATCTCTCTGTTACTAAGTACAACGCTTGGGATTGGCGTTATTTTCTCAGCCATAGCTGTTGTTTTATATCAGGGATTAATAGCTGTTTTTGCTGCACAGATTGATCGAATAGTTCCAGATGCACTGATGGATCAGCTTATTATCGAAATGACGGCAACCGGTGGTATTATGATTCTAGCAATTGGCTTAAATTTAATTGGCATTACCAAAGTCAAGGTGGCGAATTTGCTGCCTGCAATTGTTGTTGTCATTTTGTTAGTGACGGGAATGTATGCTTGGATGTAGTAGACCTTTTAACAGAAGGTCTACTTTTTTTTGAGTATATAAATTACAGCGTATATAGCTTGCTTTTGCATCGGCACATTGAAAAGGATAAAATAAATTAAGCACATTCAAAATCGACAAGAATAAAAAAATATAGTAACTTATCAGTTGATAAGCTCGAATATATATAAGGGTGAATGATATGTCAAAACAGCCAAAGACTTTAAAAAAAGAAGATGGCGAAAAGACGCGCAAGCTCATTATGGAAACTGCGCGTTCACTATTTATGGAGTATGGGTATCGTGCTGTATCAACACGCAAAATTGCAGAGGTGTGTAAGATTACACAGCCCGCTCTTTATCATCATTTTTCAAATAAGCAAGCTATTTATTTAGAAATGCTGAGGATTAATTTAGAACAAATGAAGCAGAGCTTATTAAGTATTATTAACAGCAAAAGAGATTTGCAGGAATGCTTAGAGCATATAATTTATTATTTATTAAAAACGTATCCGTATAATTTAAACCAACTCTTTCATGATATAAAACATGAAATAGCTGATGAGAATCAAAAAGTACTTCGACAGTGGTGGGAAGAGGCTTGTTTGGCTCCTATCTCTGCTCTACTACAAACAGCTTCTGATGAAGGAAGTGTTCATGTGCCGGCCAATACATCAGTAAAACAATATGCTTATTTATTAATGAGCTTGGTTAGTCAGTCCGAGATGGAGAAACTAGAGAGCGAAGCAGAAGTAAAAGAAAAAGCACAGTTTCTTTCGGAATTTATAATGTTTGGCATTTCAACTACTTTCAGAGATAACAAGAAAGCGTGAATAAATCGTTCATGCTTTCTTCTTTACCCTTTACTTATCATTTGATAAGTAAGTGTAACTTCAAAGGAGGAGAATAAAGATGAAACAGAATATTGATCGAGTTTTTCCTTATGAATGGTACGCAATTTGTTACTCAAGCGATGTATCGGAAAAGCCTGTTAAGAGAAAAATTGTTGGAAAAGACGTAGTATTATTCCGAAATGAAAAAGGTCATATCTCGGCTGTTCACCCTTATTGCCCACACAGGGGAGCTGATTTATCTCTTGGTTCTGTTGTAAATGGAAAGCTGACGTGTCCGTATCATGGCTGGCAGTTTGAAGGAGATGGAACATGTGCTTGTATTCCATCTCAACCAGATCAAACCGTGCCGAAATTCGCTCATGCACGCTCATATCCTGTTCAGGAAAAAGCAGGACTTGTATGGATTTTTCCTGATCATACAAAGACAGAAAAAGAGGTAAAAGAGCTTACTATTTTTGAAGAAATCAATCAAGACGGCTATAAGCTTGTTCCTTTTCAATCCTTGTGGAAAGCACATTTCACACGAACAGTGGAGTCCATTTTAGATATCGCTCACTTGACGTATGTTCATAAGAAAACGATTGGGAAAAATATGCCGAGCGTAGTGCCGGACTACAAAGTGGAAGGAAACCTCGATTTCTTTTCTTTTTCTGGGGGAGGAGCGTATTTAGAGTACATGTTTCCTCATCAATGGATATTGAAATCCAAGGATAAAGAAAAGCAAAGCTTCTTTCAGTATTTAACATTTACACCCTTAGATGAAGAAGAGACGTTGATTTTGGGGTACGGCGGTAGAAGTTTTTTGAAAAGAGCTCCATTTATTGACTTTTTTATGCGTTACTACAATTTAAAGGTGCTAAAAGAAGATCAAGACGTTGTAGAAAGTCAGCATCCTCGACCAATACCAGAAGCATTAAAAATGGAAGCACACGTGCAGGCAGATATGGCACAAATTCAGTTTCGAAAAAGGTGGTTTCAATTTCTATCCACTGAGGAGCCAGGATTTGCTTTGGATGAACAGTTTGAAAAGAACGGGAAAATATGAAAAAAAGGCGTACTAGCTAAAGTAAGCATAGTACGCCTTTTTTCTACTGAATCATGTAGTAGTGAAGAACAGTTGGTTCCTCACTGAAAAAATGCTTAATTCGCTGTTCCCATTTGGAGAATTGTGAACTTCCGACAAATCCGTTTACATGATCTTCAAGCGTAGCCCACTGTACAATAAGTAAAAAATGATTGGGAAACTCAATGCTTTGCATAAGTTGATGAGACAAATAACCAGCGTTGTTAATTAACAAAGGGAAAGCTTCACCGATAGCTACAACAAATTCAGAGACAAGGTCTTGTTTTATAATAAGGGTTGCTTGCTCTGTTACCATTAAATTATCTCCTTGCTGGTTAAATAACGTTTAATGCCTTCAACTACGTAGTCATGGTCTAACTGTGGCGTTAACCCAGCTACAGTAACACTTCCAATTACGCCCGCCCCTTGAATTCGAATTGGAAACGAACCACCGATTGCTTGGTAATCGGCTGGAGAAAGCAGTGAGCTTTCGTCGTGGGTTGTTCCATTTTCTTCAAAGCGAGCTGAGATATAGTGCGAACTTCTGTTGTAATGGTCTACTACGCGTTTTTTACGTTGAAGCCAAAATACGTTTTCTTCGGACGTGCCGTCCATCAAGTGGGTAAAAAGAGGAACGCGGTTTCGTTCAATATGAACGGCAATTCCTTTCTTATGTTCTTTTGCATACTGAACAAGCGTCATTCCTAACTGAAGCGCATCTTCATTTGTAAATGATTGAAATTGTAGTTCATTTTCTAGTTCTTCTAATTGTTCAAGTTTCATGGTGTAAATCTCCTCTAAAATAAATTTTGTTTTTTATCCAATCGATAGTTAAGAATAGATAGTAAAAACGCAAGAGCGACCATAATGGCTCCAATCCAAGCAGTATCTAAATAAGTTAAGTAATCAACTGCGAATCCGCCTAGTGTGGACCCAGAAGCAATGCCTATATTAAATGCAGAGATATTTAAAGCAGAGGCAATATCTTTTGCGGAAGGCACAAGCTTTTCAGCTAATGCTACCATATAGGCTTGTACACCAGCTGACATCATAAATGCAAATAATCCTAAGAGAATAATAGATATAATGCTTAGAAGTTTGCTTGGCAATAAAATCATTTGCAGCAGCAGTACAATTCCTTGTAATAAGAAAACGATGCGTAGTGATTTAACAGGGTGATTATTAGCTAATTTACCACCAGTAATATTTCCAATTGCTACAGCAACACCGTAAATTAAAAGCAGCAGTGAAATCGAGCTTGAAGAGTAGCCGCTAATGTGTTCAAGGATTGGTGTAAGATATGTGAAAAGAGCAAAAGTACCTCCAAATCCTAAAGCAGTCATAAGAAGCGCTAATAAAATTCGAGGATTTTTAATTAGATTTTTAACATCTTTCACTGTCGGTGCATGTTTTTGTTTCTTTACTTTGTCTATGATTAAAGCGTTGGCAATTAAGCCTATGACACCGAGTAAAGAAACAGCTGCAAAGCTAGCTCTCCAGCCAAAATGTTGTCCGATGGACGTTCCTAGAGGAACACCAGCAATCGTGGCCACAGTTAAACCTGTAAACATAATAGAAATAGCTGTTCCTTTTTTGTTTTCAGGTACGATGTCAGCGGCAACCGTAGCCGCTATAGCAAAAAACACACCGTGTGAAACAGCTGTAACAACCCGTGAAAGCATGAGTAGCTCATAGCTTGAGGAAACGGCAGAAATAGCATTTCCAGCCGTAAATATTGCCATCAATATGAGTAAAAGTCCTTTCTTTGGCAGCTTTCCTGTTAAAGCTGTAACGAGAGGAGTTCCAACAGCAATTGCAATGGCATAGCCCGAAATGAGCGTTCCTGCTTTTGTTAATGAAATTGATAAATCATTGGCCACTGTTTGAAGCAACCCTACAATTACAAATTCTGTTGTACCAATGGCAAATGCGCTAATAGCTAATGAAATGAGTGCGAGGTATACTTTTTGTGTCATTTTTGACTCCTTCTTTGTTGTATTATGAAAGCAAAGCTGAAATCCTGGAACTACATTCAATGACTTTTTTACTCAATGCTTTATCCATTTTGCGATGTAAGCGCCAACTTGGCCCTGAAATAGCGATAGCTGCAAGGACTTTGTCTTTAACAATGACAGGTGCTGCTATACAGCGTAAGCCAATTTCAGTTTCTTCATCATCAACAGCGTAACCTTGTTCTTTGATTACTTTTAAATGCTGCTTCAGTAAATGAAGGTCAGCAAACGTATTCTCGGTTTTCTGAAGAAGGGGGAGTTCTTTTAAGACGCTGTCCAGCTGCTTTTCATTTAAGAAAGCTAAAATAACTTTACCCAGAGCACTTAAATGAACGGGAGCGTAATCCCCAACTTCTGAATGTGTTCTTATCGAGTGACGTCCATCAACGACTTGCGCTGTGACTACGTTTGTCCCATATAAAATCCCAACATAAGCAGTTTCACCAATTTCGTTGCTTAATTCATATAAAGGGGGGACGGATAGCCAATTTTCTTTTGGGCTATAGGTAGTTGAAGACATGCCGACTTTTCCTGTTAAGGTGTATGCATGACCAACTTTCTTTACATAGCCCATTATTTCAAGCGTATAAAGCAATCGAAATGCCGTTGATTTGTTGAATGAAAAAGTATGGATGACATCTGTTAAAGTCATATCTTTTTCCTGTAAAGCGTCTATTATTAATAGCCCTTTTTTTAACGTAGCTACTTCATACTGTTCCAAGAAGCTCACCTCTCTTTCGTACGTTGTTTATCCTAATTGGTTTTGATGAGTAAATCAAAAAAAGAACTAAAGTTTCTATAATTGAAACAAAAAGGAGCATTACTTTATTTTCTACATCATTTTTGGGTGTTTATTCATTTGGAAGGACTAAAAATAAGGAAGTTGTTTTCTCAAAGTGTCAAAAATGAAGGGAGAGGACACGCCATGTACTTTCCATCCAAAAAAGATTGGTGGATGTCATGCTTAATTTGGGGAGTGGGTATCGCTGTTTTAATAGATGGAATCTTTGTGATGGGTTGGGGTGTGTTTGTGGTTCCGTTTATTCAAGATCATTATTTCATTCGACTAGCTGCTTTAGCGTTTTTTGCAGCTTTCATACTTTCGATTTGGTTTCGCACAGGGTATTATCTCACAGACCAAACGTTAACCATTTATTATGGTCCTTTTAAGAAAAAAATAAATGTAAAAGAAATTCACAGTATTCGCTTCGTCAAAATGCCTTTCATTGCCCCCGCACTTTCGATTCAACAAGTTCAAATCAAGTACAGCAAGCGTAAAACAATACGAATTTCACCTCGTGATCCAGAGGTGTTTGTCCAGTTTCTGAAAGTAAGATCAGGACTTACGATGAAAATATCACAAAAGGCGTAGCAAGCTTAATCAGCTTAGTACGCCTTTTCTTTTAATGTAAACATTTGCGAATACCTCCGTATTCCACCAGCGGTTTTGACACATAGCCGTCTGCTTCAAGTAAATAAATGATTGTTGTGGTAACGTATGGTACGTGGGCAGGGTGAAGGTCTAAATATTTTGAGAGCTGCAAGGAAGTAACGTCTCCTTTAAAAATATCGTGGCGGTTTACACAGACAAACGGGTATACGTGTTTTACGATTTGCTTAGCAGTTTCTAACATTAACAAATCAATCAGGCCTCCTAATTGTATTTTAATATAAAGATATTCATGAGTTTGTGTATTGATGACACGTATTTTTATAAGATAACGCTTACATTTGTTGATTTTTAATTTATATGAAGATAATAAAAGAAAAAAGTAACCTGTTGAATAACTTCTTATACAGAAGCTATTCAGCAGGTTACTGCAAATGTTTCTTGCTCCAATCCCCCATGCTTTGAAGAATAGGTACAAAACTTTCGCCTAAAAAAGTGAGGGAGTATTCTACTTTAGGTGGTACTTCATTGTATACTTCCCTGTGAATCATACCATCCTTTTCAAGCTCGCGAAGCTGATTGGAAAGCGTTCCTTTGGAGATGCCAGGAAGCAGCCGCTGAAATTCATTAAAGCGAATGGTTTTTGTGCTTAAATGCCACAGAATAATAATTTTCCACTTTCCGGCGATAATATTGTGGGTTTGAGTTACGGGGCAATTTTCTCTTTGGGCCATATAAGACAACTCTCTTTCTTTTCTTAAAGGTCACTTTTTTACGACTAGGTCATAAAAAAGTGACTACTTTTCAGAATTCCTCCATCCCTATAATATGAAATTATCGCTTGAATTTAAATATAAAAAAACATGGGAGGAAGAAAACATGAAACATTTAATTATTTATGCACATCCACATCAAGAAAGCTTAAATCACTCTTTATTGGAAGCGACGGTTAAAGCTTTAGAAAAAAACAATCATGAGGTGGTTGTTCGAGATTTATATGCGCTGAACTTTCAACCTGTATTTACAGAAGAAGATATGGAAGCAATGAAGGCAGGGAACACTCCTCAAGATATTAAAGTAGAACAAGAGTATATTACACAAGCAGACGTTATTACGTTTATCTATCCAATCTGGTGGGCAGGCCTTCCGGCTATTATTAAAGGGTATGTAGACCGTGTTTTTGCGTACGGCTTTGCATATGCTACTGGTGAAGAAGGTATTACTAAGCTACTAGCTGGAAAGAAAGGTCTTATCATTAATACCCACGGAACACCAAGCGCTGTTTATGATGAGATAGGCATGACGGCAGGATTAAAAATCACGTCAGATGTAGGGATTTTTGATTTTACAGGAATTGAGCCTGTTGATCATTTATTATTCGGAAGTATCGGCTATTTAGATAAGGAAGGCTACAAAAAAATCTTTACTCAAATTGATGAGACGATTGATCGTCACTTCTCATAATTGTAAGCTAAGCACTAGAACCAACAGGGTTTTGGTGCTTTTTCTATTATTTGCTTTTTTTAAATGCGTATATGGATTAAAATGGAACTAAAAGAAAGGAAATGGAAATATGAGCTGCAAAATCATTTTTTTCGACGTTGATGGTACGCTAACGCATCACAAGAGCGGCGAAATACCTGAGAGTACAAAGCGTGCCATCAGTTTATTAAGAAATCTCGGCATTATTATTGTAGCAGCTACTGGACGCCCACTCTCTATGTGCGAAGAATTAAAAGAGTTAGGTATTGATGTGTTTATTACTGCAAATGGTGGTTACGTGACTTATCAGAATGAAGTTATACATAAAGTGAGTATGAGCAAGTCCAACGTAAAAGAGCTTGTAGAATTCTCAGATTCCAAACAACATGCTCTATCTTTTTACACGAAAGGCTTTCACATGAACGGAGTACAGGAAGAGGGTGTTTTAGCTGCTTTATTCGAAACCTTGTCGCTTCAAACCTATCCAGACACTCATCCTTCCATTTACGAAGAAGAAATCTATTTACTTTGTCTGTTTGGAACAGACGAAGTGGTGGATCAATATAAGATGAGGTTTCCTCACTATACGTTTCGCCGCTGGCACCCATATGTGGTAAACGTATTGGAAACAGACGTATCAAAGTCGCAGGCGATTGTAAAAGTGTTAGAGTACTTTAAAATACACCCTTCTGAGGCGATGGCTTTTGGGGATGGTGACAATGATATTGATATGCTTGAAACTGTAGGTGTTGGTGTTGCGATGGAAAATGGTAGTCAACGCTTAAAGGAAATAGCTGATTTTGTGACGAAAAAATCAGATGAAGATGGCGTGGAGTTTGCCCTTAGATATTATAACCTCATTTCACAATAAGAAAGAAGAGAGGACGTGTACAATGAACCAACCAATTCGAAAGCTTACTATAAAAGATTTAAAGCCTGCAGCTAAGCTGTTTGCGCGTGTATTTAACGAGGAACCTTGGAATGAACCATGGACGCTTCAAAGCTCTTATAAGCGGTTAATGGATATTAGCTTAACGCCTGGCTATCTAGGAATTGGTTATTTTGAAGAAGAAAATGGTCCGCTTCTAGGCTTTATCGTGGGAAATGAAGAACAATGGATAAACAATAAGCATTTTTATCTTAACGAAATTTGTGTGGATACCGATGCTCAAATTAGCGGTATTGGGACAAGCTTATTAGAATTTCTAAAAGTACAGGTAAAGCAGCAAGCAGTAACACAAATCTATTTATCTACTGAAAAAGGTCACCGAAAGCCAGCTGCTTTTTTTCAAAAAAACGAGTTTGAATTGAATGAAGAACGTGTTGTGATGAGCTTAGAGTTAGAATAATACAGATGGGAATGAAACGTACCTATGCATTCTGACTTATAGGAGGAACCGGCATGAGAAAATTTCTCCTGTTAATCAACTTCTGTTTTGCTATATTACTAGCAGGCTGTAATGGTAACGAATGAATTGATAGCTATGTAGTCATAAATAATACCGAATTAATTGTAGTTGAAAGCCCTGATGGATAGAAAAATGTTGTAGAAAAGGTAACGGAATAGGACGATTGAAAATGAAGAAAAAAGTAGTAAAGATTCTACTGGTTATTAGTTTAGGAATGAACGCTTACTGGCTGGTCAAGCATTATGCTTTTGATAGGATGTATGATCCCGATGAAAAGGAACAGAACATTCTAAATGAAATGATTCAAAAAACAATTGAAAGTAAAGACTATCAAGAGATTGCTAAAACAAAAGATATTAAAGCTATAGAAAGCAGCATGGATAAAAATAAAGGTGGCAGGTATCCATATTATTTTAATGTAAGCGTTCAAACAACTGAAGGTACATATTTATTTGGCTGTAGTGATGAGAAGTGTACAGATGTCGAAAAGTATGGAGAAACTTATTCAATTTATCAGGATGAAAAGCCGAGCCTGCCGTTAGAGTAGTGGGTTTTACTAGGAGACAGCTTTGCTATTTAGCGAAGCTGTTTTTATAATGTAAACTTTTTCATCAAAGAATTGATAAAATGATTCAACGTTATTAAACACAGTGTTTTTATTATAAGGAGATAAACATAAGTCCATACCTGTCCCTGTGTATATGAATAAACTATGAAAACGGTTTTTAACTTAGCAAAAATATAAACTTTATAAAAATAGAAAGGAGATAATTTCGTGTATTTCAATCGAAAGAGTAAAAATGTAAATAAACATAGTAATTACTGCTCGTACTGCTGCTCATGTTGTGACTGCCATACATGTTGCTGTTTGATTCCAGGTCCAAGAGGCCCACAAGGAATTCCAGGTCCACAGGGAAAAATCGGCCCACAAGGGGTTCCAGGTCCACAGGGAAAAATCGGCCCACAAGGGGTTCCAGGTCCACAGGGAGAAATCGGCCCACAAGGGGTTCCAGGTCCACAGGGAGAAATCGGTCCGCAAGGGATTCCAGGTCCACAGGGAGAAATCGGCCCACAAGGGATTCCAGGTCCACAGGGAGAAATCGGTCCGCAAGGGGTTCCGGGTCCACAGGGAGAAATCGGCCCGCAAGGGGTTCCGGGTCCACAGGGAGAAATCGGCCCGCAAGGAATTCCAGGTCCACAGGGAGAAATCGGTCCGCAAGGGATTCCAGGTCCACAGGGAGAAATCGGCCCGCAAGGAATTCCAGGTCCACAGGGAGAAATCGGCCCGCAAGGGGTTCCAGGTCCACAGGGAGAAATCGGCCCACAAGGGGTTCCAGGTCCACAGGGAGAAATCGGTCCGCAAGGGGTTCCGGGTCCACAGGGAGAAATCGGTCCGCAAGGGATTCCAGGTCCACAGGGAGAAATCGGTCCGCAAGGGGTTCCAGGTCCACAGGGAGAAATCGGTCTGCAAGGGGTTCCAGGTCCACAGGGAGAAATCGGTCCGCAAGGGGTTCCGGGTCCACAGGGAGAAATCGGCCTGCAAGGGGTTCCAGGTCCACAGGGAGAAATCGGTCCGCAAGGGGTTCCGGGTCCACAGGGAGAAATCGGCCCGCAAGGAATTCCAGGTCCACAGGGAGAAATCGGTCCGCAAGGGATTCCAGGTCCACAGGGGGAAACCGGTCCGCAAGGGATTCCAGGTCCACCAGGTACGCCAATTTTAACAGGAGTCGGAGCACCAACATGTGATGTTGGGGATTTAGGAGATATTTATATCGACTTATTTACAGGTAATACTTATTATAAACTCTCTCAACCTGTTTCTCCTCCAACTAGAGATATTCCTCCTCCAACCGGCGCTACGATTCCGGTTGGTTCAACGCAAACCTTTACCACAATCCAATCGGCTTTAGCTGCTGCTAATAATGGAGATAGACTATTGCTTGATGCTGAGACTTTTATAATTACCTCCACTATTAATGTTAACAAATCGGTAACGATTGAAGGGCAAGGTATAGGGGCAACTACCGTTATTACTACACTGAACACCGTAACTAATATGTTTAATGTTACAGTTCCAAATGTTGTGTTTCAACAGATGTCAATTGTTCAAAATTTCCCATCTGTTTTAAGTGTTGAGTCGGTAATTGCAATAAATAATTTGACCGCAACAGGAATATATGTCGACAGCTGTGAAATTTCAATATGTGAATTAGGGATTTCAATTAGAGCAACTGAGTTCCAAATAACAAACTGTAGCTTTACCTATGCGCCCCTTGCTTCAAGCCCTAATGGTCACTATTACATTGTTATTTCTTCTACTTCAGGACAGAGTATTATTAACAACAATACTTTTATATCTACTGCAGGTAATAATAGTTGCAGGTTTATCATTATTACGAATGTAAGTGCTAGTTCAGGAACACTTCAGGGAAACTTGGTAATAAGCAATAATACACAGCTTCTTTCGCCAAATACTTTAAGGCATTTATTAGTTATCGAAGAATTTGTTGGTTCCAATTTTGGATTGTATATTCTTAACAACACTACAATTAATGAGGGAAATGTACCTGTATTGTTATTTAACGCAAATTTGAATATATTTAGATTTATAGAAGTGGATGGAAATACTGTTCAAAATACCGCAGGAAAAGGTCTCATTGGAATTGATTCAAGTTCTGTTGGGGCAACTACTATTTTCAGTTCAAATAATACGATTGCAAATCAATTTTTTATTACAGGATGGGCCTCTGCAACTATTCCACCTAGCTTTATTGTCGGGTATAATACAACTTCAATTTCGCAGGCACCTAACCTTCTAATAAATAGTTGTTATTGGTTGATGTTAATTTGATGTCTGATAGTCCTCAGTGGGAAAGGGGAAAGTTTCATAAAGCTATAAAAAGGTAAGAGTAGAAAAATGTAAAGATTAAAGTGTCAGCTAACCTTATTACGGCACAAAAAGCCTAGCTGCTAATAACTTAGCAGCTAGGCTTTTTTAAAGTCAAGTTTACAAAACGCTCACAAACCACAATTAAATCAGGAGAAAACGTCTTTCCATAAGGCTTTAACTCGTTTGTGAAAAATTCTTCGTGCGCGTGCCACCAGAAGTTACAGTCACCTTCACCTTCAGCTAATGCGAATTCTTCTGATACCTCGTTCATCGGCAAAACGTCTACCGATTGAACTTGAATAACGGCAACTGGCTGATTGCTTTCGTCTAAAACAATTGAATAATCTCCTTTTTTCGGTAACTCTTCATTTTCAAGTTCATAGAAAACATAGCCGGATGTGGTAGCTGTTTTTTTACCTTCAACAACTAAGGAAGCAAGCCAGCCAGGAGATGCGCCGAACTGAAATGCTTCTTTGTACGATACGTTCGTAAGATTGTTCTTCCGGCAAAACTCCTGCCAGAATTGATCGATTTCATTCATCTTTTTCACCTATTTCTTCAGAATACGATAATGATGAGAAGACACTGCTTTAAAACCAAGCTTTTCATACAAATCAACTGCTGGCTGATTACCTTTTACAACCTGCAGGTAAACATAGTCAGCTTCTTGTCTTTGAGCACATTGAACGAGCGCGCTCACCAGCTCTTTAGCAATGCCTTTTCGGCGATGTTTAGCGTGTACAACTACGTTGCTGATGCATCCGTACCCTTGTTCAACTACCACGGATCCTAAACCGATTGTTTCATTAGTGCCTGATAAGCGCAGAAACGTCTTAGGAGCATGAATGCTGGAAAAGATATGAGTATAGGCGTCAAAGCGATCTATTGAAAAGTCTTCTAACGTTAGAAACTCATGAACCCAAGCTGAAGTTGCTTCGGATAAGTAATCAGCATCATACTGAATATCGAGCTTGACGTTTTGGAGCACATCTTCACATGCGGCCATCATCGTAAAGCATTCATCGATTTTCTGATAGCCTTTTAACGCCAGTGTTTCATCTAACTGTGCAGGTGAAAGCTGAGAGATATGAAAACATGATGATGCGTTTTTGCTTTCATAAAAATTTTCAACTTTTTGAAGCCAGTTTGGATCAAGAGGCAGTGAACCCACTGCATGGACGCTATTGGCGCGCTTTGTATAGCCAAACGTGTAGCGCAGCGTCCAATCACCAAGTTTTTCATTTGTATGAGCTGGCCAAGCATTTGGAGCCAGCTGTTCGAGTAAGCGAAGTGTATCTGTTTTTGTATGCATGCTGCGCCTCCTAATCTGTGAAACTTCTATATTTTTACAATTATACACTTAATAGCAAACAGGTGGCAACCGTAAATCCTGCAGAATGCTGTGCTGAAACTCAGGTGTGTGCACCAGAGAGAGCTGATAATCATGCCATACAAAGCATTGATTTGAATCTGTTAATGTAAAAGGCGTACCGAGCGTTACTTTTATGTTAGGAGGTAGAGCTTTCATGGCGATAGGAATCCATGGCCGCTTTTCTGAGACAACCACCGCATAGGCTGTTCCACCAATCACAAAGTTAAAGTAGTCATTATCTTCGACTGTTTTCATGTTGAAATTTTCTTTTAGCCAGCTTCGAAACTTTCCAACGTCTTTTACTGGAAAGCCTATTTCTCTTATATATAACGCATTCAGCTTACCATACCCCTTTAACTTATTTTCATGAATATAGTCATGCGCAATTAGCTCGAGTAAATGACCGTCACAATCGCGGAAATATACGTTTTTTCGACCATTATGTTCATCAATAGGATTTTCTTCGTTTTGAGCTAACAAAAACACCCTAGATTCTTTTAAAAGTGTAACAGCATTAGTAAACGACTGATAGGACACTTGAATGGCAAAGTGTGCTGGCTTAATTGGTTCGTAGGATTCTTTGAAACTAAGCGTGCTATATGGAGTTAGTCTGAATTGAATAAAGTCAGTTGTTTCATTTGTAATTTCTAAATGTAGTGCTTTTTCATAAAATTGCTTCACACCTTGAATGGATAAGGTACGTAGTTCGAGATTGGCATAGTGGGTAATCATCTTCATTCACTCCTTTTATCGTCAGTTTACGATGAATGCAGTTAAAACAGCGACGGTACAACGAATGAAAAGGAATACATCTTTAGTCGTAGAAAGAATAAATATAGATGTTATTTATTTACTTTTGGGATGTAAAAAAATAGAACAATAGTATAAAATGGGAATAGGGGTGTTGAAAAATGGAAATTCGCCGCGTTGTTATGGAAGACAGAGAAGAAGTCAGTCGATTCTTAGAAAAGCATTGGGGAAGTACAAAAATGGTTACTTCTGTTGGTGCGTATGACTGTTCCTCTCTGTGTGGGTTTATCTTATATGATGAGCATCATAACATCATTGGATTAGTCACCTATGAAATACGAGAAAAAGAGTGTGAAATAATCTCGTTAGATAGCTTGCAGGAAAACAGCGGATACGGCACGGCCCTCATGAAAGCAGTAGAAGAGAAAGCAAAATCCCTAGGTTGCACGAAGGTAACGCTCATTACAACAAATGATAACGTAAAGGCTCTTCGGTTTTATCAAAGACGTGGTTATCATTTAGCTTACCTATTTCCAAACGCAGTTCAAGAAGCAAGAAAACAAAAGCCAAGCATTCCTTTGGTTGGTTATGATGAAATTCCAATTCGAGATGAACTGTTGTTAATGAAGAAGCTATAACTGAATGGAGGAGGATTTTGCATGTCAAACTGGAAAGGCGCAGCAGCGATTTGCATCAATGAAAATAACGAATTATTAATGGTGGCGCAAGAGAAGCCAAATCACCCAGAGCTATGGTCTGTTCCGTCAGGTGGGCTAGAAGGCGGTGAAACATTTGAAGAATGCTGCGTTCGTGAAGTTTTGGAAGAGACGGGATACGAGGTTGAAATCCTAGGTCAAGTCCATGAATACGATACGGTCACATACGGTGTTGATGTGCATATTAAATATTTTGCTGTTCAGTTAGTAGGTGGAGAAAAGAAGCTCCAAGATCCTGATAACCTCATTGTTGATGTAGCATGGAAGCCTGTAGCAAAAATGGATGATTTATTTATGCTGTTTGAAGAAGAGCGAAAAATTTTACTGAGATACATTGAAGATGGAGTTTTAAAAGTGAACTAAAGCGGAGGATGGAAGTTGTTAAAGGTCATTAAAACAAAAGAGAAGCTTGCGAAGTGGGTATTAATCGGGTGCTGTGGTTGCATTAGTCTTTTTGGATACGGCATATATCGAACATTCTTTGATATGA
This sequence comes from Bacillus sp. 1780r2a1, assembly GCA_024134725.1. Taxonomy (NCBI): domain Bacteria; kingdom Bacillati; phylum Bacillota; class Bacilli; order Caryophanales; family Bacillaceae; genus Bacillus; species Bacillus sp. 1780r2a1. The sequence goes on along the minus strand of CP099863.1, from coordinate 2,209,504 downwards.
GCCGTCTTCCTGAAGGAGAGTATCTTACCGAATCAACATCACCCGATGGTACCTATACGTTAAAAGCATACCTCTCGGACGGAGGAGCCACTACCGGCTATGCTGTTCGAGGGGAGCTTGTTTTTAACAAAGGAAGGAAAGAAAAAAACATTTACTGGAACTATAAAGAAAGCAGTGCAGATATTCATTGGCAAAGTGAAGATATGGTCGAGATTAACGGTCACTCCCTGCACGTTCCAAATGACATTTATGATTTTAGGCGCGAGTAATAAAAGGAGAATAGATTTAGTGTGTGCCAAGTCTTTGTATAAGGGGTTAATTAATGAAGAGTATTTAAATTGTTCTGGTTTTATTTAAAAGTATTTAAAGAATTTAATTATCAAATTATGAAAAAATATTATTCCTCTTAGCAAACAAATTCTTATTGCTAATAAGGGTTACTTAAATTTAAACAGGCTAGAGTTTACTATATACCTATTCTGTTTCTTTATTTATGTAAAAAAGTTTATACATAAATAGTAAATATTTAATATTTATAAAGAATAACTAGGTAAAAAGTATTGGTTTTATGATAAAATAAATATAGTAATTTTATAGGGGGCATTTTAGTGAGTAAAAAAGAAAGAATAAAAAAGCCATTTTATAAAAAATGGTGGTTTTGGGTCATTGCTATTATTATTGTTGTTGGTGTAAACAGTAAAGATGATGATATAGCGGATACAAACAAAAAAGAAAATAATTCTGCTGTTACTGAATCAGACAAAACTGGTTCAAATGAGAAAAAGGAAGATCTAAAGACAGAAGATTTAAAGGCGGAAGATACGAAGATAGAAGACACGAAGATAGAAGACACAAAAGCAGAAGATAACGTTCCGACAGAATACAATTCTGCTTTAAAAAAAGCTGAATTGTATGCAAAAACAATGAACATGTCAAAACAAGGAATTTATGAACAATTAACTTCCGAATATGGTGAAAAATTTTCCAAGGAATCTGCTCAATATGCAATGGACAACCTGGACTTTGACTGGAAGGCCAATGCTTTAAAAAAAGCTGAATCGTATGCAGAAACAATGAACATGTCAAAGCAAGGAATCTATGGACAATTAATTTCGGAACATGGTGAAAAATTCACTGAAGATGAGGCACAATATGCAGTTGACAATGTCAAAGCAAATTTTAGTGAAAATGCTTTAGCGAAAGCAAAAAGTTATCAGGAAACAATGAGTATGTCACCAGATGCTATAAGAGATCAACTGACTTCTCAACACGGTGAGCAATTTACACAAGCAGAAGCTGATTACGCTATTACAAATTTAGAATAAATAAAACACCCTCATTCAATTCTTTGCATGAGGGTGTTTTATTATTGTTAGAGAATTGTCTTTCTAATGCATGTTTGGTGTTATAAATCTATATTTTACTTATGGTGCTTCTGTGAAAATTTTAAATTAGTGTGGCGATAAAAAATTGCAGTAAATAGGTGTCTTGTCTCTTCAAGTTTAATAAATGTCCATATAACCATGAAAAGCACCTATCAAACGTATGCGAATATGTGAGCAATTTACTATCTACTTTTTTATCTTGTCAAGAGAATATATTAGCAATCAATCCTCTTTGTTTACTTAAAAGTCAAAGTTGTCTGGATCTGGACCAACTCGATGATTTTGGTTTAGTGCATCAATTTCTTGCATTTCGTCAGACGTTAGTTCGAAATCAAAAATATCAGCATTTTGGATAATGCGGTGCTCTTTTGTTGATTTTGGAATCGTAATAACACCGTTTTGAACATCCCAGCGCAAGATTACTTGAGCTGTAGATTTATTGTGCTTAGCAGCAATCGCAGACAGCACATCGTTATCAAGCAGTTCGCCCTGCATAAGCGGAGACCAAGCTTCTAGCTGAATATTTTGCTGTTCACAATAAGCACGAAGCTCTTTTTGCGTTAAGCGCGGATGATATTCGACTTGATTGATAACCGGCTTCACTTCAGCATTTTGTAGCAAGTCTTCTAAATGATGAATTTGGAAGTTGCTCACGCCAATTGCTTTTACTTTGTCTTTTTTATAAAGCGTTTCTAGTGCACGCCATGCGTCCTTATATTTTCCTTCAACGGGCCAATGAATAAGGTAAAGATCTAAATAGTCTAATCCCAGCTTTTGAAGACTAGTTTCGTAGGCTTTAAGAGTTTCTTCATACCCTAAATCACTATTCCATACTTTTGACGTTACGAATAGCTCTTCGCGTGAAAGACCAGTTTCTTTTAAACCTTGTCGGATTCCTTCACCAACGCCTTCTTCATTTTCGTAGATGGCTGCTGTATCAATGCTGCGGTAGCCATTTTTAATCGCAGCTTTTACCGCTTCAACTAACTCAGGTCCTTCTTCCACTTTAAATACGCCTAAACCAAACCCGGGCATCTTTACGCCGTTATTTAGGGTTACTGTATCTTGTAAATGAGTAATCATATTATCAACCTCCAATAGTAAATACACGACTTATAATACGGGAGGAGTGATAAAATAAAAAGTACGCACTTTAAAGTGATATAGGTACTTCAAAGTGCCTATATAGCTTATGAGTAGACGTGTACATGCTCTTTAATAAAATTTCTTAAACTGTCAATCTCAAGCATTTCTTCTTTACAAAGTCGACCAAGATTCGTTAATTCTTCAATTTGCTTACTAGACACACGTTCGTAGTAAGCGTGCTGATGTGGCTTTTCTTGTACAATTCGTTCGTGCGTCACGTAGCCTCTTGCATCCAACCATTGATGATTCGGTAACACGCAGTATGCATGAATAAGCATAACTCTTGGTGCGCTTTCATCTTTAAATCTAAATTCCTGATTCCACATAAGCTCTATAGGATAGCCAAGTTCTTGGTGTAAAGCAATCGCAAATAAGTGAGAGCGGGTAGTTATGTAGTCGAAAAGTTGAAAAGATGTATGTGGAGGATTTGCTTTTAACTGAAGTGTTGTTTCAAAGTGAGACACGCTGCATTACCTACCTTTTCTAGCAATATACCAGTATATTGTAATTTTTTCTTTCTTTTTTCTAGTTTAACTTATTTGACCATTTCAGTGTAAAATGATATCTGGAAGTATAGGGGTATTTTAACAATCTTCTGATGATCAGAAAAGGAGAAATAGAAGAATAAACGAATATTGATTAGTATTCTTGGCTATCTTGTAAAGAATAGAAAATGGAGGTGAAGCAGTTGGAACGAATCATTTATCATATGGAAGTCGATGGGCACCTGCTTGAGTATTCAGTTGTTGGAACAGGAACTCCAATCTTGCTGTTTCACGGAGGGCACTCGAACTGCCGTGAAGAGTTAGGGTATGAACGTCTTGTGAAAAGCGGCTTTTCAATTATCACACCATCAAGGCCAGGATACGGAGCTACTTCAAAAGAACTCGGCGACACGCTTGAACTAGCTTCTCGCCGCTACGGGAAGATGTTAGATCAGTTACATATTAAAAAAGTACATATCATTGCAGTTTCAGCAGGGGGACCAAGCGGGATTAGCTTTGCGTCAATGTATCCAGACCGTACAAATAGCTTAATTCTACAAAGTGCCATTACAAAAGAGTGGCTGTCTAAAAGAAGTCTCAACTATAAGCTAGCGAAACTGGCATTTCATCCACTTACTGAAAAGTGGACGTGGAAGCTCGTTGCTCGTTTGTCAAACCGCTACGTACAGTTTATGTTTAAACAGTTTGTGCCGTCTTTTAGTAAACTTTCTGTAGAAGAGGTTATGAAGGAGATGAAAGATTCAGATCTAGAAGCATTTCAGCGTATGAATAATCGCTATCGTTCAGGAGAAGGATTTATCTTAGATCTTCAGCATACGTCCAAGAGGTTTAATCACTTGCTGACGACGGTCCAAAGCCCAACTCTGATTCTGCACAGCCTTAACGACCAAGCTGTCTCCCTGGAGCATGCACATCACGCAAAAAAATCAATTCCAACGTCAACGCTTTGCCTCCTTGATAATTGGGGACATTTGCTGTGGATTGGAAAAGATGCAGAAGATATTCATAATCAAGTTGAAGCGTTTATGAAAAAGCATGACCTTGTAAATGGGCATGTTACTTTATAATTTGGGAGAGAAAATGAATGACTAAAACGATTGATTTACAAGTAGTAGACAACGTAGCCGACTATATATCAAATCTGTCAGAGCTTTTAGTGACGTGCGTGGAAGGAGGGGCATCAATTGGCTTTTTGCCTCCTTTGTCTAACGACCAAGCAAATATGTACTGGAGTGGAGTCAATCAAAATGATACCGTCCTGCTTATCGCAGCTAGTGAAGGCAAAGTAGTGGGCACCGTTCAGCTATATTTAGAAAGAAAAGAAAACGGAAAGCACCGAGCTGAAGTTGGAAAGTTAATGACGCACCCTGGTTTTCGAAGAAAAGGAATTGGCCGCTTATTAATGGAGAAAGTTGAAGCCCAAGCGAAAAAGCATGGCATTTCACTGCTTGTATTAGATACAAGAGAAGGTGATCCATCAAACGAACTATACCAAGCAATGGGGTACACAAAAGCAGGGATAATTCCCAACTATGCATTGTCAGCCAACGGTAATCTGGATGCCACGGTGTTTTATTATAAGCTAGTGTAATAGAAAAGAATGATGAGCATGATAAAAGGAAAGAAGCATAAGTCCGATACCTATGCTTCTTTTTGTTTGACTTTCTTCCATCTTGAATAAATTTCAAACAGAGAAAGAGAGAGAACGCCCCAGAAAATCCAGTTGCTAAAAGAGACACCAGAAGTAGACTCACCGCCTAAAAGCGACAATATTGTCATCACTACAACAATGTAGACAGTAAGAATAAGTTGTCCTATTAAGCCTTCAGCTATTTTTTCTTCCGAGCGGATTCTAATTATGATACTAAGTATAAACAATAACCCAATCACGCTAACGAATAAAACAAAAGCAGCTTGTGGTAGGATTTTTGTAAACATTGGGTTAGGAAAATAATCAAAAACTAAAATAATAGTTAGAATCAGCATAAATAGTAAATCTGGCCACTTTATATATTTCACCAAAAAGCACCGCCACCTTTTTTCTTTATTATACCATTTTAGTAATTATTTTCTATAAAAACCATTGAATAATGTTTACCTGTGTTCTCATCACGCATACACTCTCTTATGTTCACGCGTATAGGTAAGGCTATTAGCTACTTCCTGCTCATTGATTTGAAAATCAAGCGCTTTTGCCACTTTCGTAGACTCGCGAATAAACATCGTTTGACTAGCTTGGAGTGCATGCCAAATCTTTTCATTCGTCGATACGTCATAGGTGCTTTGAAGCTCAAGAAACTCATGCTTTTCGAGATAGTTTGGCAGGTACTTATTGTTTTTTCCTAAACTAAACGTAAAGCCACGCTCGGTGCCGATGCGCCAGGACATCATGCGAAGAAGTTCTGTTCGTGTGTGAAAAGTAAGATGGTCTACCGCATATAAAAATTCATTGCGGCAAAGGCCTTTGACAACGTACGTACAAACCCACCAAAATTCGTTGCAACAGTCTAGAAAGTTAGCTTCGGTTGGCATTTGAAGATGATACTGTTTATCGCTTAGAAGTTGTGGTGCCCTAAATAAATCATCTTTATCTAGCAATATGGTTGAAATACCTTCATCACCACGGTTCCAGTCTTCTTTAAGTGAAAGCGGACAAAGAGTTAAATCAATTCGCGTATAGTCTTGAAACAGCATGAGATAGCTGAACTTTCCTCCTAATGAAGGCGGAAATAACGTTGTTTGTTCCGGCATTTGGGTCAAAAAACGTTCTCCGAAATAGTCAACCCATGTCGGGTCACTTAAGAAGCTTTCCATCTCAGATACAATAAAAACAATATCGTAATCTTGAAAATGGTCACGAGGTGCCTTGGGATTGACACGTGAACCACACATCCCAACTGCGCGTACGCGGCCATCGTTTTTCGCATAGCTCAAAATAAGATTCATTACTTCTTCTTTACTGCGCACGTTCATTCTCCTTTCTTAAAAACGTTTATTTCCCATCCGCTTTTTTGATAAAATGGAATTATTAGGGTTTGGTTTTATTATTTCATAGTGTAAAAGGGAGTGCAAAGATGAAGGTGCGATCTCTACAAGACCATGATGTTAAAGAGCTAATTCCGCTTATGGAACAGCTTGGTTATCCAACGAATTTTGAAGATCTGCAAGTGAGGCTATCCGCTATTCAAGCTTCGTCAGATTATCATACGCTCATCGCAGAGATAGATGGTGAAGTAGCGGGAATGGCTGGCTTATGTAAAAGCTATTTTTATGAATACGATGGCTCTTATACTCGTATTGTTGCATTTGTTGTTCATGAGAAATTTAGAAGAAAAGCCGTCGGGAAAATGTTGATCAAAGAAGCAGAAAGGTGGGCGAAGAGTCAAGGCTGCATGGCAATTGGATTAAATAGCGGCAACCGAGATGAGCGGCTGGCTGCGCATCTTTTTTATCAAAAAATGGGCTACCAGCCGAAAAGCACTGGGTTTATAAAAGAGATACGTTAAAACTTAAAGGAGCTACTGTTGCAGCGTGCTTTCAACTCTGAAAGAAAAAGATCACGCTTAGCCGGTGAGATTTTTACGCTTCCTAAAAGAGAAGATGTATAAAAGATTTCAATAGCATCCTTTGAAGCGAGAACTTTATATCCCGTAAAAATATTACGAGTTGGGGCTATCTTTGTGATTTCTTCATATGGAATACGAATCTTAAATACCCCCCCTTTAACAATAAGATAATCAGAGTGAAGTTCATACGTCGCAAAAAAACTAGACCATAGCATGACGCCTCCACAAGCTAAAAATAATGCAATAGAAATAATAATATCAAGCAGAATTGTTTCACTGTCTAAAAAAAGAGGAAGAAAAAATACTACGCCAAGGGTTGCTAAAGAAGTGGTTATTAACATACCAAAAAAGCGGTCGATATGAGATCGGAATTTCAAGAAAGCACCTCCGTTCATTTTTTGAAAACGACTTAGTACTAGTTTATACGCTTAATGTAAGGATTTGGTTTCGCTTTTTACTAATGTGAAGTGAAAAAATTAGATTTAGTATATTAGCTAAGAAAGGAAGAAACACATGAACATACCTACATTGGATACGAAGCGGCTCACTCTCCGTGAGTCAAAAGAAAGTGATGCCGTTCATATGCTAAGGTATTTATCTGATCCTGTAGTAATGAAGCATATGGGGTTAGAGCCTTTTCAAACGATTGATGATGTGAAAAGCGAGCTCAGCTGGTACAGAAATATAGTAAATGAAGGTACCGGGATGAGATGGGGCATTACATTAAAAGAAGAAGGCGTCATAATTGGAAGCTGTGGTTTTTTAGATTATGAATCTAGTCATGAAAGAGCGTCAGTTGGATACGAGCTTCATCAGGAATACTGGAGGCAAGGCATTGCAGCTGAAGCTATGAAAGCAGTCATCGAGTATGGATTTTCAAACTGGAAGCTACATCGCATCCAAGCCCTAATTGAACCAGAAAACATATCATCGCAGAAGCTTGTTGAAAAGCTTGGATTTCATCAAGAAGGATTGCTGAGAGAATATGAGCACACGTGCGGAAAATTTGATGATTTGTATATGTATAGCTTACTAAAAAGGGAATGGAAAGAAAGAAGAGCTGACTAAAGAGCGGCTTTTCATTTGTGATTCTTTATACCTATTATTTTGGCGGATTTAAGGGACCGTTGTCTTACTGTGGAAAAAAGAGAAAAATTTCCTATTTCTCTAATCAAGAGCAACTTTTAAACTATAAATATTGGAAAAAGTGGTAAAGAGGTGAACCTCATGGGATTTGAACAAATGCTTCAAAATTTTTCAAGCACAATCTCAGGAAACGTTGCGGATGCTGAAGAGAAAATTCAGCGTTTAAAAACCGCAAAAACAGAGATCGAAAACGAAAAGACACGGTCATTAGTAGAAATAAAAGAAGTAAAGGAACCAGACTTAGGAGATCACTGGAAAGGTGATATATCCACAGACTTTGATGATAACAGAAAGCAAGCATACAACGAAATCAACGATATTATCACGAACGATTATGACGACTATATAAATGCGATTAACCATAAAATCACGTGGTACGAGGCTCAAAAAGGCTTTTATAGCGGTGTTAGCTACCTTGTAAACGAAGCGGAATCTCTTTTAAATAAAGGGGAAGATGCAGTCGCAGATTTAGAGAATAAAATTAGTGAGATTAGGAGAAAGCTATAATGACATCAATCAAGCTCAACTATGAAGACGTCATGCAAAAGCTTGAAGACGTCGAAACAGCCATTCAAAAATTATCGCTCCCAGGAAACTCCGATGTCGGGGATAACAATCTTTCAACCACAAATGAGTGGAAGTCACAGGAAGAAGAGCTGGGAAAGCTTTTAAAAACGTACATCACAGCCTTAGAAAAAAGCGTACAGGACACCAAAGCTAACGTGAAATTATTAAAAGAACAAGACGAAGCCATTGTGCGTTCATAATGAAAAAGGGTGAATCAAATGGGGAAAATATACGATGCAAAGGGCATTTCAACCTTTTCCAAAGAACGAGAAAAAGCGTATAAAAATCTTGAAGACCAGCTGCAGACCCTGCACAAAGCGCTAGCTGCCGTGTCTAAGCTGGATGATAGCCTTCAAGGAAAAGGTGCCGACAACATTAAGAAGTTCTATGAATACCAAGTTGATAACGCAAAGTGTTGGATTGATTTAGTCCAAATGACCAAGTCATATTTCTCAGCGCTGTACGTAAAAGCAGAAGACGCGAACCTAGCAGGAAACACAGTAGTTGACCTATCGTTTTTAGAGCATGATCTTAAACAGTCCGTAAGCCAAGCGAAAGAACTCGTTGCTCAGCAGCGAGAAGATCTTCAAACGATTTTGCATAAAGTGGACGACTTAGTGTCACTGTCTGCGTTTTCTGCCGAAGATTTTAACGATTCAATCGATAAAGCAGAAAAAAAGCGGGATGAAACGGTTGAAGCAGTTGAAAAATTGGATGCAGAGTGGTTAGAAGGTTATAGGCAAATGGAATCAAATTATTTGCTGACACAAGCTGCAACCAACAGCTTACACGGAGCTACGACGCAAGGCGGACAGGCGTATCCAGTTTTATTTGATCAAAAAGCGTATCATGCAAGTGAGTTGTATAAAGTTCAAAAAGAAGCAAGCGAGTACGCAACGAACTACGTGACGTATCATGAAGAAATGAAAAATGTTCACGAGCTGAAAAAAGAAGCGGAGCGCCAAGCGGTTGAAGAAGCTAATAAAAAGTGGTATGAAAAAACGTGGGATACGGTTTCAACCTTTACAGGAGAGGTAACAGGATATTATGATTATAAACGAGCAGCCGAAGGCGTAGATCCCGTTACGGGACGTGAGCTTTCAACATCGGAACGCGTAGCGGCAGGGGCAATGGCAGCGGCTGGATTCATTCCCGTTGTCGGCTGGGCAGGTCGCGCAGCTAAAGGCGGAAAAGCCATCTATGTTACCGCCAAAGGTGTCAACGCTGCTGATCATGCGCTTGATGCGTACAAAACGTCCAAATCGTTTAAAGCGCTTGAACAAGCAGAAAAAGGTCTCTACGGCCTAGTCGCCGCAAACGGCATGTACGAATTCACAACGGGAAAAGACATGTTCGGCAATGCGATCTCCGAAGAGCAGCGCCAAAACAGCCTGTTCCAATCGCTCGGCATTGCAGGCGCAGGTGCCCTATCGACGCGCTACGCAGCCAATATGGGTCAAGCCGTGGTGACAAAAGGAACCGAAAAGCTCACGCAAATGCGCAATACGCTTCGCACAAGTGCGGTTGCCAACGTCACCAAACAAGCGTACCATAGCGTCAAAACCGCGCCCGCATCGTGGACACAGTCATTACATAAAACGTATACGAGTATTTTAGACAGCACCATGCCAAGGTTCATGCCTGAACTAGCGCCAGCCGGTCCAGCGCTTGCCCAGCAGACGGTAAGGGAAACCTTGCAGAACGTGAAGCAGCAAGCGATGCAGATGATTACGCCCATTTACAACCCAAAAGTCAAGCGGTACCAAGACCCAGGGACAGGGAGATTTGTGGCTAATCCGAATGTGGAGCGTGTGGAGAAACCTGTTGGAGTGGAGAAGAAGGGTAAAGAGGTTGAGCTGGTTCGGAATGTTGAGAGTGTTCAGGATGTTTCTAAGGGTACGGGTAATGGTATTACAAAAGACGAATATAAAAATTTGAGGAAAAAGACACCAAGTAACGATGTAAGAAAAATGGTTAATCCAGATGGTCCTAAAGTAGACCCGGTATACGGGTATGAAGTTGATAAGTTTGAAGCAGACCATATTGTTTCAATGAAAGAAATAACTGAAATGGATGGATTTAGTAGGTTAACTAGAGAACAACAAATAGAAATTCTAAATCTAAAAGATAATTTTGTTGGTCTTGGAAAATCTTCGAATGCATCTAAGGGAGCTCATAGTTGGGCTGATTGGAAAGGACATTCTAAGATGGGAGAGGTTCCTGTTAATGTTAGAATGGAAATGCTAGAAAAAGAGAAACAAGCTAGAGAATCTCTAAAAATAGCTATAGAAGAGAGGTTGAAGAAATGAAGAAATTTGAAAAGATTATTATGGGCAAAACCATTATAGTGACTGCCGAAAAAGAATTAGAACCTCAAATAGAAATTTTGTTTGCTATATTAGAACAGGTAGATCGTAATAAATTAATTCATGGATTCTCTTTACAAGTTGGTTGGTCCGTCTATTATTTACAAGAGAGAGAAACCGGGAATTTTATATTGACTACTCCTGATTACTCTAGAAATCCATTTGAAGATATAACAGAAGATTTAACTTTAGCATTGTGGGTACAACTAGAACAAGGTCATTTTTTGAGAAAGATAAATGTCGATGGTTCATCAATAAAATTTAGTGATAAAATCATACTTTCTAAAGGTGTACTAGAACTCGAGAAAATATATTTACAAAGAAATGGAGATGTTGAAAAAGGAGATTCAGGTTGGTATATAGGTCCTATAGAGGATGATAATACTACAGAGTTGTATGCTCTATATGCTTATCAACTACTAAAAATTAAACCGGAGATCATACAAGTTCTTGCTTTACCAAATGACTATATAGTTGTTTTTGAAGGTAATGAAATAAAAGCAGTATTAAACGAAAATGATGTAGATGTTTTTAAAGACTCTTTATAGATGTTATTTACGGAGATCTTAAGTTACACAACTAAATTATACAGGAAGTAAAACATTGAATAAAGCACTTGATTGTCTATCTAGGCAATCAAGTGCTTTATTTATGAAGATTTACAAATTAAAATATATATAATCACTTAGGTTCAAATCAACATTTTGCGGACAACCACCGTTGCCAACGTCACCAAACAAGCGTACCATAGTGTCAAAACCGCGCCCGCATCGTGGACACAGTCATTACATAAAACGTATACGAGTATTTTAGACAGCACCATGCCAAGGCTCATGCCCAAACGAGCCCCAGCCGGTCCAGCGTTTGCCCAGCAGACGGTAAGGGAAACCTTGCAGAACGTGAAGCAGCAAGCGATGCAGATGATCACGCCCATCTACAATCCAAAAGTCAAGCGATACCAAGATCCAGAAACAGGGAGATTTGTGACGAATCCGAATGTGGAGCGTGTGGAGAAACCCGTTGGAGTGGAGAAGAAGGGTAAAGAGGTTGAGCGCGTTCGGAATGTTGAGAGTGTTCAGGATGTTTCTAAGGGTACGGTTAAAGGTAATAAGTTGAAAATAGAAGATTTTACTAAAGAGATATTGGAGACTAAACCAATGAACTCTCCAATACCTGAAAAGTGGTATAAAAAAGGTGGAAGTATCTTCATCGAAAATAATGGTACTTGGACTTATACTAACAAGTCTGGAACATCAGTAAGCTACCCGAATGGTTATCCAGATTTTACACCTTTTATGCATCCAAATGTTAAGCCTGTAAAAATAGAAGTTCATTCGCCTAAAAATAATCCGAAAGATTTTGAAAATGCCAACAAAGCAGCTAGACTTACAAAAGATACTGATCCACCAATAATAGATATTAGAAAGCCGCCAGACGGTTATACGTGGCATCATCATGAAGATGGAAAAACAATGATGCTAGTAGATGAAGATATCCACAGAGAGTTTAGGCACATTGGTGGTCAATCAAAGGTTAATGGGAAAAATAAGTAATGATATAGGAGTGAGAGTATGACCAAAATGCTTAGTGTAAATCCAAAAGTTTCTTTACAGGGTATAAAACAGTTTGAACAAGAGTATGAAGTTACGCTACCTAAGCAATATGTTGATTTTCTACTAGAATACAATGGAGGATTTCCTCAAGAATCTAACTTTAAAATCTCGGATGATGAAGGAGAAAGTATAGTCAATAAGTTTTATGGAATTGGCGATATGAAAAGTAATTTAGGTAAAGTATTTGAGGTATTAGAAGGAGAAATACCAGAAGATTTTATTTCAATTGGTAATGACCCTGGAGGAAATGAGATTTTATTAGGAGTTAGTGGAGAGTATCAGGGAAAAGTATATTTTTGGATTCATGATATAGAACCTGAAGACGAAATGGACAATATGTTTATCCTTGCAGATAGTTTTACTGGGTTCTTTAATAACTTATATGAATCAGAATAATGGATACTTATAGAAAGCTACATTTAAAGGCTGAACTTTTCATAATAATATAAATACGAATGATAATTAGGCAAGATGACATTTTAAACATACGCTGTATTTATTGCAGGGAACAAACCAAAATCTTACGAAATTAAAGAGCCTCGTGGGTTTACAGCTAGAATTAGTAATGAATTACGTTATAAAATTAAAAGAAAGCACTTGATTGCCTAAATAGACAATCAAGTGCTTTCTTTATGTAAAGGTATAAATTAAAATATATAATGCTTAGATTTACCATTCGAACAAGCAGAAAAAGGTCTCTACGGCCTAGTCGCCGCAAACGGCATGTACGAATTCACAACGGGAAAAGACATGTTCGGCAATGCGATCTCCGAAGAACAGCGCCAAAACAGCCTATTCCAATCGCTCGGCATTGCAGGCGCAGGTGCCCTATCGACGCGCTACGCAGCCAATATGGGTCAAGCCGTGGTGACAAAAGAAACCGGAAAGCTCACGCAAATGCGCAATACGCTTCGCACAAGTGCGGTTGCCAACGTCACCAAACAAGCGTACCAAAGCGTCAAAACTGCACCGGCATCGTGGACACTGTCATTACATAAAACGTATACGAGTATTTTAGACAGCACCATGCCAAGGCTCATGCCTGAACTAGCGCCAACCGGTCCAGCGCTTGCCCAGCAGACGGTAAGGGAAACCTTGCAGAACGTGAAGCAGCAAGCGATGTAGATAATCACACCCATCTACAACCCAAAAGTCAAGCGATACCAAGGCCCAGAAACAGGGAGATTTGTGGGGAATCCGAATGTGGAGCGTGTGGAGAAACCTGTTGGAGTAGAGAAGAAGGGTAAAGAGGTTGAGAGCGTTCGGAATGTTGAGAGTGTTCAGGATGTTTCTAAGGGTATAGATAATGCTAATAGACTTATTCCAGGTACTCCTGGAAACCCTACCTCAGGAGACCCAACTAAATTAGGTAAAAACTTACTAGAGTCAATGGGGTTACCTCGCTCTACAAGTTGGAAAGGTTATCAAGCACAACATATAATTCCTTCTCAATTAAATAAACATCCAGTTATTAAAAAAATTGGAATGGAAATGAATGACTCTACAAACGGTATATTTTTACCTATACCTTCTGACGATGTTAGTAGTCTATCTAGACATAGAGGCTTTCATAGCGTTTATAACAATGTTGTAAGAAAACAGCTTGATAAAATGGATGTTAATCAAGGTATAGCAGTGTTAGAAAAACAAGTATATGAACTACAACAAAAGCTAAAAAAGGGAGTGGAAAATGGATTACCGTTATATAAGACTAAAATAAATAATATTGAGGAATTTTACAAAAATGGTAAAAATAAAAACCTGCCTATTTGGAACAGAGGCGGTGGAGCAACAGAAGAGTTATGGGAAAGGTGGTTATCTAAATGAAATTTGGTGAAAACACTCAATTAGTAGAAGAAGTAATGGATTTTATTCGTAATAATAAGATGTTTAATAAGAATAACTTTCATGTAAATAACTTAGAGGTAATAAATGATTTCAGTGAAGCTCAAAACCTTGCCTGGTCTCAGGACTCAAGTGAAGTTGATATTTTATGGGAATATGTTAAATCACAGGAAGCAGAAAGTATTGTTGAAAAGGTATATAATTTGGATTTAGTAACTCAGCAAGATGATTTATATGATTTTTTTAGTGACCATGACAATTACTCGAATGACTTTCTTCCTTTTGATTATATTGATATTAATGAGGAAGTTGAGGGAGACCTCACGATGTGTGCATTAAATCGATTAGTTAATGGGAAAACAGATAATTTTTATGAAAAAATCTTTGAAGTTTATAAGCAAGGAGGTTGGCCTTGTGGGTGGAAGGGGACATACCCTATTGGTGAAATTATTGTGTATGTGCCTTAAATTAAAAGAATTTCAAACCTTGATGGGCAAAGTACCTTTCAAGGTTTCTTTTTTGTGGTGGGGCTACCTAGTGACTGTGGATTTTTGGGATATTGTAGATGAATGGATTGTAATAGGCCTTCAAGACAATTAAAAAATATATATAAATATTTAGAAGAAGCAATAATAGGAGATTAGACATTTTAAACTTATGAAGTATTGTTACAAGGAACAAACCAAAATCTTACGAAATTAAAGAGCCTCGTGGGTTTATAGATAGAATTAGTAATGAATTACGTTATAAAATTAAAAGAAAGCACTTGATTGTCTATCTAGGCAATGAAGTGCTTTCTTTATGAAGATTTACAAATTAAAATATATATAATCACTTAGGTTCAAATCAACATTTTGCGGACAACCACCGTTTCCAACATAACCAAACAAGCGTACCAAATCGTCAAAACCGCGCCCGCATCGTGGGCACAATCCCTACATAAAACGTATTTTAGACAGCACCATGCCAAGGCTCATGCCTGAACGAGCCCCAGCCGGTCCAGCGCTTGCCCAGCAGACGGTAAGGGAAACCTTGCAGAACGTGAAGCAGAACGTGAAGCAGCAAGCGATGCAGATGATTACGCCCATTTACAATCCAAAAGTCAAGCGGTACCAAGACCCAGAGACAGGGAGATTTGTGGAGAATTCGAATGTGGAGCGTGTGGAGAAACCCGTTGGAGTGGAGAAGAAGGGTAAAGAGGTTGAGCGCGTTCGGAAGGTTGAGCCGGTTCAGGGCGGTTCTAAGGGTACGGGTAATACTGTTAATGATTATATTGATGATATAATTGTGAATGGGAATGTTGATGTAACTAAGATGAATAAGCTTAAAAATGCTATACAGAATAATACTTTTAGTGTAGATGAGCTGTCTGAAATTAGAAAAAGGATGTCTGAATTAGGCATTACTAAAGAATATGATGAAGCATTAATTAAAATGGATTTTGGTAAGTATCTCAGAGGACTAATAGGTGACCCACCTACTGCTATGATAAATCCTCATGCACATCATATTCTATTTAAAAAAGGTCTTGGTCAGAAGCAGCAAGAACTGGTTCGAGAAGGTCAGGAAATATTAAGAAGGTATGGGATAGATCCAATAATTGGGGAAGAAAACCTTGTCTGGGCACCAAATGCCGTAGTAGGACAACATAGTCTTGATGCTCTAGAGTTAGTAGTTAATCGATTAAAGGCTATTGAAGAAATGGGCGGTGACTTTGATGATATTGTTGAAGCGCTTGAAGATTTAGGAGACATAGCTAGTACAAGGTAGCAGGAATATAGGAGGTAATATTATGGATGAAAAAAGTCTAAATAAAACCATAAGAAATGCTATTAAGGTTGGTGATATTAACGAAGTAAAGCGTTTAATAGGTGATAATCCAGAATCTTTACATTCAATGACACCATTTGGTACGTGGTTACATGTTGCAGCAAAGAAAGGGAATTTTGGGATAGTAGAATATCTAATCCATAAAGGAATTGATGTTAATACAAAAGGTGATATATTTGACGCTTCTCCTTTAAGAGTGGCTGCTGGAGCGGGGCATATGGAGATAGTAAAGTATTTAATAGAGTCTGGTGCAGAATTAGATGTAAGTTTAGCAAAAAGAAATCCGTTATTTGGAGCAATTTATGGCGGGCATAAAGAAGTAGCTGAGTTTCTAGTTGAAAAAGGAATAGATATTTCAATTAGATATACTGGAGAGAATATTAAGAATATGGATGCATATGAATACGCTAGACAATTTGGGCAAACAGAAATCGCTGAATATCTAAAGCAGAAGATGGAGGAAAAAGAATAAAATAGTGTTATAGTTGAGTAGACTGAAAATTTTGAAAATAATATGCTCAGCAGTTTAGAGATGAGATTAAAAATTGAATCATTAATAAAGCACTTGATTACCTTTTAGGTAACAGGTGTTTTTTTATGAAACAATTATGCTTTGGATAATATGAATGATGCTTTTCTGAAATTCATAGCTCATGAAGGTAGTACCATCATGGAGTATGGATTTTATAATTGGATTTTGTGAGAAGTACGATAAACAGGCAAGATGACATTTTACATGCTAAGAGGACTTATAATACTGCAAGACCCACAAACTAAAGATAATGACAAAGCTCGTAATGCTAAAGATTAGAATTATGGATCCAGATACTATAGCTGATATTACTTTGAGAGAAGGTATTTACGAGTTTGATCCAGATTTAGAAGGAATATATGAGGAGGATGATAAATTAGTATTTTATGAAGTAAACGAGGGTGTATATTTAACTCTTGATTTAAATACTCCTCAACAAACTCCTATATATTTTCTTGAAACCCAAATTGCTGGTTCATTGGGGGAATTTATAAGAAAGGTTGATGAGGATCCAGAGTACTTTATGGATATGGCTAATTAATACTTCGGGCTCTCAGCAATAAAATATAGAAGTAAGCGTAAAATAGTCCACACATACTACTCACGTATGGGCTGTTATGCTTGAAAAGTTGTTTTAGAGGTAATGAAATAAAAGCAGTATTAAACGAAAATGATGCAGATGTTTTTAAGAATCTTTATAGATTTTATTTATGGAAATCTTAAGTTACGCAACTAAATTATATAGAAAGTAAAGCATTAAATAGAGCACTTGATTGTCTACTTATGGCAACAAGTGCTTTCTTTATGAAGACTTACAAATTAGAATATACATAATCACTTAGGCTCAAATCAACATTTTGCGCACAAGCACCGTTGCCAACGTAACCAAACAAGCGTACCAAAGCGTCAAAACCGCGCCCGCATCGTGGACACAGTCATTACATAAAACGTATACGAGTATTTTAGACAGTTTAGACAGCACCATGCCAAGGCTCATGCCTGAACGAGCCCTAGCAGGTCCAGCGCTTGCCCAGCAGACGGTAAGGGAAACCTTGCAGAACGTGAAGCAGCAAGCGATGCAGATGATCACACCCATCTACAATCCAAAAGTCAAGCGATACCAAGACCCAGAAACAGGGAGATTTGTGGCGAATCCGAATGTGGAGCGTGTGGAGAAACCCGTTGGAGTGGAGAAGAAGGGTAAAGAGGTTGAGCTGGTTCGGAATGTTGAGAGTGTTCAGGGTGTTTCTAGGGGTACGGGTAATGTAAAGCATTTAGATGATGTACCAAGAATAAAAGAAGTTGAAGTTAATTTTAAAAGAAATGATAAACATGACTCCGAAGAGTTTGCAAGACAATTGAAAGACCAAGAAAAAGGTATGAATGAACTAACAGTTGATGAGTATTTAAAAAATCGTGAGAAGTATATTGAACAAGGGCGTGCAATTGAAGGTAACGCTGCACAACAAGCTGCTAGGGAAGAAGCTTATGTACAAAAGATAAATGAACTACAAAGAGAAGGATTAACGTTATCGAAAGCTAAGAAACAAGCTAAGGAGTGGTTAGATACTCAAGCTGCACTTCACAACCCAGACCAGATAGCAGGAGGAAAGGCAGAAGTAATAGGAGGTTTGGGAGATAAGAGAATAAATTCATCAATAGGTAGTCAATGGCGATATAGGATTGATATTGTTGATGAACAAATCAAGGAATTAGCAAAAAGTATGACACCAGAACAACTAAAAAATACTTATTTGAATGTGAAATTAACACATTAGTGGGAGGAGTATAAATGGAAAAATACTTAAAAGATTTTAAATTGCATAAAAAAGTTCCGAGTGAAATCATTGAAAAATATATGCAACTGGTACCAAACGAAATTATAGATTTATGGAGTAATTATGGATTTGGTACATTTATGCAAGGGTATTTTAAAAGTTTAAATCCAGAGGAATTTAAAGAGATTTTGGGAGAGAGTAGTCAAAGATACAAGGATTCAGTTGTGTTGTTTGCTACAGGTATGGGTGACCTAGTTATTTGGTCAGATGGATATGTTAGACTACTTAATTACAGGTATGGTGTGGTAAAGACAATTATGTTTACATTTGAATTTTTCTTTCAAAATATTAATGATTTGGAATTTAGAGATGAGGATTTGTCTTGGCAACCTTACCCCGAAGCCCTTAAACAATATAGTGAGTTGGATTATGATGAGTGCTTCGGCTATACACCGCTATTAGGTTTAGGTGGAGCAGAAAAAGTAGAGAATCTAAAAAAAGTCAAACTGAAGGAACATATTCTTATTATTACTGAATTTATGGGACCAGTTCAGTAATATTCGGGAGTATGTTACAGAATTAACTATAAGCACTTGATTGCCTTATTAGGAATCAGGTGTTTTTGTTTTCTTTTTAGAAATCTTAACTGTGTACGATATTGGATATTGCTTTACTGAAATTCATAGCTCATGAAGGTAGTACCATCATGGAGTATTGATTTTATATTTGGATTTTGTGAGAAGTACGATAAATAGGCGAGATGACATTTTAAACATACGCTGTGCTTATTACAGGGAACAAACCAAAAACTTACGAAATTAAAGAGCCTCGTGGGTTTATAGATAGAATTAGTAATGAATTACGTTATAAAATTAAAAGAAAGCACTTGATTGTCTATCTAGGCAATGAAGTGCTTTCTTTATGAAGATTTACAAATTAAAATATATATAATCACTTAGGTTAAAATCAACATTTTGCGGACAACCACCGTTTCCAACATAACCAAACAAGCGTACCATAGCATCAAAACCGCGCCCGCATCGTGGGCACAATCCCTACATAAAACGTATACGAGTATTTTAGACAGCACCATGCCAAGGCTCATGCCTGAACGAGCCCCAGCCGGTCCAGCGCTTGCCCAGCAGACGGTAAGGGAAACCTTGCAGAACGTGAAGCAGCAAGCGATGCAGATGATTACGCCCATTTACAACCCAAAAGTCAAGCGGCACCAAGACCCAGAGACAGGGAGATTTGTGGCGAATCCGAACGTGGAGCGTGTGGAGAAACCCGTTGGAGTGGAGAAGAAGGGTAAAGAGGTTGAGCGCGTTTGGAATGTTGAGAGTGTTCAGGGTGTTTCTAGGGGGACAGTTAAAGATAATATTATAAAGGAAATAAAAGAAATTGATTTCGGAAAACATATAATAAGAGGTAAAAACGGAAAAAAACAGTTACTTCCAAATGCAAAGTATGTAACTAATGATGATTATAAATATACTACCGATGAACTTGGGCGTATAGTCCATGTTGAGGCTCCTGAACTTATATTAAAAAAGGCTGATAGAAATAAATATGCACAAGCGAATGTAGGAGATAAAGATAGATTATCAGATGATGATGGTGGTCATTTAATAGGAGCTCAATTTAATGGCCCTGCGGATATAGATAATCTTGTACCACAAAATAGTCAGATTAATAGGAGAGGTGGAGTTTGGTATAATATGGAGACAGAATGGGCAAATGCATTAAAAGGGGTGCCTCCTAAGAATGTCTCCGTTAATATTAAACCAATTTATTCAAGTAACTCAATGCGACCAGATTCATTTACTATAAGATATCAAATTGAAGGAAAACGACAAGTAAGGTTAGTGATACAAAATAAATCAGGAGGTTGAGAATATGAGTTTTGAAAATGAACTAAATGAATTATATAAACAGATAGCTCAGCAAGTTAACGATTTAATTCCAATTGAATGGAGCGACTTTTATTTCAATGGAGAAGTGAAGGATAAAGAAGGGGGGGTATTCTTCTTTTTTACCCCTATTGACAGTAATGAACCAGTTTATTCTCATGATATCCCAGATATTTATCCTATAGATGAGAGTGTCCATGATGAAGAGATGCATAAATTGTTTGAACTAACAGTTAAACTGCAACAGGTTTTTATTGATAATGACCAAGAACCTTGGTTTTCAGTGACATTATTACTTAATTCATTTGGAAAACTAAATGTACATTTTGATTACTCAAATTGGCATGATAGCGAATTTGGTCCGGCAGCTAGAATTGAGTATTTTGAATATAAATATGTAAGTCAAAATAAAGAACAGCTAGATTTAGATTTAATAGAGAGAATGAAGAAATTTGAAGAAAAGTAAACAATTAAGCACTTGGTTACCTTTTAGGCAACAGGTGCTTTTGTTTTTGGTGAAGTAAGAACAACATGAATGAGACCAGGTTGGACTTCAAATTTCATAAAGGTGTTATCATAATGGAATGTTGATTTAATATTTAGGTTTCATGAGAAGCACGAAATAAGTGAAAAAACAATCTAACCTTACCAGAAGAATATAAAAAATTTATAAAACAGTATAATGGCTAAACACCTATAAAGAGCAATATTCTATTAAATTAAAAATATGTTATTATTTTCATAACGAAACAACGGAATGATTTAGAATAAGGGAGAGAAGAACATGGCTTCTTGGAATCCAGTTTTACAGCTAGTCACAGAGATTAAAAGAAAGTACGTAGCTTCGTTTGGCTTGGATACATATGATTTTAAAACGTGGATTGCAAAGCTTGGCAAGCAGGAGTATCACGATATATTTGACTGTTTGCATATAAATCAAAAAGATGAGTTTATGCTCATTCGCTACGACTTAACGGAAGTTCAACAGCAAATGTGGGAAGATCCCAATTCAATTTACCGAGAGTGTCGCAGCGTTGTGATTGATGTAAAAAGAGAAGAGCTGGTGTTAACGCCTTTTCGCAAGTTTTTTAACTTAAATGAGGTGGAGGAAAATCAGCTAGAGAGGATTGCTGAGAAATTTCGTTCAGCACAGACTGTTGAAGTAGCCAATAAGCTGGACGGTTCGATGCAAAATGCGCGTTGGTATAATGGTCAACTTTTCGTAGCGGGAAGTATGGCGCTTGATGCAAGAGATTCTTGGCGATTGGCTGAAGGCTACGCGATGCTGACTGAAAGCTATGTTCGTATGATTCAGTCTCGTCCGGATTTAACGTTCATCTTTGAGTACATTTCCAAAAAAGATGCTCATGTTGTGGTGTATGAAGAAAAAAATGAAGGCATGCATTTAATTGGAGCAAGGAGCGTAGAAACGGGTGAGCACCTCCCTTATCACAAGCTAATTGAGCTAGCCGACCACTGCGAGATTAAAGTAGTTGATCTGGAACAAAAAACGTTAGAACAGCTGCTTGTAGAAATGAAGCAGGTAAGATCAAACGAAAAAGAAGGTTGGGTTATAAACGTAGACGGTCACTACGTAAAGGTTAAATGCGATGACTATGTGAACATGCACCGCTTATTAGACCGAGTTTCGTCTGTGAACGTCATTATTGAAGCCATTGCGAACGAAGCGTTTGATGATTTAGTGTCAAAGATTCCAGATAGCTACAAAGAGCGAGTGAATAACGTCGCAAACCTTATTTTTACCTATTTAAAAAAGACAAAACAACAAATTAATGAGTGGTACGCAAAAGCTCCCAAGAAGACGCAGAAAGAGTTTATGATTTGGGTAGAACAAAATGTTCCTCAGCACATTAAGCCGTATGTGCGAAGCGAGTATTTAGATGTGAAATATAACTTGCTGAAAAAAGGCAAGCTTGGCTACAAGAAAATGTCAGAGTTAGGGTACCGTGAATTCGTTTCAGAAACAAAAGAAGGTGAGTAAGATGGAAAATAAGCTCGGGGAATTAATTATGCTGGTGGGTCTTCCCGGAAGTGGGAAATCCACATTAGCTGAAGAACTAAGGGCCACTAAAAAATATGTTCACTTATCTTCTGATAACATCAGACAAGAGCTGACGGGTGATGTGAATAATCAAGACGAAAATAGAAGGATATTTGAAGTGATGAATGAGCGAGCCATGGAGCTCTTAAAAAGCGGTCAGCATGTGATATATGATGCGACAAACGTTCATCGCAAACGGAGAAAGCATTTGATTACTCAAGTGTTCAAAGCAAGTAAAAAAAAAGCG
This sequence comes from Bacillus sp. 1780r2a1, assembly GCA_024134725.1. NCBI lineage: Bacteria > Bacillati > Bacillota > Bacilli > Caryophanales > Bacillaceae > Bacillus > Bacillus sp. 1780r2a1. The sequence continues at coordinate 2,187,005 of CP099863.1, read as the reverse complement.
TACTATTTAAATGAACATATTGACGAAGTGAAATCACGCAATCAACAACGTTCGAGAGTGGTGAAAGAGGAATCTATTAACAGGATGTATAAAAGTGTTCATATTCCTGTTGAAAACGAAGGTTGGGACGAAGTGGTCTATGTTTCAGCTAAGGAGCGTCAACTTAATGAACATAAAGAAGCTTGTGAAAAGCTTTTTATCCAGTACTTGCCCCATGATCAGTTATTTTCAGAACTAGCGCGCTATATACCAGACTTTAACGCGATTATTGATTTACCGCAAGACTCAAAGTATCACAGTTTTTCTGTTAGTCGACATACGTATTATGTTTATCAGTATATACAAGAGCACTATTCAGGCCCTAACAAGCTGGTTCTTTTGTGGGCAGCCCTGTTTCATGATCTCGGAAAAGGGACGTGTAAGTCGTTTGTGAACTACAAAGGAGAAGAAACAAAATATGCGAGTTTTATCGGTCATGACTATGTTTCTTCCCAGCTGGCAGCTTATTGGCTGACGGTGCTTGGGTACGAAGACGAGCTCGTTAAACATGTGTCTGCACTCACTCAGTTTCATATGTATCCGATGGATATAGGCGATAAGAAGCTAAAGGAATTGAATGAGCTCCTTGGAGCGGAGCTTTTTCATCAGCTCATGATTTTGCATGAGGCAGATATACAGGCTAAATAAAAATAAGCAGCGAGGCAGAAGCCAGCTGCTTATTTCTATTAACCTTTAATCCTATCAAACGACGTTTCTTTACCATTTATAAAGACTTTAAGCGTATGATTAGGCGAATCTAAGCTAAGTTTATAGATAAACGGCTTTTTTGTTTTGCTTTCAGATTCTGACTCATCCAGCTCAATGGTGATTACGTCATCTTTCTGTTTAAGGTCTGCTGATACTCGTTTAGATGTTTGATAAACAAGATACGTTTGATTGTCACCGTCTTGAATGAGCTGAAGATCATATGCAGCCTTTGCTTCTTTTTCAATAGACTTTGGAGCGCCTTTCACTTCACTTATGCTTACTGTAGAGCTGTTACAAGCTGAGAGTATAATGGCAGTAAGCAACCCGAGCATCATGTTTTTTCTCAACAACGCACCTTCTTTTTACCTTTGTTTTCCAATTATTATAAGGGAAGGGTGAGTATTTGTAAATATTTTCTTTTTATAGACGAACTTCATAGCGCTCTTTACGCTTTAAACTTGGAAAAGCAATGCCAACTAAAATAAGAATAACGCCCATCCATTGAATAGAAGCAACCGATTCATGTAACACAAAAGTGGACATAAACACAGCGGTTGGCAGTTCTGAAGCACTTAGAATAGCACCAAGATTTCCACCGACTTTTGGCATGCCAATATTAAACAGAATCGGAGGAAGCAATGACCCGAATAACCCCATTAATAGCCCATACATCCATAGATGTGTAGATACGAGTTCTTCCACCATAAACGTCGGTGGCATAACAATAAAGATAAGAAGCGCAGCACCGGTTGTCATGATGGCACTTTTGCGGATTGGATGAATCGAAATAGACGTGCGTCCGCTAAAAAAGATAAAAAATGAAAACGATACGGCAGCAAGCAGACCAAAGAGTATTCCTAGACCTGAAAAAGCAATCGTACTTTCAGCAACGCCGGATGCTAAGAGTGAACCTACCATAATAATAGCCGCTGCTACTAGCTGCTTAGAAGTAGGTGCTTTCTTGTCAAACACGTATTGTAAAATCATGCTAATCCATGTGAACTGTAGTAAAAGAATAATGGCAAACGACGCGTTGATGTAGCTAAGCGCGTAGTTGTAAAAAATCCCTGTTAGTCCCATTGGCGTCCCGCTGAGCAGTAAAACAGCCCAATTTTTTTTCCGAAGAGGACTTTTGGGCACAAAGCTAGCCAGTATCCAAAGCAGAAGTGCACCTAGTAGATACTGACTTCCTGTTAAGGCATTCACACCAAACCCCGCAGCGTATCCAAGCTTCACAAAAGTTGAGACAACACCATACGAGCACCCACCTAAAAAGACAAGGAGAGCATAAAACCATAAATTCATAAAAATCCTCCTTTAAACAATACAAAAGCCACCCATCTCCGAGGAGATGGGTGGCGAAAAATAGCAGTAAAAAATCCACCTGCTGCAGGAATTGCAGCTTTTAAGGTATGTAACTAGCTTTATTATAAAACGGAATAGATCTGCTATCAAGATAAAAAGCGTGGCGTACACCACGTTGTTTAAGCACGCTTCTTCAGCTGCAGGTTGCCTTTAGTAAATAAAATTTTAGCATTCATTGATTCATACAGGGCATAAACAGGATATCCAAATGCCAAGAACACAATAGCGGTCGGCACTTTTTCCACAATTGGAAAGTAACCTGTTAGAAACTCTTTTATAAAAATGCCAAGAAAAATAAAAAGTGGAACCATAATAACGGCACCTGCTAACAGGAATGGCGTCATTTTTGTTTCCTTTAATTTAGCCTTACAGTGAGGGCATGCCATGGTAAAAGGAGTTGAAAACTCTTCAAAGTGTTCAACCGTAATATCTTTCTGGCAACCCGGACAAGGTGTTGATGATTTCATTTCTTTGTTCCTCTCTAGTAAAAAAAGTATAAATGCTTTCTAATTATAATGAGTCTTTATGCTTATGTACACTCTTTTTTTAGACTGAAAGCGGTTGATTGTTAAAAGGCGTTCCACAAATACTTCTTGCGTTCCACAAAAAAAACATAGTATAGTATAATTTAAATCGTAATGATTACGATTTAAATTAATGAGGAGGTATTTGATATGAAAAAAATACCGGTAACAGTACTAAGTGGTTATTTAGGATCGGGGAAAACCACGTTATTAAATCACGTGCTCCAGAATCGTGATGGCCTTCGCGTAGCGGTGATAGTAAATGACATGAGTGAAGTAAATATAGACGCAGAGTTGGTGAAGCAAGGTGGGGATTTATCGAGGACAGAGGAAAAGCTCGTTGAAATGTCAAACGGATGCATTTGCTGCACGCTTCGAGAAGATCTGTTAGTTGAGGTTGAAAAGCTTGTTCAAAGAGGAAACATTGACTACATATTAATTGAATCAACAGGAATTAGTGAGCCGGTTCCAGTTGCTCAAACATTTTCGTATATAGATGAAGAGCTAGGCATTGATTTAACACAATTTTGTACATTAGACACGATGGTAACAGTTGTAGATGCCAATCGCTTTTGGCATGACTTTCAATCTGGAGATTCATTGTTAGACCGTAAAGAAGCGCTCGGTGAAGAGGATGCGCGTGAGATTGCAGATTTATTAATTGATCAAATTGAGTTTTGTGATGTATTGCTTTTAAATAAGTGTGACCTTGTTGATGAAAAAGAGCTTCAAAAGCTCGAAGGAGTGCTTCGTACACTTCAGCCAACTGCCAAAATCATTCGCACAACTCATTCAAAAGTTGATCCTACCGAGATTTTAAATACGGGCTTATTTGATTTTGATACGGCAAGTGCATCAGCAGGATGGCTTCGTGAATTAGAAGGAGGACATCATGAGCATACGCCTGAAACAGAAGAGTACGGAATTGGTTCATTTGTATATGATATCAAGCGTCCGTTTCACTCTGAGCGCTTTGTGACATGGGTTAATAATCTGCCAAAAGAAATTGTCAGAGCAAAAGGAATTGCTTGGTGTGCTACGCAAAATAACGTTGCGCTTCTAATGTCACAAGCCGGTCCATCTGTTAGTATTGAACCCGTGTCATATTGGGTAGCGTCGCTTCCAGCCCTTGAACAAGAGCAGATTATTCGCGCCAATCCACATTTGCTAGACACGTGGGATGAAACATATGGTGATCGCCATACAAAGCTTGTTTTTATTGGAATTGATTTAAACCCTGAACAAATTATGAAGCAAATTGATGCATGTTTATTGACAGAAGAAGAAATGAAAGGGAACTGGAAGGATTTAAAGGATCCCTTTACATGGGAGCTACAGAAAGCATAAAAAGGAGAATAATGCGTGATTTTATCAGATAAAACGATTAGTGAAAAGCTGCATAGTAAGAAGCTATCCATTGAACCTCTTACAAGTGAGCAGATCCAGCCTGCATCTGTTGACTTACGCCTGGGATTTAGCTACTTAAAGGTGAAAGAACATCAAGTTGGACTTATGTCTTTAGATGAAAAAATACAGTATGAGCATTTTGAAAATGAAGAGGTGATCATTCCACCCCATTCCTTCTTGCTGGCAACAACGCTTGAATACATTCGTCTTCCTGAGAATGTTACTGCTTTTGTAGAAGGAAGAAGTTCCATTGGACGAATGGGCTTGTTCATTCAAAATGCAGGATGGGTGGACCCAGGGTTTGAAGGTCAAATTACGCTGGAATTATATAATGCCAATCGGTTGCCAATTAAGCTTGTGAGCGGTCGGCGTATTTGCCAACTTGTGCTTGCAGAGATGGATCAAGCAGCTCAGCAGCCTTATAAAGGAAAGTATCAAAAACAGCGCAACGCAACCGGAAGCCGTATTTTTTTAGATGAGGACGTTTAACCTAGAAGCACTTATATCAATGATATAAGTGCTTTGTTTTATGGATGATCAAGCTTTAACAAAGGTGTAAATGGTCGGCACATTTATCGTTTTAAAAAATATGTTGACAATTATACCTATAGGGGTATATTATGTGAGTAACGAAACACAGCACTTCAAAAAAGGAGGAACGCTGATGGAATATACGACTCAAATTCAAAATCGTGTTAAGCGTATAGAAGGTCAGCTTCGCGGCGTTTTGCGCATGATGGAAGAAGGAAAAGACTGCAAGGAAGTTATAACGCAGCTTTCCGCAGCACGATCAGCGATTGACCGTACAATGGGTCTTGTGGTGAGCACAAACCTAGTAGAATGTGCGCTTGAAGCAGAAAGAACAGGCGAGTCTGTAGATGAAATGATCCAAGAAGCCGTTGGATTACTAGTGAAAAGTCGCTAATTTTTTTAGAATAAAATATACCCCTGTAGGTAAATGGAGGAATGGGAAATGAACGTAACAAAACAATTAGACGCAAAAGGTTTAGCATGTCCAATGCCAATTGTACGAACAAAAAAAGCAATGAACGAATTACAAACGGGTGAAGTATTAGAAGTTATTGCGACTGATAAAGGAGCAAAAAGTGACTTAACAGCGTGGGCGAAGTCAATGGGACACAGAATCGTTAAAGCAGAAGAAACAGATAACGTACTATCATTTTGGATTCAAAAAGGCTAAATTTTTTTAGAATAAAATATACCCCTACTGGTATTAGTAATTTAAGGAGGACATAGAAATGGTAAAGAAAAGAACAACAATTGTATTATTCAGCGGTGATTACGATAAAGCCATGGCTGCTTATATTATTGCAAACGGAGCAGCAGCATATGATCATGAAGTAACCATCTTCCATACGTTCTGGGGGTTAAACGCTCTTCGTAAAGAAGCAATGGTCCCAACTAAAAAAGGATTTATGGAAAAAATGTTCGGTAAAATGATGCCTCGCGGCGCAGATAAGATGGGGCTTTCAAAAATGAACTTTGCAGGAATGGGATCTAAAATGATTAAAAGCGTCATGAAAAAGCATAATGCAGTTCCATTACCAGACCTAATTGATATGGCAAAGGAACAAGATGTGAAACTTGTAGCATGTACAATGACGATGGACTTATTAGGATTACAAAAAGAAGAGTTAGTAGATGGAATCGATTATGCTGGTGTAGCTGCTTATTTAGCAGATGCTGAAGAAGGTAATGTAAACTTATTCATCTAATGAAGGAGGACGATTTATGAAAGAGATTTTAGCAAAAGAAGTTGAAAATAAATTAAATGAGCTAACAGTCCTTGATGTGCGTGAAGCAGCTGAGGTAGCGGAAGGTAAAATTCCTAACGCTCTTCATATTCCTTTAGGGTTAATCGAATTTCGTATGAATGAGCTGGATAAAAACGTTGAGTACACGGTGGTGTGCCGCTCAGGTGGGCGCAGCTCTCAGGCAGTTTGTTTTTTAGAAAATCAAGGATTTAAGGCTCAGAACATGACGGGCGGTATGCTCGTATGGGAAGGGCCGACAGAATAAAAAAATTTACAGGTTAGTATACCCTAGGAGGTAATAAAGATGAAAGCTAACGTTATTTTAGATGCAAAGGGCTTAGCTTGCCCAATGCCAATTGTCAAAACAAAAAAAGCAATGAATGATGTAGAAGCAGGACATGTGCTCGAAGTACAGGCAACCGATAAAGGTTCAAAAGCGGATTTACAGGCATGGGCAGAGCGTACAGGTCATCAGTATTTAGGTGTCATTGAAGAAGGCGATGTGTTAAAGCACTTCTTGCAAAAATCATCTAATGAGGAAGCAGTTGAAAAGAAATATCCATACCTCGTTAGCAACGATGAACTAGAAGCAAAATTAGCAGCTAACGAATCCATTCTTATAGTAGATGTGCGAGAAGAAGCAGAATATGGATTCCGTCATATTCCAAATGCCGTTAATATTCCACTAGGAGACCTAGAGGCACGTATGAATGAGCTTGATAAAAGTAAAGAGATATTTGTTGTTTGCCGTACAGGAAGCAGAAGCGATTTAGCAGCTCAAAAGCTGAGCGAAAGCGGATTTACAAGCGTAAAGAATGTTGTACCTGGTATGAGTGAATGGTCAGGAGAAACGAAATCATTAGCATAAATTTTTTTATCAAAATAAATACCCTGAGAGGTAATTCGGATGACAGTAAATCAAATGAGTGCTGCTGAGGTAGCAAAAAAAGCAATTAACAAAGAGGCTTTATTTATCTTAGATGTTCGTAACGAAGATGCATTCCAAGATTGGAAAGTTGAAAGTGAAAACTTTATGTATTTAAATATTCCCTACTTTGACTTATTGGACGGTGTAGAAGGTATTCTAAATCAACTTTCACAAGATAAAGACATATTAGTTGTCTGTGCAAAAGAAGGCTCATCGATTATGGTAGCAGAAATGCTTTCAGATGAAGGAAAAGACGTATTTTATTTAGCTGGTGGTATGCGCGCTTGGAGTGAGCATTTAGAGCCAGTTAAGCTAGGCGAATTAAAAGACGGGGGAGAGCTATATCAGTTTGTTCGTATCGGTAAAGGCTGTTTATCATACATGGTTGTTTCAAACGGTGAAGCAGCAATTATTGATTCAACACGCATGACGGATACGTATTTACAGTTTGCCGATGAGCTAGGAGTGAAGATTACTCACGTATTTGATACGCACCTACACGCAGATCACATTTCAGGTGGACGCATGATTGCAGAAAAAACAGGAGCTGCTTATTGGTTGCCGCCAAAAGACGCAACAGAAGTCACTTTTGCATATGAAGCGCTTGAAGACGGTAACGACGTGACAATCGGAAATACAACGATTCACATTCACGCGCTTTATTCACCAGGTCACACAATTGGATCTACATCTTTCATCGTTGATAATCGCTACTTATTATCAGGAGATATTTTATTTATTGATTCAATTGGTCGGCCTGACTTAGCTGGTATGGCTGAAGATTGGGTAGCTGATCTTCGTGAAAGTCTATACGCTCGCTATCGTAACCTATCAGATCAATTAATTGTTCTGCCGGCTCATTTTATGATTATGGATGAGCTAAATGAAGATGGAAGCGTAGCAAAACCGCTTTATGAGCTATATGCAAACAATCACGGCTTAAACATTGAGGATGAAGAGGAATTCCGTAAGTTAGTAACGGAGAATCTGCCTCCTCAGCCAAATGCGTATCAAGAAATTCGTCAAACAAATATGGGGAAAATGACTCCAGATGAAGATAAGCAGCGCGAAATGGAAATCGGACCAAACCGCTGTGCCGTTCGATAAGGCTCTGTATCTGATAAAAGGAATCACGGATAAGGGAACCATGCATGGTTCTCTTATTTTAATGAAAGGAGTTTAATGTATGGATATTTGGTTTATCACCGTAATTTTTTTAATTGGATTTATTGGTTCGTACCTATCCGGAATGCTTGGAATTGGTGGTTCAATTATTAAGTATCCAATGCTTTTATATATTCCTCCGATACTTGGTCTTACAGCTTTTTCAGCACATGAAGTCTCAGGAATTAGCGCTGTCCAAGTGTTCTTTGCGACAATTGGGGGCGTATGGGCGTATCGAAAAGGAGGTTATTTAAATAAGAATCTTATCCTCTACATGGGTGCTAGCATTTTAGCTGGTAGTTTTATTGGCGGGTTTGGCTCACAAATGATGTCAGAAGAAGGAATCAATCTTGTATATGGCATTTTAGCACTGGTGGCTGCCATTATGATGTTTGTTCCGAAAAAAGGCATTGATGACCTTCCGCTTGATCAAGTAACGTTTAATAAATGGTTAGCTGCTGGCTTAGCTTTCATTGTGGGAGTAGGATCTGGTATTGTCGGAGCAGCGGGAGCCTTTTTATTGGTACCGATTATGCTTGTTGTTCTTAAAATTCCAACACGTATGACAATCGCCTCTTCTCTAGCCATTACGTTTATCTCATCAATTGGCGCAACGGTAGGAAAAGTAACGACTGGGCAAGTTGATTACGGTCCAGCTCTTATTATGGTTATTGCAAGCTTAATCGCCTCTCCTCTTGGAGCAAAGGCAGGGCAAAAAATCAAGACAAAGGTTTTACAAATCGCTCTTGCACTATTAATTTTAGCAACGGCAATTAAAATATGGATTGATATTTTGTGAGCGTAGAAATTATTCTGCGCTTTTTTCTGTTGTGAAAATGTGAACAAAAGTCGAATTTTGTCATTAAATGCTATGAATACCTATCCGAAATGAATATTTTTATGATAAAATAAAATCATTATGTTCGTCTTGCTTCATTAGAACTGCTTTGTGACTAAGGGTTTGTTAACGTTAAAAAGAATAGAAAGACTAAAATAAGTTAACACTTGTACAAAAATGTATTTTTTGTGAACTTCTTCTTAGAAGTTAGTCAAATAAATAGTGAGTTGTTATTATTTAAGAAGAGCATGGAGTAGGAGACTACTTAAAACTACTTTTTTACTGCAAAGGCGGTAAAATTGACAAAGGAATGAAACAAACAATCATGCAAAGTACTACAAAAACAAATCATCATGCTGAACAAGCATCGTTACCAAAGCAAACGCTTGTGGCGATTTTATCCCAAACCATTAAAACAGGCATTATTAAATCTAATTTAATACCTATGTTTGCCGGGTTAACCTTAGCTTTGTACACATATGACATGAGTCTGTTTGATAATATTCCTGAAATTATTTTAGCTTTTATTGGCTCTTTCCTTGTGATCGGCGCAGCTGGGGCTTTTAATAACCTCTACGATCGCGACATCGATGCTATTATGGAAAGAACAAAAAGCAGACCGACTGTAACCGGTGAAGTGAAACCAACATTTGTATTAGCACTTGCAAGCAGCATGGCCATTCTGGGAATTGGAGCTCTTGCATTAACGACACCACTCGCTGCCTTGCTAGGATTTCTAGGGCTGTTTTTTTATGTGGTTCCGTATACAATGTGGACAAAGCGCCGCACAATTTATAATACAGAAGTCGGAAGTATTTCAGGGGCAATGCCTCCGTTAATCGGATGGGCAGCTATTTATCCAGACGTGACTCATCCAGCTATTATAGGATTATTCGTTGTAACTGTAATTTGGCAAATGCCACACTTTTATGCCATTGCGATTCGTAAGCACGATGAGTACAAAGCAGCTAATGTACCAATGCTTCCAGTAGTTAAAGGGTTTGAACGCACGTACATTCAAACAAATGTTTACCTCGCAATTTTAGTTGTCATTAGCTTTTTATTCGGAACGTTAAGCATAGGTTTAATGCTCGTTGCCTTGCTATTAAGCGTAGCTTGGTTTGTGCTTAGCATTACGGGGTACCGAAAAATGGATAAAGAAAAATGGGCAAAATCAATGTTTATTTTTTCACTAATTCATATGACGGTGTTATTTTCAACAATTATTATCTATTCATTAATAGGTATTTTCTTTAATATTTAAATCGAAAAGCGACTCCTTATCAAAAAGGAGTCGCTTTTTTAAAATAATAACTGTTTAAATTTTCTAAAAAATACTTGCTGTTATAAAATGATTCGGTATATGATAAATATGAAACATACCAACCGGTTAGTAAGTATAGCCAATTCTGCGAGGAGGGAAAGAGATGCATGTGAAAGAGCTCTTTGACCTAACAGGTCAGGTCGCAATCGTAACGGGAGGAGGCCGAGGCCTTGGTGAACAGTTTGCAACCGGATTAGCTGAAGCGGGCGCTCACGTTATCGTTTGCTCTCGAAAGTTGGAATCTTGTGAAAGCGTATCCAAAAAACTGAGAGAGTTAGGCGTTGAGTCACTAGCAATGCAGTGTGACATTACAAGTCAAGAAGATGTTAAAAACGTTGTGGATACGGTTGTTGACCGATTTGGCAAAATTGACATAGTAGTCAATAACAGCGGAGCAACCTGGGGATCAAAGGTGGAAGAGATGCCTTTAGAAGCTTGGCAGAAAGTGCTTCAAACAAACGTAACAGGCACATTTTTAATGGCTCAAGAGGCTGGAAAACATATGATAGGTGCTAAAAAAGGGAAGATTATCAATATCGCATCGGTCGCTGGATTTGGGGGTTCACATCCCGAATACATGAATTCTATTGGCTATAATACAAGTAAAGGAGCACTTATTACGTTCACGAAGGATTTAGCCGTAAAGTGGGGACAGCATAACATTCAAGTAAATGCAATCGCTCCAGGCTTCTTCCCCACGAAAATGGCGGCGATGACGATGAGAGAAGGAAGAGATTACTTTTTAGAACAAACGCCGCTCAAGCGTTTTGGTACAGACGTTGATTTAAAGGGAGCAGCTGTTTTTCTAGCATCAAGAGCCTCTGATTACGTCACAGGTGATGTGTTAGTTGTAGATGGTGGTTTGCTCGCAACATAATTTTATAAAATCTTAAAAGGCGGCGGAGAAAATGAAAGAACGCATCATGGAAACAAGCATTTTACTATTTGCGAAAAAAGGCTTTAAAGAAACGTCCATTCAAGATATTGCAGCTGAATTGAACGTGACCAAAGGAACCTTTTACTATTATTTTAAAAGCAAAGAAGAAGTGCTGCTTGATATTCACCGCTCGTATATTGAGCACTTAGTTGAAAACCAAGAAACCATTTTGCGTGCTGATGAGCTGTCTTGCGGAGAAAAACTCTATGAGATGATTTTTAAATTAATTTACGATATTGAAAAAGAAGGACTGCGAGCTAAAGTGTTTTTTCGCGAAATGCGCCATTTGAGTGATAACCACCTTTTAAGCATTGTGCCAAAGCGTGATCAGTTTAAAATGAATCTTCAAAATTTAATTGAAGCGGGAATAACAGCCGGTGAATTTAGAAATGACTTGCCAGCTGATATCGTAACGCTTGGAATTTTAGGCATCACAAACTGGAGCTATTTCTGGTTCCAGCCAAGCGGAGAACGTTCAGCAAAAGAAGTAGCAGCGATTTTTTATAATATGCTAGTAGATGGACTACAGTCGAAAGGGGAATAGAAAGATGATTATTAAGCATATAACAGTTGTAGGCGCGGGGCAAATGGGTCATCAAATTGCCATCTTAGCGGCTTTAGGAGGATATGAAACGACGATTCATGATATGAATGAACATTCACTCAATAATGCAAGAAACCAGCTTCATATGCTGTTAGATCGCTGGATTGCTAAAGGTAAATTAACCGTAAAGCAAAAGGATGAAGCGCTTGTTAAGCTATCGTATACGACCGATTTAAAAGAAGCTGTTGCTGCTACTGACTTTGTAATTGAAGCGGTTGTTGAAAAGCTTGAAGTAAAGAGAAGCGTATTTGCCGAACTTGATGAGTATGCGCCAAAGCACGCTATTTTAGCTTCCAATAGCTCAACAATCGTTAATTCATTACTAGCTTCCGCAACGACTCGACCTGATAAAGTCGTAAATATGCACTTTTTCTTCCCGCCAGTTGTCATGGACTGCGTAGAAGTTGTCATGAGTGAAGAAACAAGTCAAGAAACAGCGGCGATTACCATGAACGTATGTAAGCAAATGAACCGTACGGCAGTTCTGCTTCAAAAAGAGATCTCTGGTTTTGTCGCTAATCGTATTCTAGGCGCTCTTCATAAAGAAGCGATGTTTCTTTATGAAAATGGTTATGCGGACTTCAAAGATATTGATTTAATTTGTAAAAAAGCACTTAATCATCCAATTGGACCATTTGAATTGATGGATTTATCCGGTATTGATGTTGGCTACTACGTAATGAATCAACGTTATACAGAAACGGGAGATCCAAGCGATTTGCCTCCTCAATTTTTAAAAGAAAAAGTAGAAAAAGGAGAGCTTGGGCGTAAAACAGGAAAAGGGTTTTATACGTATGAAAAAGAGCATATCAAAAAATAACGAGCAATCACCAAAGAAGAGGAGAGGTTAAACATGAGCGATACGAAAATTAAAGTGAGATTTTGCGAGACGGATGCACTGGGGCACATTAACAATACAAGCTACTTCATTTATTTAGAGGAAGCTCGAATTGATTTCTTTGAAAAAATGGGCGTGAAAATGGATTCAAGCAAGTGGGCATATTTAATTGCCTCCACTAAATGTGATTTTATTGCTCAAGGGTATTTTAATCAAACTCTTGCTGTTTCTACGTACGTAACGCGCATCGGTCATAAAAGCTTTACGATCGGTCACGAAATTACGGACAGTAAGACAGGTGAGTTAATTGCTAGAGGCGAAGCCGTTCTTGTCCACTTTGATTTTGAGTTGCAAAAAAGCGTACCGCTTCCAGATGATGTGTGTGCGTTTTTACAGAATTATTTACAAACTGTTTAGGAAAGGGAGTGGAAACAATGTTTCAAGACGTAAAATTATCGTCGTTTGGCGGTACGTTCATAGTGAAGGCTGCGTCTGATGCATGCACCCCAGAAGACTTAACAAATGAGCAAGAGCTAATTGCCCAAACTGCTAGTCAGTTTGCCGAAAAAGACGTATATCCCTATAAACAAAAAATTGATGAACAAAACTTTGAGCTAGTGGTAAGGCTGATGAAAAAAGCAGGAGAGATTGGCTTATTGGCTCATAGCGTGCCCAAAGCATATGGAGGACTTGGTCTTGATAAAGTAACGAAAGGAATCGTCGGCGAAGCGCTTGGGAAAACGGGCTCATATGGAGTTGCTCACGCAAATCATACGTGCATTGCAACGCTTCCGATTACGTATTTTGGAACAACAGCGCAAAAGAAACGCTACCTGCCAAAGCTTGCAAGTGGTGAATATATCGGTGCTTACTGTTTAACGGAGCCAGAAGCTGGGTCAGATGCGCTTTCCGCTCGAACCACAGCAGTGTTAAATAATGAAAAAACGCACTACATTCTAAACGGAACCAAGCAATACATTACAAGCGCTGCGTTTGCAGACACGTTCATTACGTATGCAAAAGTAGACGGCAAGCATTTTACAGCTTTCATTGTCGAAAAAAACTTTCAAGGTTTATCTATTGGACCCGAAGAAAAAAAGATGGGCATTAAAGGGTCGTCCACTTGCCCTGTTATTTATGAAGATTGCTTAGTTCCTGTTGACAACGTACTAGGTGAAGTTGGCAAAGGGCACGTCATTGCATTAAACGTGTTAAATCTCGGTCGCTATAACCTTGGGTTTGCATGTGTAGGAGGTGCAAAACATGCGCTAGAGCTTACGCTTTCTTATACGAAAGAACGAAAACAATTTCAAACGGCTATCGCTCATTTTCCTGCAACGAAAGAAAAGCTAGCTTTGATGAATGCCCGCATTTATGCTGCTGAATCATTACAATATCGAACGGGCGGCTTATTAGAAAGCGTGCTGGCAGGTTCTTACGAAAACAATGATCCGAAAGAAGCTGCAAAAAGCTTAGCACAGTTTGCGATGGAGTGCTCAGTGTGTAAAGTATATAGTTCTGAAGCATTCGACACGGTGGTGGACGAAGCCCTTCAGCTTCACGGCGGAGCTGGCTTTATTCAAGACTATGAAATTGAATCGGTTTATCGTGATTCACGTATTAATCGAATTTTTGAAGGAACGAACGAGATTAACAGACTGGTCTTACCCACGCACTTTCTGCGAAAAGTGAAAAGTGGTGAGCTGGTTTTAAATCAGGAAACGGTTGAACAAGCATATAGTGCTATAAAAGAAGAAAATCACCTCCTTCCTCTTGAAAAGAAAGCTGTTCACACAGTGCGCTATCTTCTTCTATTACTTTTAAGTGAAGCATTAAAAGTAGCAAAAGAGCATATAGTCCACGAGCAGGAAGCCTTAATGAAGCTTTCAAACCTTGCTATTGGTTTATATGCAATGGAATCAGCCGTCATCCGAACGGAAAAAGCAGTCAGGAAGAATGGGAAAGAAAACGAACAGCTGAAAGTTGATCTGACAGAGCTAGTAGTGGATTTAACGATGCGCGAGGTAAGAGATGAAGCAACGCAGCTTATTAACGGTATTGCTACTGCTAAAAAGCATCAAGCTCTTCATTATGAACTTCAGACGTTAATGCGCGATTTTCAATACGAAGGCACGTTTACTAAAACGCGAAGAGTCGCAGATGAATTAATTGAAAGCGGTCGTTATACGTGTTAACTAAAAAGGAGGAGTAAAAATGAAAGCGATTCAATTCAAACAATATGGTAGTCCAGATGTGCTTAGAGTGATTAACTTGGCAAGACCTGTGCCAAAAAAGAAGGACGTTTTAATAAAAGTAGAAGCAATTGGTGTTAACTACGCTGATACTGCTAGAAGAGAAGGGGCATACGTTGTTGATACGCCGCTTCCATTTATTCCTGGTTCTGAAGTGGCAGGAGAGGTTGTTGAGCTCGGTGAAGAAGTAGAAGGAATAAAAGTTGGAATGAAAGTTGTTACGCTGCTTGGGTCACACCGAGCAACTGGATATGCTGAGTATACGCTTGCAGATTCAAGAGGACTTATTCCGCTGCCAGATGGAGTTGACCTTAAGCAAGCAGCTGCTTTACCGCTTCAAGGCTTAACGGCGTATCACATTTTAAAAACGATGGGGCGAATTGAAAAAGGAGAAACCGTTGTGGTACACGCTGCTGCAGGAGGCGTTGGCACGCTTGCTGTGCAGCTTGCGAAAAAATTTGGTGCTCACGTAATTGCTACAGCGAGCTCAGATGAAAAGCTAGCTGTTGCCAAGCGTCTAGGAGCCGACGTTCTTATTAATTATACGGAAGCAGGTTGGCAAAACAAAGTGATGGAAGAAACAAAGCACGGAGCCGATGTAATTCTAGAAATGGTTGGAGGGTCTATTTTTTACGATTCTCTGCAGTGTCTTGCACCGTTTGGCCGTCTTGTATTCTACGGAATGGCAAGCGGCCAGCCTGTGAAATTTAATCCAGGCAGGCTGATGGAGAAAAACCAGTCCGTAATGGGGTTCTTTTTACCACAAATGATGGCAAAGCCTAGTTTGTATCAGCAAAGTTTACAAGAGCTGTTAACTTATATGAAAAACGGAGAGCTTGAATTGCTGATTGGTGGAACGTATCCACTTGAAGATGCAGCGCATGTTCATCGGTTATTGCAAGGAAGAAAAACGACAGGAAAACTTATTTTAGTACCATAAATTTTCGAATTAAGAACATTTGATTTTACAGATGTTCTTTTTTTTAGTATTATATATAAGGTTACACATCGTAACGTAAATGTAAGATTTTCAATGTAAAACAACCTATATGCATTATATCTTGCAAATATGAACAGATAGGTGGAAACAAAAAATGAGTACTAACAAACCTTATAGAGTTCTTCTCTATTACATGTATGTTCCAATTGAAAACGCAGAGGAATTTCGCGATGAGCAGTTTGCGCTATGCGAAGAGCTTGAACTAAAAGGAAGAATTTTAGTAGCTTCTGAAGGAATTAATGGAACAGTTTCAGGAACAGTAGAACAAACAGATCGCTACATGGAAGTAATGAAGCAAGACCCTCGCTTTAGCGAAATGGTCTTCAAAATAGATGAAGCCGATGAGCATGCGTTTAAAAAATTACGCGTTCGTCATCGTCCAGAGCTCGTAACATTACGTCTTGAAAACGACATAAACCCACTTGAAACAACAGGCAACTATTTAAGTCCGAAAGAGTTTTTTGAAGCAATGCAGCAGGAAGATACGATTGTAATTGATGCTCGAAACGACTATGAGTTTGACTTAGGTCACTTCAGAGGTGCAGTACGCCCAGATATCCGTAATTTCCGCGAGCTTCCAGAATGGATTCGTGAAAACAAAGAAATGTTTGAAGATAAAAAAGTCTTAACATACTGCACAGGCGGTATCCGCTGCGAGAAGTTCTCAGGCTGGTTAAAAGAAGAAGGCTTTGAAGATGTAGGTCAGCTTCATGGCGGAATCGTAACATACGGTAAAGACCCAGAAGTGCAAGGTGAACTATGGGACGGACAATGCTACGTATTTGATGAGCGTATCAGCGTTCCGGTAAACCAAAAAGAACACGTAATTGTTGGTAAAGATCACTTTGACGGCCAACCTTGTGAGCGCTATGTAAACTGCGCAAACCCAGCGTGTAACCGTAAGATTTTAGCTTCTGAAGAAAACGAGCACAAATATTTACGCAGCTGCTCTCACGAGTGTCGCGTAAATCCTCGCAACCGCTATGTAAAAGAGCACGGCTTAACAGACGAGGAATTTGCACAACGAGTAAAAGAAGTACAAGAATTAGCAACAACATAAAAAATAGCATTCATTGAAAGCCCAAATCTCACATGATTTGGGCTTTTTTATTATTTCTTGCCTTCGGAAGCAGGAATCAAATCACGTAGGATGGAAAATAATGAAAAAGAAAGGAGTGTGCAAAGAATGAAGCACTTTATAGGTATCTTCACTCTAGCAGCTGTATTGACCGGATGCCAAGATCAGGCAGATGAGAAAAAGCAAGCTCCACCCACAAATTCTAAGGAAGAAGTTGAAGAAACGGTGACTGCTCCGAAACCATCACAACCAATTAAACAGCCTCCAGTTCAAGCAGCGGATGAAAATATCCACTCGTATATAAAGCAATATGCAGAAGCTTATGCCAAAGCCGTGACAGCAGGGTCAATTGAAGAAGTAAGTTCTTTTTTAAAAAAAGATAGTGTTTTATACAATGCAGAGCTTGCAAAAATCAATAAGCTAAAGTCAAAGAAAATCTCGTATAAACTTTTGAATGTCAAGCTAATGGACCTCCAAAAAACAGATGATGGTTATGTAATTAAAGTAGAAGAGTCTTTTGAACAAACAAAAGAGGGGGAAAGTTTACAAACAGTGACGTTTAACAAGTCATATACCGCAAACTATGAAAATGATCACTTAATAATTGTAGATATGAAAGAAACGCCCTAAACCCATTAGCACCGTTAGCTAGCGGGTATTTTTTTGAAGTATATTTATTAATAAAACTATGTTCTAAATAATCACTATAACAAAAAGAAGCGGATTAACGAATTAAAATGTTCTCATAAATGATAATAATCATTGATTATTATCATTTATGTGCTATTATTATCATATATGATAATAATGAAAGGAAGATTAAGATGGGTTCATCAAAAGCAGATGCGATCTTACATCCAATCCGAATGCGAATTATACAGGAGTTAGCCAGTAAACCTTGTACAGTACAAGAGCTACTTCAGTATCTTCAAGATGTTCCTCAAGCAACCTTGTATCGCCACTTGAACACGTTAAAAAAAGCAGAAGTTGTTGAGGTAATTAAAGAACAAAAGATTAGAGGAACAGTTGAGAAAACGTACGCATTAGCACAGGCGAGTGCTATCTTATCAGGAGATGAAGTCCAGCATTTAACAAAAGAAGAGCACTTACAGCACTTTATGAACTTTTACACAATGCTCGCCAAAGAGTTTGAAGCATATTTAGAAGGCGACGTTAACTTTGAGAAAGATGGATTTGGATATCACCAGCTTCCCCTTCATTTAAACGACAGTGAGCAGCAGGCGTTTTTAGAAGACTATAAAAAGCTGGTAGGTAAGTATCAGTTTAAGCCGCGAGAAGATCGTCGTAAGCGTACGATGGCTGTTTCATTCATTCCAGAACGTCAAAGAGGAGAGAACTAAGATGCGGGAAAAAGAACTTCAGCTTACAGCTGTTAAGGCCATGCTAACAATTCCTGAGGAGAAATTAGGTAAGAAACCTGCTGTATTAATTATTAGTGGGAGTGGTCCAGTAGACTATAACGGAAACACCAAAAAGTTTGCGAGCAACGTGTATCGTGATTTAGCAGCTGTCTTTACAGAAATGGGCTACGTTACGCTTCGTTATGACAAGCGAAATCTTGATGCGTTTTACAAAACAACGCTAACGGACCTCATTCAAGATGCAAAAGAAGCTTTTCATGCTTTAAAAAGTCAACCTGAAGTAGATGATAAGCAACTGTTTATTGCAGGACACAGTGAAGGAGCAATAATTGCGACCGTGGTTGCTGAAGAGCTTCAGGCTAACGGATTAATCCTGCTAGCTGGTGCAGGGCAAAACCTCATCGAAGCAACTGAGTATCAGCGGGAACGCGCTTATAAAGAAATTGCGGCTCAAAGCGGGTTTAAAGGTTGGTTATTTAAAAAGCTAAAGGTTATTGAAAAAGACCGACAAAAAGCTGATAATCTTTTAAAGCGTTTTAAAGAAGCAAAAGAAGACGTTGTGCGCGTGCAGCTTGTTCGCATGAATGCAGCATGGTGGAGAGAGCATATGATGGTAAATCCGCATCACTATTATGAAAAATTATCGATACCCATTTTAGCTATAACAGGCTCAAAGGATGTGCAGGCAGATCCTAACGCACTTCAATCTTTGGATGAGTTTCCTACGATTGAAACAACAATCATTAAAGATATGAATCACGTATTAAAGATACAAACACAAGAGCCTTCCATGCTGAAGCTGATGAAGCAATATAAGCAGACGTTTTCAGATCCAATTGCTCCAGAGTTACGGGACGTAATCAAAAGCTGGCTTACGAAACAAACACAGGGAAGTAAACTCCATGAATAAACTGATTTTAATTATATTTACTATTGCTGTTGTTGCACAGCTGACGGGAATTGTTCTTTTATTTATAGATGCCAAGCTCGCCCTTCAGGCTTTTATCTACTATGTGGCAGCAATTATTCTATTAGTTCCTTTATTGATTATAAAAAAACGGAAAACAAAAGAGGAGGATCCAAATGATTATCGTGACTACTGATAATGTATCAAACTATCGAGTAACAGAAACAATTGGGTATGTAAAAGGAAGTACGGTGCAGTCTAAAAATATCGGTCGTGATATTTTAGCAGGCTTAAAGAATATCGTAGGGGGAGAAATTAAAGAATATACGGAAATGATGGATGATGCTCGAAAAATCGCGGTTGCCCGAATGGTTAGAGATGCTGAAGAAAAGGGCGCAAACGCCATTGTCGGCTTCCGTTTAGTCAGTTCAGCTATTGCCAGTAACGCTTCTGAAATTGTGGCGTACGGAACGGGTGTGAAGGTAGTTAACAGTTAAGAATAGCCCCCTCTTAACTTGCTTATGAAAATATATCTATGCTAAAAGTTTTAGTTTTATTGTAAAAATATATTTACATAGAAATATTTACAAAGTATAATGTTTCACTGTGAAAAAGTTTATGTAGGGGGCAATATACGTAATGAGTAAGTTTTTAAAAATACTAACATCAAGTTTAATTGTAGGAGGATTACTAGCTGGCTGCGGTAGCAATTCTGATAGTTCTAATAGTGCAGCAGAAATAAAAGAAGAGCCAAAGGCATCGGAGCAACAACCATTAAAGAATAATGTTCCAAAACCAGAGAAAGATGAAAGCGGGAATTACATACTGAAGGTTCCTGGTCAAAAGGTAAAAGAAGACGGTGCTACGGCAGAACTTTTAAAAATAAAAAAAGTAAACGAAACAGTTGATATTTCACCACTAAAAGTGACAATTGAAGATATTAAAGTAATTAAATTAACAGATCTAGACGAAGAGTTTGCTGAAGGTCTAGAGTGGATGGCTGACACAAAAATTAACCCAGAAGAAACTTCTTACGTTCAGGTTAATTACACTGCAGAAAATACATCTGACAACAATATTGAATGGTACGATATTATGAATGTTGTTACAGATAAAGGTGAACAAATCGATGGACAGCTCAAAGATTTTATTTCTGATGATGGAGATTCAGATTCACAGTTTATCGGTAAAGTTAAAAAAGAATATACCGATGGTTTTGTTTTAAAAAATGAAGATATCAACTCTGTTAAGCTAGTTTTCGGCTATACTGAAGATGAAGACTATAACGAAATTACACCTGAACAGACGGTTGAATACACGTTTGAATAAAAAAACTGCCGAAAGTGATTCCTTTCGGCAGTTTTTTTATAATTAGATAAATGTAATTTCACAAAGAAAGGAAGTAATACAAAAGGAAGCATGTAATTGAAAAGATGAAAATGAAAGATATTCACTCTGTGCAACAAGTAGCCACAGAAAGTTGGCACCATACATATAAAGGCATTATCCCTTTGGACGTACAAAACAATTTCTTGCGAGCTGCATATAGCACAGACATGTTGAAAAAGCGGATGGAAGAGTCGGAGCTGTGGGTAGCGCTCGTAGAAACGAAAGTAGTAGGCTTTGCAAGCTTTACGCCAGTTAATGAAAAAGGGGACAGCGAACTGCTGGCGATTTACTTACTGCCAGAGTATCAAGGAAAAGGAATTGGCACAGCACTTTTTGAAAAAGGAAGCCGTCATGTCAAAAAAGTAATTGTCCATGTTGAGCGCGAAAACCAAAACGGCATGTCCTTTTATCGTACACAAGGGTTTTCAGTTACAGATGAGTTTGATGAGGATTTTGATGGGCATCTCCTACAAACCGTTCAAATGACTCTTCAAATAAAGTAAAAATCAGTGAGTTAATACTGATTCTTTTTTTAGGACTAATTATTTTATTAAACTATGTTCTAAATAAACAATATTATATCAAAACCTTAGCACTTAAAACCTTTCCACAATATCATAATTTATTCATAATAACTACCCTTTTCATAAAAATAAAAATGCCTTTCTTTCCTAAAACGAGGTTGCTTTTCTTTTATAGAAAGCTTACACTAGTAAAGCATATTAAAAGGATGGTGTTTTATGAAAAATAGAGATAATGTGATTCCTTTTACTCCTAAGAAAAAACCTTCGCATTATTCCCCAGCTTCCGTTAAGTTAGATAAGAAGTTAGTGGAGTTTCTTGAAATCATGGACTTTGATGATCGCAATGATTTTTTAAACGAAATGATTGATTCATTCTTTCAATATGTAAAGAATGAAGAAGACGAAGTGCAATAAACGATAGGAAAACATCTTAACTAAACAGATGTTTTTTTGTTTGGTTTTATTTGTCTCCCCGACAAATGAGCTTTACTAGCATCTTCTTAGTAAAAGGCACAGGATATACGAATATATATAGATGAATTACATTCATTTTCACACATACTCTTCTCAACATATTTTCTTATTCCTAAAACAAAAAAAGTGAGCTCATTGCTCACTTTTTTGTTTGGGCATTATAATAGAAAGAACTGAACAAACCAAAGCTTATACGCAATCATCAAAGTACTTAGCATAATACCTGAAAACGCAGCCACTTTGTTTACTTTCCCTAACAATCCTACAAGTCCTAAGACGAAGGATAGTAGTAACATGGGAATTGCTAGCCAGCCGATAACGGGAATAATGCCTAGTAAAAAGCCAAACACCCCAAAGAAAAGTGATAGCGTTGCAACGCGGTTTCGCTGAGGCTGCTGGATAATGAGCTTTGTGACGTTTTCTGAAGCCATACCTTCACACCTTTTTTTATCCACAGCATGGGCAGATTATAAAGGGTTTATACGTGACTTTTTAGCTTCTTATTCATTTCATCAGCAGCAAATAATGCTCTTTTATCGCTTAATATGTCCCCTGGCTTATTTCCTTCTCCAATGATATAACCTTGAAAGTTCATATTCATAAAATCAAAGATATACTGAAACTGTTGAATAAGAGGAAGTCCCTTTAGATATGGATTGTCGCCTCCAACCGTAACAACATAGGCATGTTTGTCAGCCATTTGTGGCTTGAATTCTGGATAGTTTGCATCTCGCATTGAATGTGACCAGCGATCAATGAAATTCTTCATCACACCAGTCATCGTATACCAATAAATCGGCGTCGAAAAAACAAGCGTACCATGACGCAATACTTCATCTATAACGTGATTGTAGTCATCGTTGACTTCCGGGAAACCAGCTTCATCGTGACGCATGTCTTCAATTGGGTGAATGCTGTAATCTTTTAAATATATTTCTGTGACTTCAATTCCTTCTATGACTTTTTTAGTTAATGTTTCGGTGTTACCACCTGGTCGATTTCCTCCATATAAAACAGCAATACTCATGGTTCATTCCTCCGTAGTTGTGATTTCTATACTACCATTTTATAATGAATTAATTAATCATTGAAACGAATTATTTTAATAACATCAATCGATAAAACCGATTATAAGGAGCGAGAAATGGATAGTAAACAACTTCAAACATTTATTCTTGCAGCGGATACGCTGAACTTTACCAAAACAGCTCAGTTGTTAAACTTTGCGCAATCAAGCGTAACGGCACAAGTGAAGGCATTAGAAGCAGAACTTGAAACACCTTTATTTGAACGACTAGGAAAACGATTAGTCTTAACAGAAGCCGGCCGTAAGTTTCAGCAATATGCAAATCAGATGGTCACTCTACAAGAAGAGGCAAAAACGGCTTTAAAAGGAGGAACTGCATTTTTTGGTAAGCTCACTATTGGGGCACAGGAAAGTCAGTGTACGTACCGACTTCCAATTGTCTTATTAGAGTTTAAAAAGCAGTATCCTCATATGGAGATTGTTTTTAAGCCTGCTCATTCTGATGAGAGAGCTAGAAGGCATCTAACTGAAGGGGTACTTGATTTTGCGTTTATCATGGATGAAGCAAAAACACACGATATGATTACCATCGAACCGTTAATTCAAGAACAGATTAAAATTGTGACGGCTCCTGATCATCCAATTCAGAAGCGTAAAAAATTCAGCGTGCAGGACCTTGAAAAGGAGACGTTCTTGCTTACCGAAGAAGGTTGCTCATATCGAACCCTTTTAGAAGACGCATTCGCAGAGGCAAAGATTCACCCACTGAATAAGTTTGAGTTCGGCAGCATTGAAGCCATTAAACAATGTGTGATGATTGGAATTGGCATTGCTGTCTTGCCTGACATGGCAGTTCGTAAAGAGCTAGAAGCAGGTAAAATGAAAGAGATTCCTTGGCATCCGCATTTAGCACCTATATTTACTCACATAGCATGGCATAAAGATAAAGTAATGACACCACCTTTACAAGCCTTTATTGATCTTACACGCAGTGTGTTTAAAGAAAACAAAATGGGGACTATTTGATTAAAAATGATATAGTGATGTAATAAAAAAAGCTTTAAATTAATCATAAAGAGTCGTTAGAACTAATTTATATGACATAAAATACATCGTTTAGACAAGTTGTAACAAAACTAACAACCCTTTGAAATAATTCTGTAATAAAACTATAGTATTCTTTATTTACTGAATTGGAAAAAGGGGAAAATTTTGATGAAAAAACTAATTATTACGTCAAGTTTAGTTCTATTATCATTGTTTGGAACAGCAACTGCAACATCTGCGGCGTCAACTACATATAAAGTAAAAAGTGGAGATACATTATATAAAATTGCTTCTGTACATAAAGTGTCAGTAAAAGACATCCAGTCATGGAATAACTTAAAATCAGCAACAATTCGTCCGAATCAAGTGTTAAAAGTGGCTAAGCCACAAGCAGCTAAACCGAGTGCTAAGCCTGCAGCAAAAGCGTCTGCTCCTGCTGCGAAAAAAGAATTTACGGTTACAGCTACTGCTTATACAGGGAGTTGCAAAGGCTGCAGCGGAGTTACAGCAACAGGCATTAACTTAAAGAAAAACCCTAACTTAAAAGTCATTTCTGTTGATCCAAAAGTAATCAAGCTAGGGTCTAAAGTATGGGTAGAAGGTTATGGAACTGCAATTGCGGGTGATAAAGGAAGCGCAATTCGTGGAAATAAAATCGATGTGTTTATACCAAACCAAAAAGAAGCCTTAAAATGGGGACGTAAAACGGTTAAAGTTCGCATTTTATAGTCTTTAAGTCATTAGCTAAATGGTGTTGTGCTATGCTATACTAAATTCACCATTTGCTTTATTAATTAATCTTTGTTTCTCAAGTCCTACTTATTCTAAATAAGTAGGTTTTTTATATTTTCTCTCTGAATGAAACAATGGATACAGGGTATACAAACAGTAGAGACAAAATATTTTTAAAGGAGAGAATGTAAATGGAAACGGTGAATACAGGTGAAATTTTTACCATTGTGGATGAAAATGAACAAGAGCAGGATGTTGAAGTTTTAGGGAAGCTAACTGTAGATGGAAAAGACTACGTCGCTGTTGCGTTTGTTGAAGAGCTATTAATTGAATCGGAAGAAGATATTGACGTCTTTTTCTTTCACATTGAATCAAACGGTGAATGGGTTAGCATTGAAGACGATGATGAATTTGAACGCATTTCTACATTATTTGAAAATGTGCATTAAACTAACCACGGCGACTGCCGTGGTTTTTTGCTCCCTTATATTCCCGCTTATAAAACCACACTCACTTTCACATTCTATATGTATCTACACCATATAAGAGGTAGGGCATGTTAAAGAAATTAATGGTTATATTCCTTTTGGTTACCTGTTTTTTTCTGTTTTTTCAATGGGATGTAAAACAAGGATATAAAAAGTATACGAAGGCTCATCCATACACAGAAACTACATCGTATACCGGACAGCTAACGATGTTTCCTGAGGGAAGTAAGCTATACACATCATTATTCACAGATATGAAAGAAGCGGAAAGCTATATTTACCTTCAATTTTTTATTTTTCGAGATGATCCAATTAGCATGAAGTTTATTGAATTACTAAAAGAAAAAGCCAAACGTGGCGTCGACGTGAAATTTTCGGTGGATCGCTTTGGTGGGAAAGATATTTCGTCATCGTTAATTAAAGAGATGCAAGAGAGCGGCATTGAGTTTGCTTTTAGTCGACCGTTGCAATTTCCTCATCTTTTTTATAGTCTTAACCACCGAAATCATCGAAAGCTTGTTGCGATTGACGGACATACGTCTTATATTGGCGGATTTAATATTGGAGAAGAGTATTTAGGCAACAACGAAAAGCTAGGATATTGGCGGGATTATCATCTTCGTATTCAAGGAAACGGTACGTATGAAATTGAAAAGCAGTTCTTAAAAGATTGGGAAGAAGATACGGGAGATGCTAAAAGCCCCAATCCTTTAAATAGAACAGTTTCTTCGAAAAACCAGTCAGCCTATCAGCTTGTTTTTGCAACAGGAGAAACCTTAGAAAATCAAGTGTTAGATCTGATAAAACAAGCGAAACATGAACTCATTATTGCTACTCCGTATTTTATTCCAAGCGATACAATAATGGATGCGTTTAAAAATGCGAAAAAACGTGGTGTGACAATTACCTTAATTGTACCAGACCATACGGACGCTTGGTTTACTAAGCCACCTAGCTATCCTAAAATAGAAGAGCTTTTTAATGATGGAGCTGCTGTTTATTTGTACACGAAAGGTTTTTTTCACGGAAAGGTAATGATTATTGATGACAAGGTAGCGAGTGTTAGTACAGCTAACTGGGATCCGCGCAGTTTTTACTTAAATGATGAAGCAAGCTGCCTTGTCTATGATCAACACTTTATTGAACAGGTGAAAAAAGAGCTGAAGCAGGATATGAAAGATAGCAGAAAGATCACAAGAGAGATTATTGAAGACATTCCTATCTGGGAAAAGTCATTGGTGAATACGCCTGAATGGATTTACTATTATTTTTAACAAGCTGACGCATATTACGTCAGCTTGTATACTTCTCTGGCTGTTGCTTCAAGTATGTACATGACAGGAAGCTGAGTAGTGATGTTGAGTGGTAGGTTAGCGATTTTCCTACGCTCTTCCGTCGCGTAGTATGGAATGACGATATGAGATAGATGAGCTAACGTAGAAGATTTTGTGTTAGTAATACTGATAATTTTACTTCCTTCTTCTTTTAACCGTGTAACTTGGTCCACTGTTTGAGGAGATTCTCCTGACACAGAAAGAGCAATCGTGATACTGTTATCAAGTTGCTGAGCGTTAATGGGAAAGTAGGGGTCATTAATCGCAATTGAAAATTTTCCTAAACTTGAAAAATAGCGTGCTCCGTACTGCGCTAGTATACCTGAACTTCCAAATCCAACGAATAGAACATGGTGAGCTTTTGCTATTGTCTGAGCTGCCTCGGTAATAACTTCATCAAGATTTCCCTTTAATGTACGCTCCATAAATTCATACGCGAACTCTTTCATTCCTTTTACATCTTCTTCACTTTCTCTTTCTAAATACAGCTTTAGCTTTACTTTAAATTCACTAAATCCATCACAGCCTACTTTTCTACAAAAACGTAAGATTGTTGAGGTGGATACGTGAGTGGCTGTTGCCAAGTCTCGAATACGCATATAGATGACCTGATTACCATTGTTTAAAATATAATTGTAGACGTTATAATCTAAATCGTTAAATGTTGAAATAACTTCACTTGAAAACATAAGTCATCTCCTTGTGTAACAGTATGTTTTTATTATGTAACAAGTTTCATTATGAGAGATACGTGTCTAAATTGCAAAATAATCTATATTCTTACAGCAAAAATTTATACAATGACACTAGATTATAAAAGGGTGGTGCTCATATATGGCAAACGTAACATTAAAGTTCCCGGATAACTTTTTATGGGGAGGAGCAACGGCAGCAAATCAAATTGAAGGTGCATTTGATGTAGGTGGAAAAGGGCTATCAGTTGATGACGTAATCGAACGTGTGAAACCGGAAGACCGCAAGAAATTCCACCTGCCTTTCCCAACATCAGAAGAAGTTAAAGACGCATTAGCAGACGAAGAAAATAGACATTTCCCTAAACGCTATGGCATTGATTTTTACCATCGATATAAAGAAGATATTGCGTTATTTAAAGAGCTTGGTTTTAAAACGTTTCGCATTTCCATTGCGTGGACGCGTATTTTTCCAAACGGTGTAGAAGCAGAGCCTAACGAAGCTGGACTAGCTTATTACGATGACTTATTAGATGAATTAAGAAAAAACGGCATTGAACCAATTGTAACTCTGTCTCATTATGAAATGCCTCTACATTTATCTCTTGAATACGGAGGCTGGAAGAATCGCGTAGTAGTCGAGCATTTTACACGCTATGCTAGAACTGTGTTAGAACGATATAAAGATAAGGTAAAATATTGGATTACGTTTAATGAAATCAACTCCATTTTAATGAGTCCCTTCATTAGCGGAGGTATGCTTCGAGACCAGGTTGAAGAAGGAAAGTTATTAGAAGCAACATTTCAAGCAGCTCATCACCAGCTTGTGGCAAGCGCAAAAGCAGTAGAAGCATGCCATGAAATAAATCCAGATGCTCAAATTGGCTGTATGGTACTTGGAATGATTAATTATCCAGACAGTCCGCACCCGGAAGATGTACAAGCGGCGTTAACGGATCAGCGCAAGACGTTTTTCTTTACGGATGTTCAAGCGCGGGGGCATTACCCAACATACATGAATCGCTTCTTTAAAGAGCACGATATTGAGCTTGATATCCATCCAGAAGATGAGCATATTTTAAAGAACAACCTTGTAGATTTTGTTTCGCTTAGTTATTATATGTCAACGGTGTCAGCAAGACCTGAAACAGCTGGTGAACAAGCAGTAGGCAACATTTTAACTAATTTAAAAAATCCGTACCTAGAAGCATCAGATTGGGGATGGCAGATTGATCCCGTTGGCTTGCGCACCCTATTGAATATGTTTTATGAGCGCTATGAAAAGCCGTTGTTTATTGTGGAAAACGGACTTGGTGCATTTGATAACGTCGAAGAAGACGGCAGAATTCATGACGACTATCGCATAGATTACTTGAAAAAGCATATTGAACAAATGAAAGAAGCGATTGCCGATGGAGTAGAGCTCCTTGGCTACACAGCTTGGGGACCGATCGACTTAGTCAGCTTTTCTACATCCGAAATGTCAAAGCGCTACGGATTCATTTATGTGGACCTTGACGATGAAGGAAACGGAACGCTAGATCGTTCGAAAAAAGATAGCTTTTATTGGTACCAGCGCGTGATTGAAAGTAATGGAGAAGAACTTTAAGTAAGTAGGAAAGAGGCTGGGGTTTGTCCCAGCCTCTTTTAATTTATTTTGTTTTCGGTGTTCCGTGAATATAACCAGGAGCTGGATTAAGCACTGGAGATTGACCAGTTGCTTTAGGATCTTCAACATAAGTGAACTCTCCTTGGCCATCAATGGAAGGTCCGCTTGCCCATCTGCCTTCTTTACTTTCTGTTCCTTTAGAAAAATCCAAGAATTGGTGAGATACTTCTTGCTTTTCATATTCTTTATTAAAGGTAGAAGGAACAACAAATCCTTCTTTTGCTTGCAGCTCTTCAATAGCTGCCGCCCATTGGTTTTGATGCATGGTATCTCGAGCGATTAAGAAAGAAAGCATATCTCTAACTCCCGGGTCGTCTGTCATTTCATAAAGACGAACGACCTGAAGTCTTCCTTGTGTTTCTGCGTTAAGATTTGCTCTAAAATCTGCTAATAAGTTTCCGCTAGAAATGGTATAGCGAGCAGTCCAAGGATAACCAGTGCTATCGTTCGGGCTCGCTCCTAAACCATTTACAATTGCATGCTGCGGGTTCATTCCATCCATAATACTCTTAATAACAGGGTCTTGAGCTGCTTGTTCTTGCTCTTCTACTGGTGCTTTGTCCAATAACTGTGCAATCATCGTTGCCAGCATTTCAACATGACCAATTTCTTCTGTGCCGATATCTAGAAGCATGTCTCTATACTTTTGTTCTCCTCGACAATTCCAACCTTGGAATAAGTATTGCATCATAACAGAAATTTCTCCGTACTGTCCACCTAATACTTCTTGGAGCTTTTTTGCATAAACGGGATCTGGTTGAGTAGGTTTTGCTTTATATTGAAGTTCTTTTATGTGGAAAAACATCATATCACTCCTTATCTGATAAGTACACTATGTTAAGATGTACAAACAAGTAATGAATATACATATTTTGTAGAAAAAGGAATAGATGAAATCTATACCTTGAATGAAACATAGTAATAATTTATCTGTTGACCAATATACCCTTATGGGTATAAAATGAATTTATTCCACACATCCAAGAAAAGCTAAAGCTACTAGGACAATCAAAAGGAGGAGGGATGAGATGAATAATCAAGATATAAAAGCTAAAGAAACAACGAAAGATTCAAAGTATATTCAGCAGCATCTCGCCAATGAGCGTACGTTTCTAGCTTGGATCCGAACGGCTATTTCAATTATTGGTGTAGGATTTTTAGTAACGAATCTACACTTTACAATGAGATCAACGTTATCACCACTAGGTAATCAACTGGCAACTTTAATTGGCCTAGTATCTGTAGCTGTAGGGATTGTTACAATCATTTTATCTGCAGCTGTATATGTTAAAAAAATTAAAGATATCAATAATCAAACATTTCGTCCTCCCGTCATCAGTATGATACTTCTTGGAGTATTTATTATTATCATTTCACTTATATTTGGTGCCTATTTCTTTATCATTTAAGAGCTTTCACATTGGAGTGAAGGTTCATTTTTTATTGTTTTATATCGTATTAACAGATATAATCTTATTATGCGATATAAAGGTGGGTATCAGACATGGAAAAGCTAAATGAACACTTCACGTCAATTTATTATTATTTACGACCTGAGCACGATGAAAAGATATCACATCAAAGCGTCCGCATTTTACAAACGCTTGAAAAAGAAGGAGCATTAACTGTGAGAAACATTGCAGAGAGATTTTCAATTTCTCATAATACAGCTTCTGAACACATCAAGAAGCTGGAGAAAAATAACTGGGTTTCTAAGACGAGGTCATCAATAGATCAGCGAGTTGTTACTATTCAGCTAACGAAAGAAGGAGAAGAAGTTATGCGTTTAAATACGCAGTTAGACAGTGGGAAGCTAGAGCATGTAATTAATCAACTCACTTCTGCTGAGCAAGAAAAGGTAATGCATGTGTTTCAACAACTAAGCGAGGTAGCTAAAGATGTATACGGCCGTTAAAATCTTAACTTCTGCGCTAATCATAGGACTTATCACCGAACTTGCTAGGAGGTTTCCTCTGTACGGTGGCATTCTAGCTGCGCTTCCGCTAGTCAGCTTGCTAAGCGTAGTTTGGTTAACTGTTCAAGGGCAATCATCCGCTCAGCTTCAGCAGTTTATATGGGGGGTTATTATTGGCTTGCCTGCGACTATCGTCATGCTTGTTGGTGTCTTCATCGCATTGAAGCATCAACTTCCGCTTATAGCTGCTTTAGCCATAGGTATCATGTGCTGGCTAGTATGTTTAAGTTTACAAAAGGGAATTGAACTACTTATCACAGTAAGATGATATGGTTCAATTGAATCATACTGTACAAGAGATACTTATGCTAAAATTGTAAAATGATAAATAATAAGCCAATCCTAGGAAGTTTCCCCATTTAAATAATGGTTGGAATTTTACTTCTTAGCATAACGTTTTTTTAAAATTACGGGTTTACTATTTGGTATCAGCGCAAAAAACGTTGAGTTAGACTGACGAAAAGCGGAGGAAAAAAGATGAAAGATATTATCGCAGAATTAGAGAGAATGAAAAAAGATATTTCGGAGCGATTCGATAGTTTAAAAACAGATATTGAGCAGGATTTGGGCGGAATTGATGAACAGATAGAGTCATTGGAGAAGCTGCAAATATCACCTGATAAACAAAGCGACTAACATATACATAATAAGTAAGCGAGTATAGTTGAAATTAAACACAAAAAGGATGCTATTTTTTAGCGTCCTTTTTGCGTTTTAATAGTACTTGCTTGTAAGAAAGTGAAGATGGTTATTCCTCATCTTCAAAAATAATCATCACGCCAACAATTTCTTTTAGGCGATTATATTTTACTTTTACTTCGTACATTCCGTCACCATAACCAGATGTTGAGACTGCGCCGTTTGAAACTGCTATTCCTTGCACACCTGAAGCGTCTATATCCTCTACGTAATTTACTTCATTACTGATCAACGATGCATAGTCAAAAATTCCAGCTTGAGCAGAGTCAACACCAATTAACTTGTCAAAAAGAGCCCATTTTCCAGCTGGCTTCTTTTCTCCGTGATATACCGTTAAATGTTTGACAACTTCTTCTGCTGTATATGATAGTGCAGCCGTCCATTTTCCGTTTTTTACATTGGTCAGCTTGATTTGAAGTTCCCGTTCTTCATTTGGCATATAATATGGATCAGAAACAATGAACTCTCCACTAGTTACTGTAAAGTTCCCAAGTACTTTGGGCTTCTTAGTATACGCTTTAGGCACATGCCAATCGATAAAAGTAAATAAATTTAATGATTTACAGTCCACTTTTGTTGTTTTAGCATACCAAACATAGATCTGTTCCTGCATAAATTTTTTCCTAACACGGTAACATAATTTATCTCCATCTGAGTTTTCACCAATACAAATCATATCGCTGGGTATGTGTTCAGGTCTTTTTACAGTGTTGTGTTTTACGATGTCAGATGAAACTGCTAGCTGTTCATCGCTTGGAAGAGAAAATAGCACCCAATTACCAAATATTGCGCCATTCGTTTCTAGAAAAAGCTCTTTATATTCATCTGGGAATAAAGCGCCTAATTCTTTTTCTATTCTTTTCAATTGGAGCTTTGACACTCCGGAAACCTTTGTGCTTGAATCAATCATATCAATTACTTTTTTCATTTGTCCTCCACTAATAGCTACCAATTGATAAGTTTTTATTTTAACTTTAATAAGCATTTATTTAGATAACTGTTAGAAAAATCCTTTATGTTGTGAGTAGGCTAGGCATAATTAATTTAATAGTAACTGTAATCTATAACAGCGAACCAGCAAATTCTCGGTCTAGTATACTCATGATAATGTCCGTTTCGTATACGCCGTTGATGAGCGCACCTTCACGCTCAACGCCCTCTTGCATAAAGCCGCACTTTTGATAGCACGCAATAGCACGTTTATTAAAAGCGAGTACGCGTAAATCAATGCGGTGCAGCTTCAGTTCGTGAAAAGCGTACTGTAAGATAAGGCGCGTAATTTCAGTGCCGAGACCTTGATTCCAAACGGACGGATCAAATAAGCCAATTGCGTAGCGGGCACGGTTGTCGCGTTCATTCATCACAAGTCTGGCTTGACCAACGAAGCGGCCGTTATATTCTACGCACCATTCAAGTTTGTTTTTACGAATAGCTTCGACAAATTTTAATGCACGCTCTCTTGTTTTGGGCTGAATATCGGATGAGGTACCGCCATACATACGGACAAGCTCTGGATGTGTTTCTATTTGAAGATAATCATCAACGTCACGATCAATGGGTTGACGAAGCATTACTTTGTCACCTTGGATAATAGGAGCACGATTCACTTACTTCACCCCATTTATGTAGAAGGTTTATTTTAACTTGTTCTTTCAAGTAGACATACTGTTGGGCATTTGTATCTTGAAAAGCTTCACTGCGACTTGAAGGAATATGCTGATACGGTATAGGTTGATCAAACTGCGAAGCGGTTAGGTCATGGTATTCATCATTAATCCGGTTGTAGAAGTGCCAACCTCCAGCAGCAGGTGTTTTTACAATATCTCCTCCAAGCAAGTCGTGGATTACTAAAGATGTGACCCCACACTGACCTTTGGCTGGGTTTTCTTTCGTCCATTTTGAGCTAGAGTGGAGCGACCATGCCCTTGTGAATACGCTAAATAGGGAGACGATATCAATATTTAATTCACTCATGCGAACCTCCAGTGTTAATATTTTCTATATTCTACCTGATTATGTAGAAGATTACTAGATAACGACAAAATTCAATGAACAAAATGCACAAAATGCACATAAAAGACGTTTTACTTCTTAAAATGTTTGGAAAAAGATGCTACAGTTGTAGTATGATATTATTATCAACACCCTATTTAAAAGTGATTTTGGTGTTTTAGATGCGAAATTTTTTTACTTTTTCATCACTTTTGAATAGTTTCTAATCATCATACAATTAGACTGTGATATAGTTATAGTAGTGGCAAAAAAGATAGGTTCCAACATCACGTCTCAGCATAGCTAATTAAAAAAGGGAACATCTACATCTTTTTTGAAAATTTAGGGGATGGGGAAGGTTATCATGAGCAACGTACAGACAAAAACAGACGTTATCTTAATAGGCGCCGGTATTATGAGCGCGACTTTAGGGTCGTTACTCAAAGAGCTGGCACCTGAGTGGAAAATTAAAGTATTTGAGTCACTGACAGACGCGGGAGAAGAAAGTTCAAACGAATGGAATAATGCAGGAACGGGGCACTCTGCATTATGTGAGCTGAACTACACATCTGAAAAAGCAGATGGATCTATCGATATTACGAAGGCAGTAAAGATTAACGAACAGTTTCAATTATCAAGGCAGTTCTGGTCTTACCTTGTAAACAGCAACTTAATTGGTAATCCTAAAGACTTTATCATGCCAATTCCGCATATGAGCCTGGTGCAAGGGGATCAAAATGTTTCCTTTCTGAAAAAGCGTTTTGAAGCGCTTTCAAAGAATCCGTTATTTAAAGGAATGGAGTTTTCAGATGACCCAAACAAGTTAAAAGAATGGGTCCCACTTATTATGAATGGTCGTAAGGTAACTGAACCAATTGCGGCAACTAAAATTGATGAAGGGACAGACGTCAATTTTGGTTCTTTAACGCGCATGCTATTTGACCATTTGAAAACCAAAAATGTAGAGCTTAACTATCGACACAGCGTGAAAAACATTAAACGTACAAGTGATGGACTTTGGGAGCTTAAAGTTCAAAACTTAAACACGGGCATAACTGAATACCATCAAGCTAAGTTTGTCTTTATTGGAGCTGGTGGAGGAAGCTTACCGCTTTTACAAAAAACAGGTATTCCTGAGTCAAAGCGTATCGGTGGATTCCCAGTAAGTGGACTCTTCATGGTCTGTAACAACCCGGAGGTTATCGAGCAGCATCATGGCAAAGTGTATGGAAAAGCAAAAGTGGGTGCACCACCAATGTCAGTACCTCACTTAGATACGCGCTATATTGGAAACAAAAAAGCGCTGCTGTTTGGACCATTTGCCGGGTTCTCACCGAAATTCTTAAAAACAGGTTCAAATTTAGATCTTATTGGCTCAGTGAAGCCAAACAATATTCTAACAATGCTTGCTGCTGGGGTTAAAGAAATGGCCCTTACAAAATACTTAATTCAACAAGTTATGCTGTCTAATGAAAAGCGTGTGGAAGAGCTGCGTGAATTTATTCCAGATGCAAAAGGAGAAGACTGGGATATTGTTGTAGCTGGTCAGCGCGTACAGGTTATTAAAGATACGGAAGCTGGCGGAAGAGGAACGCTGCAATTTGGTACAGAAGTTGTAAGTTCTTCAGACGGAACCGTAGCCGCACTTTTAGGTGCATCACCTGGAGCCTCAACTGCTGTTCACGTCATGCTTGAAGTGTTAGAAAAATGCTTCCCAGAGCAAATGAACGCTTGGGAGCGAAAAATCAAAG
The DNA here is from genome assembly GCA_024134725.1 of Bacillus sp. 1780r2a1. NCBI lineage: Bacteria > Bacillati > Bacillota > Bacilli > Caryophanales > Bacillaceae > Bacillus > Bacillus sp. 1780r2a1. Next base: position 2,152,142 of record CP099863.1, on the reverse strand, counting down.
AAATGATTCCATCATACGGCATGTCGCTTTCTGACAATCCAGCGTTTTTTGAGAAGATTTACGCATCAACTTCACATACGCTTGGCTTGAGCGAGAAGGAATCAGTTTATAATTGAGAGAATACTATAGTTAGAAGAGAACCCATTGCCTTATGCAGGTAATGGGTTTTTTTATAAAGAAAAGCGATAAACTTTTCTTTTCGTGATTATTTATTGAGATAATAAGTCTTTTGGTTTATAATGGAATTAACTATTAAAAGATTGAATTTTCTGAAATATAAAAGTGGTTACAAAGTTAATCTCAACAATGAAAGCTTGAAAATAAACTAACATTTTGAGGAGGGGCTTTTATGGAATGGAAGTATTGGAAAGTCGTATTACGCTATGGTCATGTAGGAAAGCGCAAAGATGTGACGGTTGCACGCTATCTCGTAACGCCCTCTCATTATAATTTAGTCATGGTAATGGACATTGGAAAAGAAATGCCCGGGGTGAAAAGTGAGGGAGTTGTTCGATTAACAGAAGTCGGGTTAGAAGAATACCTGACTGGGAAACGAGAAGAAACGGAAAACTTTTATTTGCAGCAGCTTTTCAATTATGAGCTGAGAGCATAGGAGAAACGTTCATTAAGAAACACCGCTTAATTCATTTCTTCTACTACCTTCATCTTCTACTATTCAAGCTGAATTGTTAACTGTTCCACCACTAGCCTTCAACGAAAACGGTATTCATTGTGTTCTAACATAGAAACCAAAAGAGCTGAAAGATAGTAAAAGAGAGCTGATGGCTTATAGAAATAGCCAGCGGTTCTTTTTTGTATGTCCTTATATTGAAGTGCTAACTCCCTTAACAATTAAACGTTGACTAAGACCTAAGACGTAGTTGAAATTGATGCTGGGGCTGCTGTTTCAACATTGAATTCTTCTCTATACTTAGTACATACAAAACATAGTTGGAGAAGATCGTATGACTGAAATTATATTAAATTTTGTAGAAGAGTGGGGGATTTGGGGTGTACTCCTTTCTTTGTTTATTGAAGGAAGCGCGTTTCCCTTTATTGGAACATTCTTTATCGTAACGGTAGGCTTTATTTTAGATTTGTCCTGGTTTGAAATCGTTGTGATTTCTCTGTTAGGCAGCTTCTTATATGCCGTAGGTAGTTATCTTCCTTATTTTATTGGATACAAACTAGGAGATTCATTGGAGAACAGATTAAGCCCTGCGAAAAGGGAAGGGTTAAAAAAAGCGAAAGCTCATTTTAGCAAATATGGCATTTGGAGCGTCATGATTTCAAGCCCTCTTCATTTAGGGAATGTTGTTCCTTTCCTAGCGGGCGCTTCCAACATGAATCTTCGCTTGTATACATTACTAACCATGGCCGGAATTGCTCCGACAACCTTTCTGTTTTTAAGTATAGGTCATTTTTATGATGGCGATACGGAAACTGTAATTAAAATCATTACAGATTACCAATCCGTACTGCTTATTGGCTTTGTAATTATCACTGCTTTATATATCGGTTGGAAAACATATAAGTTACGTGGAGAACGAAAAGTAGCTGTAAATAAGATAAACGGTTAGAAAGCAAAAAGACCTCTATTAACCATCATCCACTTTCTGTTAAAATAGTAACTATATAGAAGGAAGGGTGGGTTGATATGACTGTAACTCGTATGTTTAATCCAGTTCTTGCTTTAATCATTTTTGGAGCGGGGATATGGATGGCAAGTATAATTCATCCGTTGTTTGGATTAATAGCAATCTTAGGAGGAGCACTATTAGGCTTCTCTAGCTTATCGCGAAGCGGAATCACACTAAAGAAAAACGCCAATGTTTTACTTTTTGCATCCTTCGTTTTTTTAGTAAGCTTATTTTCAATTGCTTACTTGGTTGCATCGGCGGTTATCTTTAATATCTAAAAAATCTAAAAAGGTTTAAGGAATCAAAATTTAATATGTCAATACTAGGTCGGACAAAATTTATAAGAGTTAACGGGAGTTATATATCTAACTCCCGTTAACTCTTACATGATTAAACTAATGAACATAATCATTCAGCTCTAGCTTTAATAGTTCAAATGATACAAAATTTGCTGCATTAGCGAATTCTGTTTTAAAGAGAGAAAGTAGGAGGAAATTCAAATTCTTAAGAGATGTCTGTGGCCCTATTTCTAAAATCTAATTTTGAACTAATGAAACAATTAGTATTTACTACTTGAATCGCTCATTCTGCGAAATTCAACAGGGGTATAACCAGTTTCTTTTTTAAATAGCTTTGTAAAATATGAATAATTTCCATAGCCTACTTTATCAGAAATGACATGAATGGGAAGATTTGTGTTTGTGAGCAAGTCTTTCGCAATATCGACTCGTTTTTTAATAATATAATTAATAAGTGAAATTCCAGTTTCTTTTTTAAAAAATCTCGCAATATAATCTGGGCTAAGGTAAACTATCTTCGCTAAGTTCGTTCTAGTAATATTCTCTGAATAGTTTTGATCAATATAATCACAAATTGTCTGGACAAAGGATTTTTGTGAGTTAGTAAATGCTATATAATCAAAAGATACATCAATTAAATACGAAATATATATTATTAAATCATCTATTGATCTAGCCGATTGTTTTAATAAAAAGTCACCAATCTCCCTTTGGAATAACTTATTTGCAAGAATTTCTTTTTTCTTTAAATGCGTATAAATTAACTGTTCAATATCTAGTCTAAAGCTAGATAACACATGATAATTTAACCCATTGTTATCAAATTGGTTTGTGAGATATTGATGGCATTTATTAATGAAACTTAATTTATTACTAGTTTCGAGGTAATAGTCTAATAATTGTAAATTTGGCTCGACATATTTTGGCACATCTTTTTTGTAAGTTTCAAAGAGCAAGACTTTATTTCTAAAATCTACAGTTTCTTTCCTCATAATTTGAAGTTCCTTTACAGCATATTGAATGTTACTTATAGGACCTATAACTCCGAGACTACATTGAACATCACAGTTTAATTTGTTATTAATGCTTTTAATTAATTGATTACAGGAAAAAATCAACTCAGCCGATGAAACTTGAGAAGTATAATCTAATAATTTGAAAATGGCGAGATACTCATCTTTATTTTTGTTTAATATCAGTAAACCATCTAAACGGAAGGAGTCATTGTTAAACGTTTCATTAATTATAGGCTTTAACTTATTTTGAAAATCACTTTCTGTATCTAATAGCGACTTAATTTCTCTATTATTAACTAATGTATATGGGAACAGATTAAGTAAGAGAGGCAAAAAATAATCATCCATTGAATAATCGATTTGTTTGATTTTTAGTTGCTCTTGAAGTGCTTCACTAGTCAAAGAATCATTGCTTTTTAAATAAGTGTGCCAAAAATGCTCTACTAGTTCTTCTTTGTTTTGTTGCCAGTAATGTCCAACCTTTATAGCATCTTCTTTCATTTGACTTAGTTTCACTTTATTTACTGCTTTTTTTATAATTAATTCAAGTTTATCGAATTCAATTGGTTTTAGATAATATTCAAAACTTTGAAGTTCAATTGCTTTTTGTGCGTAGTTAAAGTCAGCAAAGTTAGTTAAATAGATAGCTTGTACATTGAACCCCTCTGCTCTTATCCAAGCCAATAATTCTAGGCCACTACCTTGTGGCATTTCAATATCAGATATTAAGATATGGATTGGGTAATCATCAAATATCTTTTTCGCTTGGCGAATATTATAAGCAGTGTAAATTTGATAAATCCCTAAAGAATTCCAACTAATTTTGTGTTTTAAAGCTGACACGACAAATCGATCATCGTCAACAATCAATACATTCATACTATTCACTCCTCATAAATAAGGTAAGGTATAATTAGCTCAATTACAGCTCCACCATCAAAATGATTAGAAAATTCAATTGAAAATTCTCCACTATAAAGTAGCCCGAGTCTTTGAATAACATTGTTGATACCAATCTGTTTACCATTTTTATTAGTTAATGGAATATTATTCTTGAGCTTATCCAATATATCAGGAGGAAATCCGGGGCCATTGTCCTTTAAAGTCATTTTAATAAATTTTTTGTTATCTATGTAATCTATTCTTAAAGAAATTTTGATTTGTTCATCTAAAGAAACAGAATATTTCATCGTATTTTCAATAAATGTTTGCAACACTAAAGGCGGAACTTTCGTATTTTCAATCTCATTTTCAATAAAAATATCAAAAAGAAAAGCGTCTCCATGTACTAATTTTTGTATAGATAAGTAATCATCAATATGGTTTAATTCTTTTTCAAGTTTTACAAAGTTCTGGTTTGTTTGAAATAAGTACCTGAAATATTTGGATGTTGTTAATGCCATTTCTTTTATTTCTTTATACATTTCCATTTGAGCCATACTATAAATGGTCGTTAAACAATTCAAATAAAAGTGTGGCTTGATTTGTAATTTCATAAAGTCCATTTGAATTTGCTTCTTTTCAATTTCTTGTTCGTAAATATTTACTTTTAAATTTTTTATTTCATTTATTAAACCCCTGAATTGTACATTGGCTTGTTCAAGTTCCGTAATATTGCTACTCTCAAAATCAATCGATTCATTATTCTGATTGAGATCAGTTAGATTTTCAGAAAACTTTTGGATCGGCGATATTACTCTATTTCTTATATAGCGAAGTATCAAGAATAATATTAAACTGATAATAATTGTGGCAACTATAAGAGCAAATTGAGCAATAACAACTTTTTTAAATGCACTAAAATGATCAATAGATACATGTAAATTAAATGGTAAAGAAGTATTGTCTCCTTTAAATAATAGGGAACTATTAAATAAATTGTTTGATTTTTCCTTATTAAATACATTTATTTGATTTGAGCCAGACAAAAAGCCAAATTTACCATGTTCCATTATGATGGTTCCATTATGACCTAAGTCTATGTCTTTTAGAGGCAATAGAATATCATCTACAGATATTAATGAAATAAACATTCTATTTTCGTACTCTAATAAATGATATAGATAGTATTTATTGTTAATCCTTAGGGGAGTCCAAGTATTTAAATGTTCATAATTATTCAAAGTCGGTATTTTTGTTAAAAAGAATTCTTTTATTTTAAGGTATTCAGAATACTTCATTTCAATGGGAGAACTATTAAAAAAGTAGTTCTCTTTTTTTAATGCTAAAAAGAATTGATACTCTTTACCGGTAGAGTATTGAAAATCATTTATTCTTAACCTAAAATCACTGATACTTTTAGGTAATTCTGACATATCTTGAGCATTTTCAATATTCTTAATTAAGGGTTCGTGCTTTACAGTCCAAATCATAAAATGATCAATTGCATTTAGTTTTCTTAATGTGTCTTTTAAATAGAGATTAACGGTATTCGTAATATAATCAATACTCTGTTGCCTCGTAATAGAAATAGTGAAGAAACTAACAAAGATATTAATTATTAATATTGTATTTAAAATGATGAATAAAATTTTTGAATAATAATTCACAGAACGTGAAGAGTTTTTTCTGGTATACAATTTCAATTTATTCAGCTCCCGTACTTACCTTAATTTACATTATATAAAATAAAATTACATTTTCTAGCACAAAACCGTCAAGAAAGCGTTTAGATTGACGTAATAGGACTGAATAGTGCTAAATTCTTCAGTTTTCAGTTGATAAATAATCTATTTTTACCTGAATAGTATAAATGACTTAACGTCTTTCTACTATTTATCATTGTATGCGCTACCATATAATGAAGCTATCCAACAAAAGAGGGGGAAATAACAATTGAATATACTATCAAATTACCAAATAAGGAGGGAGAAAGTTGGAAAATAAAATTGTATCACAAAAAATTATCAATAAGACAGTTATATTGAATGAAAGCAAAACTTCTAAAAAAGTGAAACAGTTAAAGAAAAGTGGGCCATTATATGTTTTGCTACTTCCTTCAATGATATTATTAGTTTGTTTTACGTACTTACCTATGTATGGGTTAATCATTGCATTTAAAGACTATTCCCCGGCTTTAGGTATATGGGAGAGCCCTTGGGTAGGTTTTAAACATTTTATTCAATTCTTTAACTCATACCAATTTGATCTCACAATAAAAAACACGTTAAATATCAGCTTATACAGCATTTTGGTGGGGTTTCCATTGCCAATTGCTTTAGCAATACTTTGTAATCAAATACGTATGGGTATGTTTAAAAAGGTGTTTCAGGTAACTACTTATTTACCACATTTTATTTCTACGATGGTTATGTGTGGTATGATCTTGATTTTCTTATCACCTAGTAATGGACTAATTTCGAATTTGTTAGGATTAATAGGAATTACCATGCCAAATATCTTATCAGATGCATCATTGTTTAGCAGTATCTTTGTATGGAGTGATGTATGGCAACATGTTGGCTGGGACAGTATCATATATCTAGCGGCGCTATCAGCAATTAATCCAACCTATTACGAAGCTGCTATCATGGATGGCGCAAGTAAAATGCAAAAAATTATTTATATTGATTTACCATTACTTCTACCTACTGCAATGATTTTATTAATTTTAAGAGCAGGTAGTCTATTAAATGTAGGATTTGAAAAAGTTCTCTTACTGCAAAATCCGTTAAATTTAACTGGAAGTGAAGTTATATCAACGTATGTTTACAAAATAGGTTTACAAAATTTCCAATATAGCTTATCAACAGCAATCGGATTATTTAACACAGTAGTCAATATAATTATCTTGCTATTGGTAAATTGGTTGTCTAAGAAACTAACTAAAACAAGTTTGCTGTAGAAGGGAGGTAAGATTATGCAAATATTAATGAAAAATAAGTTTCAAAAGAAATCTAAAACGAAAAAGAGTTGGAAAGATCAAGCTTTTGATTTATCTGTATATGGATTAGCGATTCTGATGATGTTGATGATTATATATCCTCTTTGGTTTATTATTATTGCTTCATTTAGTAATCCAGCTGATGTTTCTAACGGAAATGTGTGGTTTTGGCCAACAGAATGGAAATTAGATGGATATATCGAATTGCTAAAACAAGAGATGATTTGGCGAGGATACCTTAATACAATTATCTACACTTTGGTCGGAACGTTTATTGGCTTAGTTGTAAACATACCAGCTGGATTTGTCTTATCAAGGCAAGATTTATTTGGGAGGAAATGGATTTCTGCCTTTTATATTATCCCAATGTTCATTGGTGGTGGTTTAATTCCAACTTATTTAGTAGTGAAAAATTTAGGGTTATTAGATACATTTTGGGTTTTAGTTTTACCTTTTTCTGTTTCCGCTTTCAATATTATTATTGTAAAAACATTCTTTAAAAATAATATTCCTGAAAGTCTTTGGGAAGCAGCTCAGATTGATGGTTGTGGCACAATTAGATATTTCCTAACGATGGTATTACCTTTGTCAAAAGCAATTCTTGCCGTCATCGGACTTTGGACAGCCGTAGGGATATGGAACTCTTGGTTTGATGCTATGATATATATTTCAAATGAAAACCTGCAACCGCTTCAACTGATACTACGAAGAATCTTGATAGCCAATGAGTCTTTACTCGGAACTGCATCAGGAGAATTAGCATCGGAATTAAGGAGATTATCAGAGATGATGAAATATGCAGCAATTGTCGTTTCGACTCTTCCAATTATGTGCTTATATCCATTTTTACAAAGATATTTTAATCAAGGTGTTATGGTTGGTTCAATTAAAGAATAGGTATAGGGGGAAAAAAGGTGCTTAAGAAAAAATTAGGATTGGTATTAAATGTCACACTAGCAGCTAGTTTAATAGTAGGTTGTAGTAAAGACTCCTCGAGTTCGGAATCCAAAGAAGATGGTTCCTATAAAATTGCAACAGTACGTTGGTCGGACTGGGGTGATAACTTTTTAAAAGGGTTTGTTGAAGAGACTGAAAAAGAAGCTGGAATCTCAATTGATTGGGATATTTATCTTAATAATGAATGGGGAGACAAAAAATCGATATTAATGGCTGGAGGAGATTTACCTGATGCATTTTGGGGATCTATTTCTTTGAGTGATTCAGATATAGCTAAGAATTCAGGCGTGTTTATCCCGTTAGAAGGTTTAATTGAAGAGAATATGCCTAATTTAAAAGCTGCATTTGATGAGGATCCTGCTTTACGTGCAATGATTACATCTCCTGATGGACATATTTATAGTTTGCCAAAGAAACTACCATTGAGACCAATTGCAGGGAATTCGTTGTACATAAATCAAAAATGGTTGGATAATGTAGGGCTAAAAATGCCTCAAACATATAAAGAATTCTATAACGTTTTAAAAGCATTTAAAGAGCAAGATGCAAATGGAAATGGTGACCCTAATGATGAAATTGCTTATCAGGGTGATGTTATGAGTTATATCTTACCCTTTGGTTTACCTAAAGGCAGTTATTCAACTACTATGACTGTAAAAGATGGAAAGCCAATCTATATCCCAACTGATGATGCTTTTAAAGAAGGAATTGAATGGATGCATCAAGCATATAAAGAAGGGCTAATCGATAAAGAGTTATTTACACAAGATAGTTCTATGGCTGAAGCAAAACGAAAAAGTGAAGAAGGTTCCTTGGTTGGAGTGTCTTCTGGTTGGACACCCGATGCCAATTTTGGACCAAATGCAAGTGAGTATGTTCAATTACCTGCACTTGAAGGCCCAGATGGAGAACGGTATGTAATGACGGATGCACCAGTATACTCTAGAAACGAGTTTATGGTCACAACAGCAGCAGAGAATCCTGCTAAATTATTGAAATGGGTAGATAAATTCTATACAGAAGACGCCAGTATTCAAACTTTCTACGGCTCTTTCGGTACAGGAGTTAAAAAACAAGAGAACGGCACATATAAAGTCTTAGAAGCTCCTGAAGGTGAATCAGCTGATATATTTGCATGGACTAATTCATTCCGTGATTTTGGTCCTAAATATGTGAAAGAAGGATTTAACGAAAAAGTCACACTTCCAACGAATGGCGGAGATGGATTGAAGCTTGAATTAGATAAACAAATTAATAAGTATGCAAAAGAACAGTACCCAAATGTTGTTTATACAGCAGAAGAGATGAACCGCATAAGTGCATTAAGCACAGATATTGATTCATATGTGAGTTCTATGCAATCTAAATGGGTTGTTGAAGGTGGAGCTACAAAAGAGTGGGATTCATATATTTCCAAATTAAAAAAGATGGGGCTTAACGAATATATGAAAATTCAGAATAAAGCATTTGACAGATATCAAAAAAGTCTTAAAGAAGCTAAATAAATTGTCAAGGTTTATGTAATGTAATTGATAAGAAAAATAACAGTTGGCTTACTTTATAACGTCGGGCTGACTGTTGTTCTATTCTTGTTACCTGTATTTTAGAAAGAAGGGGGATATAAAAGTTGAGTCAACTATTTCATTTGGATGGCCCATTATTTAGATTTTTATCAAGAGCCGTTGATATTGTCATATTAAATTTCTTATTCTTATTCTTTTGTATCCCAATTGTAACCATTGGTGCTTCAATGACTGCTTTATACTCTATTTTAATAAAGATGGTAAAAGGTGAGGAAAAGAATATTGTTAAGAGTTTTATAACATCTTTTAAAAAGAATTTTTCCCAAAGTACGATTGTTTGGTTCATTATGTTAGCCGTAGGAATTTTATTTCTTACAAATATCATACTTTTGGGAAATGTAAGCGGAGTACCTAAGATATTCTTAATAAGTATGTTAACCATTTTTGGGCTTGTTTATCTTTGTATCTTGCTTTTTATCTTTCCTTATTTGGCTAGATATGAAGATACCATTAAAAAATCACTATTAAATTCATTATTGATAGGGCTTTCTAATTTTTCCTATCTTTTATTATTGTTAATTTCTACAGTAGTTCTAGTTATTATTGTTTTTTCTTCAACAATAGGATTTCTATCAGGGCTATATTTTGGAACATTTGGCGGGTTTGCATTACTAGCTATTCTTTATTCTTATATTTTCAGAAGAGTTTTTTCAAAATATGAGCTTAGAACTTAGATGAGATATTTGTTAACAAAGGAATACTTTTTTCAATAACTTACTTGGTTGCATCGGCGTTTATCTTTAATATCTAACAAAGCTTTAAGGAATCAAATACGTCACTAAAAGGATCTTTTAATTAAAGATCCTTTTTAATGTATCCACACTAATTAAACCTTCTGACTAAACAATTCTTCCAAGAAAAAGTGATATTTATCTGGAAGTTTGTCACTTTTCCTCATTAATTCGGCTCGGTATCCTGATCGGCCTGATATCACAATTTCATCTTTTTTGATCGCAATCTTGTATAAGCTTGCTCCTGCGTAGAATGTAAGTAAGTTATCGATAAAGATTTCAGCGACTTGGTTCGTTTGTAAGTCAGTAACTCTTAAATGAAATGCGGTTTTGGTTACGTGGTCCTTTGGTATATGGTAAACAACTTCAGCTTTGTATCTTTTATTCTCTCTTTGAAAATAAGTAAGTTCTTGGTTTAAGCCGTTTTTTTCGACTTGGGAGATGACGCTTTTTATTTTATCTCTATCTAAATGATCAATTTCTGCAAGCAGTAATAAACCTTCTGAAATGCTTTGGAGTAGCATTTTTTCCTGCTTCGTATCTGTGGCTTTATTAAAGCGATCTAAGTCAATGCTTCCGTAAGTCATCTTGTACCAAGGCTCCAAAGCAAGTTCCTGCTTAGCTTCTAATAAGCTTCCTGCGATATGGATATGTATGTGGCTGTATGAAGGTAAGTATACTCCAGCAGAACGCAGTAAATTAGAGAAGAGTTCAGAATAGCGATAGCTGAGATTATTAAATAAATCATAGGGATCATTCACTGTAAAACCCTCAATTAACTTATCGAGCGGTCTTTTGGTAAGTTTGTCTTGTTCCATTATACAGTCGATACGCTTGGCATAATTACACTTTTTGGTGAACTCTAAGTTGGCTTTATACTCGCTTAACTCTTCCTGAGAAGAAGGAGCATGTATCTTTAGCTGTTCGTACTGAGATAATAGCCTTTCTTTGTCATAGTAACATTCTTTTTTAACGTTTATTTCTTCAGCTTTATGAATGGTTTTTTCTATCGCTAATAGACTAGCGGTAAAATCCTCCAGGTTCAGTTTTTGATCATTTTTAAACTCCTGCACGATTTCCATCTCTGCCATGCTTCCATAGAGTAAGCGTAATTTTAACGTTTTTTTAGTACTTGGTATTTTTGAAACAAAGTGAATGTAGATGCATTCAAACGCATCGCCATGAAACGTCCCGATTAAATGTTGGTTTAGAAATACCTCAAGCATTTCTAGTGTAGGATTACTCGTTTGCTTTGTCTTAAAATTTTTATATTCAAGTAAAAACCTCATGAATTCACTCCTTTTTATAGGCGAATATTTGTTCTTGTATTAATTTTACAAGGAAAGAGAAAAAAAGGGAATTTTTATTTTAAGTGAGGGACCAATATAACTTGTGAGCTTTACCGACATTAAACAAAAAAAACTCCTATTGATGAATAGGAGTTTTTAAGCTAAAGAAAACTTAGTTAATAATTAGCTGTATCTGGATTCTTTTTCTTTCGGATGAGAAAAGAATAAATTGAAATAAGTAATTCTGCAAGTGGATTTAACCACTTAGTTATCTTATTGACTAGAATAGCAACAAAGGTAGCCACTACTATACTTCCTAATACGTCCCCAGGATAATGATGTCCTACCCAAATACGTGAAAAGCCTGTTAATAAGGCCATGAACAGCATAACTAGTCCCACTTTACGATGACGCATCCATATGAACATTGCGATGGCAAAAGCTCCCGTTGTATGATCACTTGGAAACGATGCGTCTGCAGCATGTGGGATTAAAGTGTTAACATCATGAGAGACAAAAGGACGTGGCTCATAATAAATGAAGGTAATTAGGTAGTTGACAAACAAAGCAATAATACCAGTGAACCCTGCATAAAAAGCACTCTTTTTATAATAATCATCTCTAAATACCCAAAAAAGTAAAAGTGCAAGGCCAAACATGTAGATAGCATTGTTTGTCCAAAAAATCATAAACTTGTCTAATAAATCAAGACGTCCTGCCATTCCGTGAATGGACTTAAAAAGTTCGTAATTCAATTAAATAACCTCTCTTTTTTCAAAAACAAATTAAGAAGAATTCCTAAAAAATATCATCATATCAACGGTTTATGAAAAGAAAGTGAAAGTACAATTAAAAGTTAACCTTGAGAGAGTTAAGAATAGCCATTTTAATACCACTTAGAATGTAAGACTTATCCTAAATAAAACTTATTTTCCATTCGTATATTTGCTATCGTGAGCTTTATATGGTACGATTAAGTTAATTATTTTTGTTCGGTATAGAATCAAGAGAAAAGAAATCTGTTCTATCGAAATTTCAATCTTAAGATAGTATGGTTGGACAAGGGTAGTAATACATATGTGGAGTATTCCACAGCAGGAGGCAATACTATGGAACAAGGTACAGTAAAATGGTTTAATGCAGAAAAAGGTTTCGGCTTTATCGAAGTTGAAGGCGGCGAAGATGTATTCGTACATTTCAGCTCAATTCAAGGCGAAGGCTTCAAATCTTTAGACGAAGGTCAAAAAGTAACGTTTGACATCGAACAAGGTCCACGTGGTGCACAAGCTGCTAACGTTCACAAAGTAGCTTAATTAATTAAATTAAGTAAAAAAGACTCCACCTCGGAGTCTTTTTTACTTATGAATTCAAATCAACAACTTTATGATTTCAATCGAAGAAAGGGGAACGGTTATGGCTGAGAAAATGTTTAAGGATGGAGAAACCGTAAGCATAAAAGCATCAAATGAATCCGTGACAATTTTAAAAGGGCAGTATGTGAAAAACATGAAAAGATACTCTTATATCGTGGATAAATATCCAAGTACTTTTTTCTTTGAAGAAGAGTTAATAAAACAGAAATAAAAGCGGGTTATATAAGGCTTAACCTAGACAATAACGACAGCAAAAAAGGAGCGTAAATCGCTCCTTTTCAATTGTTTAAATAGTGTCATCGATTTTGTAAAAACGGCCTTCATCATTTCTTTTATATCCACTCAATATAGACCAACCTGAGTCACCCTCAGCATGTGGTTCATCTCTAAGCATAAAGTTAAACTCCTGTTTTTCTAGTACATCATCACTTAATTTTATGACGTTGTATCTCTATCTTCGAGTTTAGTAAATACAATCGGTTTTGCACTTAGCATTGGTGATAAGTTTAATTTTAACTGCGATAGCTTTCCTTCGGTTTCCATTTCATATGCAATTAATAAATTCATTTCTGAATAGGAAATATCCCACTTTACGGTGAACATATTGTAATGATGATGTTTCATTTCCGTATGAAGGGATCCCCATTTTAAATGTAACAGGTCATTTTGTATATCAACTTCAATTTCCCCATATGCAGGGTGCTCAAATATTCCTGTATACTCTTTTAATTCATGTGTAGGACTTGTTTCTTTTACTTGTGGAAAAGGTTTATCTAACTCTTTCATTATTTCTTTAAATTTAGCTGTATCTTCTGCAGATCTTTTATGCCAGTCGATTGCATCTAGCTCCAGAATCTCATCATAAATTTGATTTGCAAGGTAAGTTGGGAGTAGAGTCGTTCCAGCGTTTGTCAGAATAACAAGGCCGATATTTTCTTCTGGTATAAAAGAGACGAGCGCTGAAAATCCATCAATGTTCCCACCGTGATGAATGACTTTGTAACCGCGATATGCACTAATAAACCACCCAAGTCCGTAGCAAGTTAGCGTTGTTTCTGATGTAGATAGAAGCGGATCATCAGGAATTGGAATATGCGGTTCATACATTTGCTGCAGTAAATTTGATGTAATAAGTTCATGATCCCCAGCTTTCCCTTGATTTAAATGAAATAAAATCCACTTAGCCATATCTTCTATCGTTGAGTTTATGCATCCCGCAGCACCAACTGTATCAATGTTACGCAACGGAATTTTAACGGTATCTTTATCTTTTTCAATGTATGGAAGTGCGTGGTTATCATTTTCTTGTGAAGCAGTAACTGAGAAATTTGTATTTTCCATATGAAGAGGCTGCAAAATATGCTCACTTACATACTGCTCCCATGTTTGGTTCGTGATTTTTTCTACCATATAGCTCATAGTTACATACATTAAATTATTATATAGAAAAGATGTGCGAAATGGTGCATCAAGCTCTAAGTGCTTAATTTTCTCCATAATTTCTTTTCGCGTGAATGAAGATTGATACCATAATAACTCATGACGACTTACCCCAGAACGATGGGAAGCTAAATCACGAGCTGTAGTTTGTGAGCTTACAAGAGGGTCATGAAGTGAAAATGTCGGAAGATACGTTTGAATAGGTTCATCCCAGTCAAACTTTCGTTGTTGAGCAAGTAAACTTAGAGAAAGGGTACCAAAAGCTTTTGTAGATGAGCCAATTGCAAACAGCGTGCTCGGTGTAACGGGTTTTTTGTGTTCAACGTCACGGTATCCAAATCCTTCAGAAAGAACAATCTCTCCATCTTTTACGATTGCGACTGCTGCTCCTGGTACATTTAGCTTTTTCATCATTTCTTTTGTACAATTACGCAGGTGATCTGTAAGAGACGACTTTATTTTTTGCATAAGGTTTTTTCTCCTTTACCATTTTTTTCTACAAATAGCTTACTTCGAGGTAAGGAAGGAGAATACCTTCTTGTTAACAAAGATGTCATAATTTCCAATGTTCTTATTAAGCAGTAGGTTAATAATTTTGAGAAAAAAGATAAGACAAAACAATTTAATTGGTTTTATGGTTCCGGTGCAAAAACTCACTTAGTATACCACCAGAACGAAACTCTTCACTAGGCTCTTAGGAATTGAAGAAATAGAAATTTCATTTACTCCAACAAAAAAGCACATTCAGCATTCCAAATACAAAATATCCTCCTGTTAAACTAACATTTAGAGAACAATAAACTTATTAGTTATTAATTGACTTGCACAAATGTTCTACGTTACTATTGAAGAAACTTAATACTCCAAAGGGGAGTAGCTGTACAACACAGTCGTCATTACGAAACAATGAGTTTCCGGCTTTGTTGGCAATCTTAATTGTTAGCAAGACCTTTGCCTACGTTTTTAGTTAGGTAAGGTGTGTCTTTATAAATCAAACGCTTTTATCTACTAAAGAGATAAAAGCGTTTTTTTATTTTTATCAATTAAAAGTGAGTATGAGGAGTGACTATTTATGTTTAAGAAGCTGTTTAATTCATTAACGAATAATAAGCATTACAGCAGCAGTGATTATAAGAGAAGAAAGTCAAAATCTTTTAAGAGCTACAGTAGTAGTGACGACTATAGAAGAAGTCGTAATCGTCACGACAGTTATGGTCACCACCACTATAAAAGAAAACGGAAGAGTGGTAGTTTCTTTAGTAGCTGAGTAAAACGATGGGTACTAATAAGCAGTATAAAAATAATGCTAAAAAACAAAAAGGAGAAGTCTTTTTTATAGAAGGCTTCTCTTTTTTTGTGGTGGATTGTATGAAGGTTGGATTTCTGACCCCTACGCTGCCAGCGCAAAGGTTACTTAAACAGATGATTTGTTGTTAAAAATTATCAATTACTCAACAAACGATTAATATATAGTATTAATTACATAAAAAAATAAACGTTTATTTCTTTAGCTTTATGAGCAGCGGCATTTAAACGAAATAGTTTTAGATGTCTATCTATAACTTACGATCAATATCACCTTTAATTAAGGAAAGCTATTCTACATACTTCAAGAATTTCGTGACGTCCGTTTTCTGGCACTATACAGGGAGCATAGAAGGAAATATAAGCAATAAAAAGCGGTGAATCATAGCTTTATTAAGGTATTCTCATCATAAATAAAAATTTATATTGACAATGAAATGACGTTCGTTTTATAATTATCTCGAATTAAAGATATTTTAATTAAAGATAAATTTAATTAAAATTAGAAGTAGAAAGTGATGATATTGAATAAAAGTTTAGCAGAAACCGTTTTTAACCCTTCAGAAAGCTTCTAAATTTAAAATCAAAAAGTTATTGAAGATTTATTTATAGCTTTTAGTGATAAAGAAGAAATCTCTCATTAGGGTTTTGGGGAAATACAGTATTGCTAACTATAATCATCAAAGTTAATAAAAATTATAAAAAAATAGGAGGAATTAAAAATGATTAGTATTGGTTTATTATTAATTCGTTTAGTAATTGGATTGTCATTTATGGCCCATGGAGCTCAGAAATTATTCGGATGGTTTGGTGGTCATGGATTAAAAGGAACAGGAGGGTGGTTTGAGTCCATTGGAATGAAACCGGGTGTTAGAATGGCCTTAATAGCTGGGTTATCAGAACTTGTAGGTGGTGCTTTATTTGCTGTAGGCTTTCTTACACCTCTTGCGGCTCTTATGATTGCGGGAACAATGTTAATAGCTATTATTAAGGTACATGGTCCAAACGGCTACTGGTCAACACAAAATGGTTATGAATATAACCTTACATTATTAGTTGTTGCTATTAGTATTGCTATAATCGGTCCAGGATACTACGCAATCGACGCCCTTATTTTCTAAAAGGAAACATGGTCAAGTAAAGAATAATTTATTAAAAGTAGTTAGATACGTATACTTTGTTACTCTAGAAGTTAAACATATGAATTTTTGGATAATATCTTGAATTCGAGATATTATCAGTTTAATCATTTGAGTTTGTTAAAGGGATATCTTTTATATAGCGTACCTAGGTAATTTTGGTTAGATTGAATATTCCATTGCTTTATGAAGGACAATTAAAATAATTATTAAAATATGGTAAGGGAGAGATGAAGAATGACAAAAATAACTACAGGAATCCATCATATTACAGCGATTGTAGGTCATCCACAGGAAAATGTTGATTTTTATGCTGGTGTACTAGGTTTACGCTTAGTCAAACAAACAGTCAATTTTGATGATCCAGGTACGTATCATCTTTACTTTGGTGATGAAGCTGGAAAGCCAGGAACCATTATTACCTTTTTCCCGTGGGCAGGAGCACGCCAAGGAGTAATAGGTGATGGTCAAGTAGGTGTAACTTCATACGTAGTGCCAAAGGGCGCCATGGAATTTTGGGAGCAGAGATTATCAAAATTTAATATTCCGATAACAAAGATGGAACGATTCGGAGAACAATATTTAGAATTTGACGATCCTCATGGTTTACATTTAGAAATTGTTGAAAGAGAAGCTGGTGAAAAAAACACGTGGCAATTCGGTGAGGTTACACCTGAAGTAGCGATTAAAGGCTTTGGGGGAGCAACATTATTATCTGCTCGTCCTGAAGAAACTGCCAAGTTATTAGAAGATGTTATGGGTCTTGAAAAAGTAGGTGAGGAAGGAGATTTCATTCGTTTTCAATCATCTGCTGATATCGGAAATATCATTGATTTAAAGCTAACGCCAATCGGTCGTGGACAAATGGGCGTTGGAACCGTTCACCATATTGCATGGCGTGCTGAAAACGATGAGGACCAGTTAGAGTGGCAAAAACACGTAGCTAGTAATGGATATGGAGTCACAGCTGTTCGAGATCGAAACTATTTTAATGCTATTTACTTTAAAGAACATGGCGAAATTCTATTTGAAATTGCAACAGATCCACCAGGCTTTGCACATGATGAGTCACACGAAACAATGGGAGAAAAATTGATGCTGCCTAAGCAGTATGAAACTCATCGAGCTCAGCTTGAAAGAGAATTGCTTCCTTTTGAAGTGAGAGAACTAGACTAAATTCGAGTCTGAGTGCTTATTTTGCTTTCAATTCATCAATCTAATCTATTTCAATTAAGAAAAAAATGATAAGAAAAGAGAGGTCTTTCTATAGAAAGACCTCTCTTTTCTTATGGAGCGTAGGGGATTCGAACCCCTGACCCCTTCGCTGCCAGCGAAGTATTCTCCCGCTGAACTAACGCCCCGATATGTATGTTCTCTTTTATTTTATAAATCTCTATAACGTCTGTCAATTCGTTTTTCGTATATTTTCGAAATAAAGCAACAATTTTTTTAGGTTTCATTTTTTCCACACATTTATTTAGTATAACTAAAGGTGAATAAGTAATGATATCAATATTGTAAGCGTTAACTTATTGCGTTCATTACTTAATTTGTATAGATCTGATACTAGGGGGAGCATTGGGTGGAAGCAGTTAAATTAACACCAAAACCAAAAAGACAAAGAGAGGTACACAAAAAGAAAACCTCAGCCGCTATTTATCAAACAGTGTGGAGGTGGCATTTTTATGCAGGACTTATTTTTGCACCATTTTTAATCATATTAGCGTTTAGCGGTGCGGTGTATTTATTTAAGCCACAAATTGAGTCAGTTCTTTATCACGACCTGTATTACGTAGAAGAAAAAGGAGATATACTATCTTCAACAAAACAGATAGATGAGGTCCAAAAAGCGTATCCAGAAGCAGCTATTACTTCAATAAAATATTATGATGATCCACTTCGTACAGCTGAGATTGGGATTATGACAAATGGAGAGATGTCTTCAGCATTTATAAATCCGTACACTGGAGAAGTAGCTGGAACTCTCTCAGATGACGAGAAATTCACGACTATTTTCAAAAAGATTCATAGTGAATTGCTCATTGGCGGAACGCTTGCCAATCGACTTGTAGAGCTAGCTGCCTGCTGGGCTGTTATTCTATTAATTACGGGTCTGTACATATGGTGGCCACGAAATAAAGCGTCGATATGGGGAACAGTTTTGCCAAGGTTTAACCGAAAAGGAAGAATATTTTGGCGAGATATGCACGCTGTTCCTGCATTTTGGCTATCCTTATTTATGTTAATTTTAATTCTAACAGGACTTCCTTGGTCAGGAGTGATGGGAGAGCAAATTAATCGACTTGCTACGTATTCAAACACGGGCTACCCACCATTTGCACATAGCTTTGGTGAAAAGCCTGAATCAATTGTTAAAACAAAAGACGTAGCAGAGGATATACCGTGGGCTGCAGAAAACATTCCAGTTCCCAATTCATCTGTTACTGGCTACGTGCCGCTTTCTCTTGAGAAAGTGACTGATATAGCACAAGCTGAAAAAATTCAAAAGCCATATACAATTTCAATGCCTCAAGGTGAAAAAGGTGTTTATACCATTTCAACATCTCATACTAAGCCCGGCGATAATGCAACTCTTCACGTTGATCAATATTCAGGTGCTATTTTAAGCGATGTTCGCTTTGATGATTACGGTATTATGGGAAAAGGAATTACAATGGGAGTTGCGCTTCATGAAGGAAGGCTATTTGGCGTAGCAAATCAAATTCTTGGCCTCATTACGTGTCTTGGATTAATTGGTTTAATTGTTAGTTCGTATGTTATGTGGCGTAAGCGAAAACCTCAAGAAAGTTCCGGAGCACCACCTAAATCAAAGGACTCCAAAGTGACAAGAGTTGTTTTCTTTATCATGCTTGGACTCGGGATCGTCATGCCACTTGTTGGAATTTCAATCATTGCGGTATATTTGTTGGATAGGTTTGTATTTTCAAAGATACCCTCTGTTCAAAATTAAGTGCGTAACTTTTCGCTGCTTGCCTTGTTTCATGGCAAGCAGTTTTATTATACGTAATAACCTTCAAATATGTTAAAATAGTAAAAATATTCACTAAGTAAATTGGAGGCTATTATGAAATACGACGTAATTGTAGTTGGAGCCGGCTCGATGGGAATGGCAGCCGGTTATTTTTTAGCAAAAAAAGGGCAAAGAGTTTTACTTATTGATGCCTTTGATCCACCCCATACGAGCGGAAGCCATCACGGCGAGACGCGCATTATTCGCTATGCATACGGAGAAGGAGAAGAGTACGTACCGCTTGCACTCCGAGCAAAAGAGCTGTGGGAAGAGCTAGAAAAAGAAAGCGGACAATCGTTCTTTTTAAAAACGGGAGTACTGAGCGTAGGAGAAGAGACCTCATCGTTTATTCAAACAGTCATTGCAAGTGCAAAAACGTATAACCTACCACTTGAAGTGTTAAACGCAGTTGAAATACATACGAGATTTCCTGGAATCACTGTTCCGGATTCGTTCATTGGCTGTTTTGAACCAACCTCAGGCGTTTTAAAATGTGAAGATGCTATTCGCACTTACAAAGAGTTTGCGTTAAAATACGGAGCTGAGCTGTTAACGAATCATCCTGTGAAAGATATCAAAGTAGCAGAAGATAGCGTAAAGGTGCATACAGGTGACAACGTATATGAAGGTAAACGTTTGGTTCTTTCTGCCGGAGCCTGGTCCAAAGAGCTGTTAGCTAAGCTAGGACTCAATCTTCCTGCAACACCTATCCGCAAGACCTTTGCGTGGTTTGAAGCAGATGAAAAGTTTTACGGAGAAAGGGAATTCCCTGCTTTTTCATTTGATACAAAAGGTGGGATGTACTATGGGTTTCCAAGCATTGATGGAGCTGGTATGAAACTAGGCCGTCATGATGGCATTCAGCAAGCCCAAAATCCAAATGAAGAGATGGCGCCTTTTAACGATGGAGATCGTGCAGAACTGGAAAACTTACTTCGTAGCTATATGCCGCAAGTAGGAAAGCTGAAGTTCGGCAAAACGTGTATGTACACGATGACACCAGATGAAAACTTTATTATTGATACGCACCCATTGTATAAAAACGTTGTGTTCGCAGCAGGGTTTTCAGGGCACGGATTTAAATTCAGCAGCGCTGTTGGTGAAGTAATAAGTGACCTTGTGACTACAGGTAAAACACCGTATGACTTATCATTATTCTCAGCAAGTAGATGGGAGGTAGAATAATGAAATTTTCAATTGTAGACGTATTTTCGCAAGGAAAGTATACGGGAAACCAGCTGGCTGTTTTTAAAGAGGCAGGACATTTATCAACAGAAGAGATGCAAAAAATTGCCAAGGAAATTAATTTCTCTGAAACAACGTTTATTCTATCAAATGAGCCCACTGAAAAAGGGTATCCTGTCCGTATTTTCACACCTAATGAAGAAGTTCCTTTTGCAGGCCATCCAACGTTAGGTACGGCATTTGTTATTCAGCAAGATTATTTAAATGGTGAAGAAAAAGATATCTTGCTTCACTTTAAAGCGGGAACCATTCCTGTTACATATAACGCAAAAGGAAAGCTATTCTGGATGAAGCAAAACCAACCTACTTTTGGGAAGGTATTAGATTCGAAGGTCGCTGCAGATGTACTCGGCTTAGCAGTCGAAGAAATTGATCATCGCTTTCCAGTTCAGGACATATCAACAGGACTTCCTGCCATTATCGTTCCACTCGTTTCGTTAGAAGCAGTGAGAAAAGCAAAGGTCAACCTGTTAAAATATAATCAGCTTATTCAAACAACAGAAGGGAAGACGCTGTTCGTATTCTCAAAGGAAACCTATGACTCTATGCATGATATTAATGCGCGAGATTTTGCTGATTACTATGGAATTCCTGAAGATGCCGCTACGGGAAGTTCTAACGGCTGTTTAGCTTCTTATCTTGTTCATCATAATTATTTTAATAAACATTCAATATCAGTAAAAGTCGAACAGGGTTACGAGATCGGTAGACCATCACTTCTTCATTTAAACGCTTCGCAAACAAGTGATGGAATTGATGTGTATGTAGGAGGACAGGTTGAGAAGGTTGCTAAAGGGAAATGGGGATAACTTTTTCCGCATGAATAGTAATCATACTATTTATAAAGGTAAGCGTTTGGTTCTTTCTGCCGGAACCTGGTCCAAAGAGCTGTTAGCTAAGCTAGGACTTAATCTGCCTGCAACACGTATCCGCAAGGCATTTGCTTGGTTTAAAGCAGGTGAAAAATTATCAGCCCTCTATTATTTTATTAACTGTAAGTAAGTGGTTACTGTACAGCGCTATTTTTCGTAATTTAGTTGAAATAACGAAAGAATACAGCAATCTATTTTTTTCTTTCCCTAAGAAGCTTTTTTCTATCATCATCGTTTCTATACTCCATCCAGGATGTTTTGTCTTGAAGCAATTGTCTATTATTACTAGCTAATTTTAAATCACTGCTATGACAGTATTTCATATTTAGTGATTACATTAATTATGTAAAAGATACTTAATCATGACAATATATGTCGTAATTAAGTATTATACTAGGTGTCTGTGTAGGAATAAAAATTACTTATACAATAATTAATGGACATAAAAGTCTAATTTTATGATGATAATATTTACTATTACTTTTTCTCCTATTTTGTGTCTGTTAATAATTACTGTAATATTTGGTTACATTACTACACATATCGTATATTCATTAGATAAAAGAGAGGAAAAATTATGTCCCAAAACACAGCACCAAGAAAGATAATTTTAGATTTAGCAGTAACTTTAGATGGATTTATTGAGGGGAAGAATGGGGAAGTTGATTGGTGTATCATGGATTCTGAGATGGATTTTATTAATTTCTTAAACCAAATTGATACTATTTTATATGGTAGAAAAAGTTACGTGGAGTGGGGGGAATATACTCCGAAAACAAGGGAATCTGATAGTGACAAGGAAATGTGGAATATCATTCATAGTAAAGAAAAGTATGTATTTTCCAAAACGCTAAAAGGGACAGAAAATAAAGCAGTATTTATAAATGATAATATTTTAGAAGAAGTAAATAAATTAAAGAATAAGCCTGGTAAAGACATTTGGCTATATGGCGGAGCAAATCTTATAACAACTTTTATTAATTTAGAGCTTGTTGATGAATTCAGATTATCCGTTCATCCTCTTATTTTGGGAGAAGGAAAACCAATGTTTATCGACATAAATCAGCGACTTAATTTAAAAATGGTTGATACAAGAATGTTCTCCTCTGGTGTTGTGCAACTAATCTATCGCTTGAATAAAAATTAATATATTGCATGTTACACGCTAAACCATTATGAAATAATTAATAGTAATTTTTACTTCTTCCATAATGAGGCTCAATTTTGGGATAAGGCTTATATTATTAGGGGATCCTGCCGACAAAATGCAGATGTTATACGGTAATACATTTTCTTGAATATAATACCCTGATTTTTCTCCTTAGCAGAGAAAGATTAGGGTATTACCTTTTACTGACGTTTCAACCACTCTTCAAATGTCATCACTTCAAAATCTTCTTCTGTATCTAGTCGAATTGGAGTTATTAGTTCAATTGAGTTACCATCTGGAGCATCAAAATAGATTGCAGCATGCGCTTGAAGATTGTTAGGTAATACAAGTGGCTGGCGATGTTCATCAAAGCCAAAAGAAGTGCGAATGGCAATCCTTTTTCGTTTAGCCATTCTTTCGCATGTAAAATATCCTCCCTAGCAATTATTTTATTCCTAGAATTTTAATTATGTTGACAAAAACTAAATGTTATATACAGCCTAAAGGAGAAAAATCTTACTGCTCCTGCACAGTGGGGTTCCCCTGTTTAAAATAGACAATTTGGTGTGGTGCCTCACGGTGTCTTGCGTAGTGTGCTCATCATGTTTGTTGTTATTCCTAATAGAAAGGTTAGATATAATAAAATTAATAGACAGAATATTTAAATAAAATACTTTTATTTGTAATCGCTTTCATTTATAATGAAATTAGGTTGGATAGCACGCGTGGCTGTCATTGTATGTGGCGTAGGCGGGGCCAGTACAAGATAAAAATAACTCATTATACAACATACTTCATACACAAAGGGCAATAAGTTCGTTGGCTTGGTACTTACTAGATCGCTGCACAAAGCCAACTTGTTTCAATGTCGTGTAGCACTACTGGAGATAGAAACCGTTGTAATTCTCGTGAGAATAGGTGTAATTCTTCAGAAAGCAAGAAATCAATAAAAAAACGTCATCCTTTTCGAGTATTTTATTGAAAGAATAATTAAAAAACTACGAGGAATTTCCTTTATTTAGTTCATGATCTTTGGTACTATATAATGTAGAGATGTAAAGAAAGGGGAATCTATACTACCTATGTGGATTAACTTGTAATGATTATGTAATTGGATAGAGACAGCTGCGGTCCTTAATTCTTAAGGATGCGTTTATTTGTCTATCTAAAAATCATTCAAGGGACTCATGGTGTGGACAATTACATTCCCATTGCCAAACAGATACCTTTGTATATCTGTTTTTATTTATGGGCAAAAATACATCTCTATTGACACAATTATAGCGTCCCTAAATAGGGGGAGTTTTAATGAAGAATCAGTACGAAAACGAAGAAATGCTAACAGGAGGGAATGTCTCAAACGTATATCGTTCAGGAGATACCGTACGCCGGGACTTAAAGCCTGATAGTGTTAAAATTCATAAATTATTAAAACATTTGGAGAAAAAAGATTTCCGTTATACGCCAAAGTTTCTAGGTATTGATGAAAAAGGCAGAGAGATCTTGTCATTTATTGAAGGAGAAGCTGGAAACTACCCGTTAAAAAAATATATGTGGTCGGATGAGGCTTTAAAAGAGATCGCAACCATGGTCCGTCTGTATCATGATGCGGTGAGTGACTTTCCAATGGAAGAACATTGGCAACCCATTGATAACACTCCGCAGCCATTCGAGGTGATATGCCATAACGATTTTGCCATCTATAACATTATTTTTAACCATGAAAAACCAGTAGGTGTGATTGACTTTGATTTGGCTGGTCCTGGTCCAAGACTTTGGGATATCGCCTATACGCTTTACACGTGCGTTCCTTTAAGTAGGTTGTATCATACGGAAGCAGGCGAAGCCATTTATTACGATTCATCAAAGGATGCTGAGCGAATCAAACAAAGGGTTAGATTGTTTTTTGATTCCTATGGTATAGAGGGTATAGAAAAAGGATTTTTAGATATGGTATTGCTACGAGTAGAAGCATTATGTAAAACCATGCAAAGGAAAGCCAAAGAAGGCGATATGGCTTTTCAAAAAATGATTGACGAAGGACATTATGAGCATTATCAAGAGGAACTTCGGTTCATTCGCGAACACGGAAGAGAGTGGATGTAAGAGAAAATCTTTGATGGACTAACTATGGAGTTTAGCTTAATAAGTGAAATTAAAAAGTCGATTCCTTAGCAAGAATCGACTTTTTAGGTTGTAGTTCGCTTTCATTAGGTTGATGGCGATGTGACGCTACCCCTTAAAGTAGTATTTCACTAAAGGGTATTCAAAAATTTAATAGAATTAATCTATTTTGATCTCATTGAATGCAAAAGGGGAGAAATATATGTTTGAAGAAAAGGTAGGGATCATTACAGGGGGGACTTCGGGGATTGGTTTAGCTACAGCCGAATTATTAGCAAAAGAGGGCATGCGTGTCGTCCTAGCCTCTCGAAGTGCTGAAAGAGGAGAAGAAGCCCTTTCTATAATAAAAAAGTGGTCACCTAATTCTATTTTTATTAAAACTGATGTTACGATTAGTGAGGATGTCAAGAATCTTGTTAGTCAAACATATTCTACATTTGGTAAGATAGATATTGGCTTTAATAATGCAGCTAATACAGAGGCTTCATCTGCTGCTACCCATCAGTTTAAGGAAGAAGACTTTGATCATTTAATTAATGTTACCTTAAAGAGTGTATGGCTTTGTATGAAGTATCAGCTACAAGTAATGACAAAGCAAAATAATGGTGCCATCGTGAATACATCCTCAATGGATGCTCTCTGATGTTCGGCAGGAACTGGCGTTTATGCTGCTGGAAAAAGTGGTGTTATTGCATTAACGAAATCAGTTGCTCAAGAATATGGCCATCAAAATATAAGAATTAATTCTCTTTGTCCAGGTGCATTTCGTACATCTATGCTAGAAGAAAAATTTTCAACTTTGTCTCCAAAAGAAAAGGTAAAACTAGATGAATCATATAAAAGCTTAAATGCCTTAGGGAGAATTGGTGATCCATACGAAGCAGCAAAAGCAGTGAAATGGTTACTTTCTGATGATGCATCTTTTGTTACGGGTCAAAACATTATTGTAGATGGTGGAATTGGGTTTAAATTTACATAATCTTGTAGAACTAACAATCCAGCTTATTACTACTGATAATCTGGATTATGTTAACTAGAATTGAACCCTTTATACATATAAAATATATGTATCTAAGCATTTTGAAAGGAGTTATTCACTTAATGAATCTTCCTAATGGAGTAACGGGTTTTTATAGTTCAATAGATAATAAACCGAATGACATAGATGAGAACCATTTTAAAAATATATGCTTCAATTTGGTTAGAAAAAATCATGGAAAAATATTAAAGACTGATGAAGCAAATTTAGCAACTAATTTTTTAAAGTTAAAAGTAGATATTTTTAACCGAGAGATCTATGTGTTACTCAATGCACATTATCCTTTTTTAGCTTTTGCTTCTACTTTTGAATTTCAACATATTAATTTTATTGATGATCTTGTCTTATCAAAGGATTTTATGCCATTCTATAAAGTTTTAAGTAAAGAAGAACTTAATGAACCTTTAGATATAAGAAAAAGCAAAGGAGAAGTAAGCCTAGAAAATAAAAATAAGTTGAACAGCAGTGAGTTAGAGCAAATCTTTTATTGGAAACCAAAAACGGTTGGGGAAGTTATGTTCAACTTTTGGGATTGACCTTATGAAATAAGCTTCTCTTACTACAAGATTATTTCCGATAACACGTTTTATGGTAATTAAATAGTTGTCAAAAATAAACTGAATCTTAATTCTGTCTAATTAACAACTTATTTTTTAGATATATCATCATATATTTCTAAAATAGTTTCGTAAGAGCTATCTTCTTTAAAAAGTTCATTACTTTGTAAAAATATAAAAACATTCTCTAATTCTTCTTTAATTGCATTAAGAAATACTTCTTTAGGAATCAATGGTGATTCAAAAATTGTATTTTCTATTGTATTAATATCAATCGTTGTATCTTCAATTTCAGGTATTAAAAATCTAGCTATTTTTAATTGAATATCCTTACCTAAGTTAGTAATCATACATTCTGTTTGATTATCAAGTAATGTAATATTTATCTCATCTTTTTTGCTAAAACTATCAAAATATTCACGATCTAAAAGTAAAGAGAAACCTTTCCAAGTCATAAGTATATCAGTGGTCCAATCATCTTCAGTAAAAATTTCATTATTATCGATAGTTAATTGTACATACCCCGGAATATATAAAGCAGGAGCTTCTTGCTCCTCAGCTGTTTTAACAGCTGCTTTAACAGCCTCTGAATGAGTAATTGGTATATATCGCATTTTCTCTGAAGTTACAAAAATAGAATCTAATTCATTAATAGAATCGTTTGTTAATAAATGAGAAGAACCATGCTTTATATTTGAGATATAAACAGTGAATTTAATATTCATATTGTTCCGCCTTTCTACTTAACCGGATATAAGCTTGCAATATAATCCTTTTTGATTATAAGTTTATAGTTTACACCATTTACTTTATAAATTACTATTGCTTCTTGAACTTTTGATTTAAGGTCTGTTTCCATAACTCGAGATTTTTTACTAACAATCGTATCAACTAATTTTTTTATATCATTATTAAAATTAAATTTAATTAGAGGATACTTATCTATAAAGGGATATAATTACTTTAGTTAGATAAATTAATTAGAGAGCGAGGGAAGCATATGGGACTTGATATGGAGATGTACGGTAAAGAAGATCGGTATCTTGATTTTAAAGAGATTGAAGAGTCATTACATGGTGCTCTATTTCACACAAATAATAACTGGGGAAGTTATTTGTATTTGAGAAAAATTAGAGATTACTATTTGACTAATGTAGAATTTAATCGAGGCGAAATTGATAAATTTATAAAGGATTTAGAGAACATAAAAATATTTATCCCTGGAGATTATCATCCAGCATTGAGCAAATTAATAAGGGTATTGAGCAATCATGAAATTCAGAAAATATCTATAGTAGGAGACTAGTGGATAAATCAACGATGTATAGAAAGATGTATAAACAATAAATTTAACACTTAAACAATCCCTTCTATTTCAAAGGCTTGTCTAAGTGCTTGGTTCCTATAGGAGACCTTATATAAATTAAATAACTTTATTTATCTATAAATGTTATTATCTAGATTGTGAATATAAATACAAGCTGGAATGTTTATGGAAAACAGGTCAGTTGTAGCTTACGTTTTAATCTTTTTATCATTGTGATTTCCACGAAATAAGAACTACTGTATTTAGCACATATAATCAAAAAGTATCATTTTCCTTTTTGTGTATTGACTCTAAGTGTGATTAGGATATAATTTACATTAATTTCATAGATTTACTTCTTTATCAAGAGCAGGTGGAGGGACAAGCCCGATGAAACCCGGCAACCGGTCGACATTGATTCGATACGGTGCTAATTCTTGCAGCTTTTAGAGCTGGGAGATAAGGAAGAGGAATATTGTCTTTATGATACAAAGCCTCTTTCTTAGGAAAGGGGCTTTTTTGTATGGAGAAAGGAGGATTTCTAAAGACAAAGCCATTGTATAAAAACAAAATACTGAAGGAGAATGAAAATGAAACGACCAATTATATCAACATTACTAAGTCTCTCTTTATTTACTGGAGCACTTCCAGCGGCTGATGTACTTGCAGAAAGTAATAAGTCAGGCGAAAGAAAACATAGCCTGTTCAACACAGAAAAATACGACTACATAACGTATGACGCACTTAAACAAAAACTGACTAACTATGCAAAGACAAGCAGCAGAGTTAATCTAAGTATTACAGGTAAGTCATCTACTGGCAAAGACTTATATACCGTTACGATAGAAGATTCAGAGTCTAAGAGTTCCGCTGAGAAATATAAAACGCTCCGTAAACTAATGACTGATAACCCTGTAAAAGCTCAGCAATATTTGAAAGAGAATCCTGATGTAAAAGCACCCATATTAATTCATGCATCTATACACGGTACAGAGTTCGTAGGCACGGATGCGGTTATCAACCTGATTGAACGTTTTGGTTATGAAAACGACAAGGAAACGAAGGAGATTTTAAAAAATTTTACGTTAATTATAAATGTCAATGCTAATCCAGATGGAAGAATAGATGCAACAAGGTTTAACGCTGAGGGAGTTGATTTAAATCGAGATTTTGTAACACAATCGCAGCTAGAGACAAAAGCGGTGGTTAAACAAATTGTAGATTATAACCCGTTACTTCTCTTAGATCTTCATGGATACGTGAAACAGAGGGGAGCTGCTAAACATCCTGGCCTCATTCTTCCAGGAACACCTCCTCATAACCCGAATTATGAATATGATCTGTTATATAAATGGATGAACAAACAAGCGGAAGCGATGGAATCAGAACTAGTAAGTGAAAGAGAAAACTATGAATCTGAACTCTATCAAACGATGGAAGGGACACATATTCCATTAAGAGATTCAGCCTCCGGATGGGACGTGTATCCGCCGATTTACACACCTGCTTATGCAATGCTGCATGGGGGCTATGGATATACACTTGAAGCACCAACAAACGATTGGGATGGTGTGAAGTGGCAAGTCGATGCTGTTTCAGGCGCATTGAAGTTTGCTCTTCAAAATAAACAGGGCATGCTTAGTGACCAGATTGAAGTTTTTGTTCGGGGGGCCAAAGGGGAACATCCAAATAATGAAGAACATTTCTATCCCGAAGCTTATGTGATACCAGAAAACAAAGAAGATAATTCAGTAGTGTTAAAGGCTGTTCAGCATTTAGTAGACAACGATGTGAAGGTGGAAAAAAGTAATCAGTCCTTTACCTTGGATGGAAACCGCTATGAAAAGGGAACGTATATAGTAGATATGGACCAAGCGAAAGCTGGTTTAGCAAACGTTTTTCTGTGGGATGGTGAAGACATCACGAATGATATTGATGCTATGTATGACATTTCTGCCTGGAATCTTCCTGAGTTATGGGGTTTCGACGCAATCCAATCACATGAAGAGCTTAAAGTGAAATCAACCCAAGTGAAAAAGGTAGTTCATGCGGGGAAAGTAACCGGATCTGGTCCATACGTTATCCCAAATACTTCTGTCGAAGCTGTTTCTCTTGTTAATGCACTTTTAAAACAAGGAGTTTCCATTAAGAAAGATACGAAAGGGAATTTCTATGCCAATGCAAATAGAGAGCAAATTCAAAGAGAGGTTCAGAAAACTGGATTATCTGTAAAGTCTGGAAAGATACCAAATGAAGCTGTTGCTCTTAAAAAGAAAAAGGTTGCGATTCTAAAAGATGGTGGATTAGGGAAAGTTCAATCTCATGCTGGAACAAAGCTAGCGTTAGAGCGTTTAGGGTTTGATGTGACTGAAGTACATCCAAGAGAAGTAGCAAATCAGGGGTTAGGTGCTTACGATGCTTTTGTTTATAGTGGTTCAGCAAGCCTCGTGTCTTATAAACAAAGCGAAGCGAACAAGGAGTTTGCTCTAACAAGTGAAGAAGAAGTAAAGGCGTTTTATGAAAAATTGAATCAATTTGTGCAAGGAAAAGGTAAGTTCATTGCAGTAGGCGCTGGAGGATCTCAAATTGCGAAAGCAGCTGGACTTACAGATGTTGAAGTAAACAGAGGCTTTTCAAGCAGCAATGGAATTGTAAACGTTGAATATAAAAATTCACCGTTAACAGCAGGCTATAAACAAGAGGATATCGGTTTCGTATACAGTCCTGTCTGGTACACGAACACAGACAATATGAACGTAGCTGCAACTTTTGCTAACAGCGACGACTTCTTTGTAGCAGGACATTGGAAGGATAGAAACAATGCAAAAGGACAGGCGGTAATTATACATGAGAAAGAAAAACCTGTGACGCTGATTGGTATTGAGGCAGGGTTTAGAAATCATACGGATCATTTGTTCAGATTGTTATCTAATAGCATTCACTAAACCCGGTATTTTGTTAGTTATACGTTCATAGGAATCAAAAAAATTTAAAAATTTCTAGAAATAAATAAAGGCGCCAGATTCTACTTTCAAGCAGGAATTGGTGCCTTTATTCATTTTAGGAAAGGATAAGCATGATCAGTTACTTTGTTAAAACGATTGTATACGTAACTGTTGGATCAAAACAAAAGTGTCCATATGGAAAAGCGATTTTACCAAGTCCAACTCTATAATTTTTCACGAAAAGCTTTATTTTTTAAATTATTAGGTATTCTTATTTTATTGAACCCGTACTCGGTTATATATAAGCCCATTAGGATTAAAACTCCTCCGAGGAGTGAAAAGTGACTTAGTTTTTCATTTAATATGATTCTAGCTATAACTATTGTAATAAATGGCACTAAATAAATAGAAGTACTTGCCTTTACTACACCAAGGCGATTAATTGCTATGTTCCACATAATAAAACCAAGTAAAGAAGCTCCTAAGCTTAGGTATAAAATGTTTGGTAGTACACTATAACTCAGTAACTTTTCAATTTTAAACTCTGTCCCATATATATATAGAATAGGTAAAAGAGTTACTAATCCATAGAAAAAGGTTTTTCTCGTAACATATAAATAGTTATGTGTTTTACCGATTTTTCTTAAGATAATTGAATAACAAGCCCAAACAATAGCAGCTAGTAGGGCTAATACATCGCCAAAAATATTCAATTGAAGGTTAAATTCTCCATTAAATATTACTAAAAATACTCCTACTATGGCGAGGATGGATCCTAGTAAAAACTTTTTGCTTAATTTTTCTACTCCTATAAAATAATAAGCCATAAGGGCTGTCAATATAGGTGATATAGATACTAATAATCCTACATTTGCAGCTGTTGTATATTTTAAAGCAATGTTTTCTATAAGAAAAAACAACATTCCACCAGTAAAGCCAGCACCCAGAAACAGAAATTCTTCCCTTATGTTCGTTGATGTTTTAAACTTTGGATAAATTAACAATAAAACTAAATAGGCTAGTAAAAATCGATAAAATAGAATTTCTATAGGGCTAAGATAGACTAGCAAAAGTTTAGTTGAAACATATGTTGCTCCCCAAATAATTATGGTTATAACTGCTACTAAATGACCTAATACTTCTTCTTTCAAGCTAAACATCCTTTCTATATCCACTAGTATCTTGTATAAAACAATATATAATTTCTTTCTCATCTCCCATTGATTAATTTTTGGAGTCCGTTATTATTTTAATGTAAAAATTAAAAATTTTGCTTTATATATGTTATAGAATATAAGAATATATTTTAAATTTAGAAAGAAAAAGGCAGGATGATATTTAATATGAAAATAGATCATGTAGATATAAAAATAATTGATGAACTTAGCAAAGATGCACGGTTATCTATGTGTGAACTATCTAAGCGTGTTAATTTATCTTCACCTTCTGTAACAGAAAGAGTAAGACGTCTAGAAAACGAAGGAATTATAGAAGGATACACTTTAAAAGTTAACCGAGAGAAAATGGGATTAACTATACAATGCTTAATTGAAATTACTTTAAAACACGCTGAATATGATCGCTTTAAATCTGCTATACAGAATTGTGCGAACGCTGTTTTTTGTTACCGTATTGCAGGAAAAGCGTGCTATATTATTAAATTAACTGCTTTATCTATGAAAGAAATAGAAGAATTTATTGATTCAATTTCCGCTTTTACTCATACAGTTACTTATTTTATTTTTTCCGAAATTCAAATTGACGAGAATTTTTCCGAAGCATTAAATAAGAATTTATCATAACAGATAAACCGAGTGATTTTTCATTCTGTTATTCACCTTTTAATATCAATGAGCCCTTTCATTAAGAAAGGAAAAATTCAAAAGAATTTGTAGATTAACGTTTCAATTTTAAAACATGTGGTACATATATAATATGACACCAATATTATTACTATTGGATGTTATGAAAAGGTAAATACTTAATTAAGAAGGGACTGATTCGTTTTGAAAGAAATAACAGCGACTTCAACAAACGTATTACCTCAAATTAAAAGTAGATATTCGTATTTTGCACAAGGCACTTTGGTTATGAATCGATATACGTAACGAAAGAGGCTCACAAGGGCCAATAAATTCCTAAACAGTACGCGAAAAAGCCTGTATCTTTTTAGATACAGGCTTTTTCTTTTTGAGTTGGCATAGATTTAATTGTTTTTCCAATGGTTACTGTAGGAAAAGGAAATGGAATTATTAGATTAAAGTGCTACCTAGAACCCACATTACGTCAACTGGTTTCTATAGTAGTTATAATTTTTGATGGACCATTTTATTTTGACTGTATGTAAATAAATGATTTCCTTTATGAGCTAGTAATGTTGGTAAGTAGTGTGGGATTTTTTCTGGTATGCCAAGATTATTAGGGTTTAAAATCCAATCAATATCTTTCCAATCTAAAATGCCTTCTCGAGTTTTTATTGGTGTATCATATGTAAAAAGGGTGTCTAATTCTCCAAGAAAAACGTGTATTCCATCTACTTTACCTTCAGGAGTTAACCACGTTACAACTCCTTGAGATATAAAACCACTCAATTGAATAGTTGTTTCTTCCCAAACTTCACGGAGCGCAGATTGTTCAGGAGATTCATTTTTCTCTATTTTACCTCCAACTCCATTCCATATCCCCATAATAGGTTCTTTTTCTCGATTTAACATAAGGATTTTATTGTCTCGTTTAATAAAACAAACTGTATATTTAAAGTTCATTGTTTACCATCCTTTTCTCATTCTCTTAAGATTATCATATAAGGACAATCAAACATCAAATAAAGATTCTGTAAAAGTATACTTTTACAGATGATAAATTCAAATCTATTACAAGACTTTAAAACTCCAGTTAGATGCCAAATTAACAATGTTGGCCTTTGTTATGAATATAAAAATCATGTTAAATGTAAGGATTTGGGGCACAATACTATAAGTTTATATAGTATGGGAGGTAACAGGTTTGGATAATAAAATGAGATTAACGTCCTCAGAAATTACAAGTTTATGGACACAATATATTCAAGATACAATGGCTGTTTGTATTAGCAAATACGTGTTGGCAACGGTTAAGGACCCTGAAATTTATTCTCTATACGAATTTACCCTAGATATATCCGAAAAGCATTTAAAAGTGCTTAGAAATATTTTTAAATCTGAAAAGCTGGAGCCACCGAAAGGATTTACTGAAAAAGATGTAAATGCAGATGCACCTCCTCTGTTTACAGATGTTTTTTGGTTAGGCTACATGCATGAGATGACAATGCACGGGTTAGCTGGATATAGTATATCTTTTAGTGTGTCGGCCAGAAAAGATATACGAGATCACTATTTCCAATGCAACATTGATGCTATGGAGATTTATAATAAGTCGATCGAAATCCTTTTATCCAAAGGTATTTATCAACGATCTCCCTATTTTTCTACATCTCAAAGGAGTCAATCAGTTACAGAGATAGGATATGTTATGGATTTATTCGGAGATAAACGACCTTTAAATTCAATGGAAGCAGGAAATATTTTTTTTAATCTAAAAAAGAGCATTGCAGCTAAGGCTCTCGTCATTGGATTTAAACAAGTAATTAAAGATAAAGACATTCATAAATTTATGGATAATTGTTTACATACAGTTAATAAAAATATAAATATTTTCTCTTCTATCCTTCAGGATGAAAATCTTAAACCTCCCCAATTATTAGACAATGAAATTACAAATTCTGATGTAGCTCCTTTTTCAGATAAATTAATGGTGTTTCATACTGGATTTTTATTTAATTTAGCCGCCACGTATTATGCTGCAGCTATGGTAACAAGTATGAGGATAGATGTAGCTGGACATTGTGACGCCTCTATTTTTCGGGATTTGAAAACGATCTCATCTTTTGGGAGAATTATGATTAAAAAAGGGTGGATAGAAAAACTACCAGAGGCGGATGATCGTAAAGAGTTACCTGATAATTAATGAAAGTTTTTACTCTTTTATAAATGTTTAAGATGGGGTAGCGTCAGAAAAGTGCGGATTTACAACGTTAAGGAAATCTAAATATAAGAAAGCCTACTTGGTATTGTAAGCGAGATAGTAGGCTTTAGTTACCTCAAAAATTAGCAAAGCTTAACTATAAAAGTAGAACGAAAAACACAGAACTTTTAACCGATGAAATAATCCAAAAATATGAATGGTTTTTAGAAAGAGTTAACTCTCAACCTGAACATACGCCAATGACAGTAAGTTTGTTAGAAAAATATTCCCTAAGAAAAAGAAAAAGGTATAAAGTATTATTGTTTCAGCTGTTAACTGTGTGTTTTTTTTACAAACTTGATTATAGTCACTAAAATATAAAGTAAAATTTATCTAGTTGTCAGCTTATATAGCAGAAAATCTATTTAAAAAGACCAAGCCCTCATACACATTGTTCTAACAATTTAGTCATATAATGCAACTAAGAAGATTTACTTTTACAAGTAGCTTCTGTCTTTATTCTTACTTTATAGGATCTGATGCTTACTACGCTGAAAAGCTCTTTTCAAAAAGTTTTAGGCTTTGACTTAAAATGGAGAAGGAGTGAGTGGTTATGCTATCAACGGTACTGCAGTTTATTTTGGGAGTTGGCTTTTTATTTTTTGGTTTCATGAAGTTTTATTCTCAGGACATGGTTAGTGAGTTTGAGCGGTATGGCTTTTCGAGTGGGTTCCGAAAATTCACAGGATTTGTAGAAGTAGTTGGAGCTATTGTTATCGTGTGGGGAGTTTGGTATGAAAGTCTTTCCGCAATCGGTGCGTT
This sequence comes from Bacillus sp. 1780r2a1, assembly GCA_024134725.1. NCBI lineage: Bacteria > Bacillati > Bacillota > Bacilli > Caryophanales > Bacillaceae > Bacillus > Bacillus sp. 1780r2a1. The sequence continues at coordinate 2,116,394 of CP099863.1, read as the reverse complement.
TGTATTGGGCGTAACGATGCTGGGTGCAATCTATACGCATTTAATTCGTGCAAAAGATTCGTTTTCAAAAGTGGTTGTTCCTATTATTCTCTTAGCACTAGCGGTAGTAGTATTTGTACTGAATTTTGATTCCATACCGTTTTTATAAACATTAATATGCAATGTTAGCCGCGAGTTTCGACTAGCGGCTTTTTTCATTCTCTATTCTGCTTTTCAAGCAATTCAATCATCCTATCATTTTGTTTTACTGTTTTTCGCAGGTTTGATTCTATTGAAAATAAAGTGACCATAATTGCGAGAAACCCAAATATTAAAAAAATCATAGTGCTTTACAACTCCTACACAACATGTTATTTAAGAAAATAATAACTATATAATAACATATTTTCTATATTTTACATATAATTAGTGCTAACTTAATAGACCTTTTAATTATTTCAAATTAGTGTATAGTAAGGATAAATTATACAATTTACTAAAGAGGTGAGGTTTTGTCGGAAATAGAATACGAGTGGGTAAAGAAAACGCGGCAGATTTTATTGGATCAATGTAAAGAACTAAACGAAGCTGAATTTAGGAAAGAGTTTGAATTTGGATTTCAAAGCATCAGAGACTCTTTAGTTCATGTAGCTGGGTGCTACCATGCATGGTTGGGTTCTTTTGTGCTTTTAAAAACATCCTCACCGCTACTAACGAAAGAAGCTATTCACACTATGCGAGTAGAGGATATTGAACGTTATTTTCAAGAGGCTGATAGATATGTAGAAGAAGTAATCAGAAATGCCACAGATACATTTGATGAGCTTATCGAAAGAGAGCCTTCTTGGAAAACTACTAGTGAAGTGGTAAGAAAGACACCTCGCCAACTACTAATTCATTCCATCACTCATGAATTTCATCATAAAGGACAAATTGTGATTATGCTACGGCTGCTGGGTTACACCCCTGAAAATACGGATATTTTGGTGTTAGAGTGAAATGCGGTAGTTGCTTGTTATTCCGCTCGCTTTATTCGGTTGGCTCCTCACTGGTTTAACTGTAAACTCATTTGGAAATATAGGGAATATATTGCTAAAAAACAAAGCCATATGTAAATTTCTTCTTGCTACAAGGAAGATAAATTGCTTCTTCATTAATATTCCATCTATAATAGGTTCACAACCTATTTGGCTTACTAATGGAGGCAGACAATGATGTCATACGTATTATTATTTCTAATTTTATTAACCTTTGGTGTTGTGCTGTTTATTAATGTTCATCCAACGTTCGGGGCAAACCCAACCAAATTACAAAAAGAAGCCTATGAACGGTTTCCTCATTATGAAAATGGCAAGTTTAAAAACATGGTGCCTACTAACATGAAAATGAGCGCAGCTGACATTCTGTCTTTTATCAAAGATTCTATGAACAAAAAGCAGGAGCGAAGTCCAAGAAACCAGCTTTCTATGAAAAAGATTGACTGGGAAAAGGTGAAAAGTAAGGAAGATAGTCTTACTTGGTTTGGTCATTCAGCTTTTTTACTAAGCATTGACAATAAAAAACTTCTTATTGACCCCATGCTTGGTTCTACAGCTTCGCCTGTATCCTTCATTGGAAGCAAGCGCTATAGCCAAGATATTTTACATATCATTGATGAAATGCCACCGATTGATGCAGTTTTATTAACGCATGATCATTATGACCACCTTGATTATTCGTCGATTAAAAAGCTTAAGCACAAAGTAAAGCACTTTTTTGTGCCGCTTGGTGTAGGCGCTCACTTAATGAAATGGGGCTTTTCTTCACACAGCATTACTGAGCTGAACTGGTGGGACGAGGTAGAATCAGGAGGTATAACACTAGCTTTTACTCCTTCTAAGCATTTCTCTGGAAGAGGCGTATTGAACCGTGATTCCACACTTTGGGGTGGCTGGGTTATCCTTGGTAAAAACACGCGCTTTTATACGAGCGGTGACGGTGGATACGATACTCATTTTAAAGAAGTAGGAGAAAAATACGGTCCGTTTACCTTAACGCTGATGGAAGGCGGACAGTATGATGCGCGCTGGTCGTGGGTTCACATGAAACCAGAAGAGTCGGTGCAAGCACATCTTGATGTAAAAGGTGAAACGATGATGCTCATTCACTGGGGGGCATTTACCCTCGCGTATCATAGCTGGACGGATCCAATTGAACGAGCCATTCAAAAAGCAAAAGAAAAAGACGTGAACTTGCTTGTTCCAGAGCTTGGAGAGACGGTTTTGCTTCGTGGTGAAAAAGCAAGCAGCGTGAACGAGTGGTGGAAAAGTGAAAGGGAAGAAGCATAGATAAAATGTGTCTTTTGATATCTATTGATCAACTGCTACACCAAGGACTATAAATTTTTCTTGTTTGATATTTACTTTTTGACTTTGCAAAGTAAAATCTACTTACTAAGTCTTCTAGTATATTTAGAGTTGAATATCGTTGTATCTTCTTTAATAGAAGGTGTAGTTCATCTAGAATTTTAATCAGTCTGAAGAAAGAAATATGATTATATCTATGTTTAAGAAAAGCTGGTGGGTGCTTTCGATTTGCACGAATCAATCATATTTCATAGAGGTCTAAAGGTAAAACAATTTCCTCTTTTATTATTAAATGAATAAGGACCCAATTAGGATCCTTATTCTCTTATATATAATGTATCTTAACGTGCTATTACTTCAAACTTATCATCGGATGGATTAGCAGTGTTTTGACCTGCATCCTGATACCACCGGTTGCTCGAGTTCATCATCGTTTGTACACGAGTCGTGGACGTGGCTGCGGAAGGGCCATCAAGACCAGTAGTAGCGCCATTTTTAATTTCAGCAGGTGCGGTGAAGCCCATAGAATAGAAGTACCAATCTCGCGCTGCGCCATGCTTTCCACCTTGATCAGTAACTGAAATATACCAAGGTTTCAACTCAGCGAATGCGGTTAGCTGAATCATGCCTTTATTACTGTCGCCAATGCCAACATCCGTGATAGCGCTCGACTTATATTGTTCGAATACCACTCCTTTTGCTTTTAGATGGGTTACGTATTGACGGGAGATTTCGCCAGTCCATTTACCTCCTAAGTAGCTTTTGGAGTCTTGTGACCAAAAAGGGTCGAGAAGAGCCACGCGCTTCGGCCTGAGATTTGTAGCAATCGTTCCTCCATCTACCTGGTCGCTAATCAGTTTTGCACTGTTCGTAACCATTTGGTTTCCAAGCGAATGTCCTGCAAAACGAACTTCGCTACCTGTAAAGCCTTGCATTGCTTGTTTGTATGTATTCACAAACAATTGCGCTGCTGAAACTGTCGGTGCGCCAGCTGTGCTGTATGTACCGTCTTTCTTACGCCAGCGCATACCCTGTGGTCCGGAAGTTGTCCAAATTTTAGCCTCTGCGTCTTTTACTTCGCCTTCATCAGCGAGTTGGTTCCAATAGAAAATACCAATGTTCCACCCTTTGGAAACCCAGTAGTTCACAGTGTTCACATCTGGACCATTTGTTGCATCATTTCGTTTTGGGTTGAATGTTTCACGGAATAGAGACGCAGTGGTGTCTTTTTGCCATCCGTGAATATAGATGATAGTAGGCTTGCTTGCGTTAAAGTAAGAATTGGATTGTCCAGCAATAAATTTTTGTGAAACATTTCCTGATCCGAACCAGTAGATTCCAGTGTCTAGAGTTTGTCCATCATATGCAGATGCAATAGAAGCAGGAAACCAAGGAGCAATCGTAAATAGCAAGACCAAACTTATGATAATATGACGTAGCCTCTTCAAATCATCAACCTCCAAATGAAGTTTTGTATTCTATTAACCAGTATAGTTCAATATTTTTAATTTTCAATATATTTTAACTAAAATGTATGCGCTTTCTTTATTGTTCTAAAAATGTTTCTAATGGAGGGCATTTTTAGAAGCATAATTAGGAGATGAAGTGATGATGTATGTGATTCTTATAGTCATTGATATAATGAAAAGGGAATTTTAATATGCATAAACTTATAGAACAAATCATAATTGATTATACAGATAGTTTCATTATACGGTGGTCAAAAAAGAACAATAGATCTCTCTATATTGTGAAATCTAATTTTTAATTAGCTAAAATATAGACTTTCAAATAAGAAATATAGAGGAGTTTAAGGGCAACTCTCGAATAAAAAGAAGGAGCTTTAGATTATTTTGTTGGAGAGGTGTGCAGAACGTGAAAAGATTGGCTACATCAATTATGTTAGTAGGAGTACTTTTATTTTCAGGATTGTTTACTTTAGCAACAGAAGCAGCAACTGTACCAACGGTTAGCTACACAAAGGGCGGGGGTCGCTCGTTAATCTTTGTGAATAACCCGGAGCAAATTTACAACGGAGATTTAGGGGATGCGAATCTAGGAGACAAGTCTATTTACCGAGATACGTTAGCTCCAGGAAAGTATCGTAATTTCTTTGAACATGTTAATCGATCAGGGTCTACAATTGGATTTGGTATTCAACTCTATAATCCAAACTCTTATCCAGTAACAGTAACTGTAAATGGTAGTGGATACGAAGCAAGCGTGTTCGGAGGGCGACCGTTTGAACAAATGTTTAGTGCGTATTCTTCAACAGGAACTTCCTACACAGTTCCAGCTGGAGGGAGTCAGTGGATTATGCGTAAAGATAACTCCGTTACCAACGGTAGCTTCTTTAGCGGTGTTATTGACTTTACTATTTCAGGCGGACAGGTAATTATGAACAACACGGCATATCGGAATTTCAGTGCTTTAGATGGATCTACAGCATATATGGGCTATGTTCAGCGAATAGAAAGCGATGGAACGCATGAAGCACGCGTTTACAAAGGAATGAGTCCTTATTCGGAAGTGACAGCAGCAAACGTCAATTTTACGATTAGCGATTCGGATGCTCAAGGCGTACTAGCTGTTCAATATCCAAATTACAACGTCAGTACAGGGACATATGGAAGTTCAAGTATTCGTTCAGGCGGGTGGGTTAGCAGCATTAGTCCGGTAAATAATCAAAATGCTATTACAAATGACATGCTTTCGTTCGATATGCCAGGTTGGGGAACTGTTGATGCTCTTCGTCCATCAGATGGGGAAGGAAAGTATGGGAATCTAGCTAACTGGGGTGTTGTATACACAGTCAAAGGGTCCGTTACAAACAACGGTACCCGAGCAAGAACTGTATCAGCTAACTACAAAGGAAACCCTTCTTCAAATGCATTTATTGCATATCGAGGTAGCGATAATACGTGGAGAAGCACACAAGTAGCACCAGGTAGTAACATTCAATACTATACGTTTTCAGTGCCTGCTAAAACAACCGTTGCTTATGAAGCAAAATTTGTAATTGGTGGTCCAAGCGGAGGTAATATTGTTCAATCAATTTCACTTAATAACTAATAAAAAGGTGATACGAGATAATCTTCTCGTATCACCTTTTTATATAAAATAAATGTTATGGCTATAAAAAATCTAGCCAATATATCTCTTTCCTCCTACATGACTTTATTCCTCAATTCTTCATCGTTCCTTAACAATTTATCAGTGATTATGTCAAAGAATTTACTTATGTCAGGATTGGAGATCAAAAAGTATATGGAGCTATTCATATCGTCTTCAGAAGTAACAATACATTCGTTGAAACCAGTGTGAGGGTTGTTTATATTGCTGACATTATTAAAAAGCCAAGTATATCTATCGATGATCCTTTAATTATTGCTAGTGGTGAATTAAAAAACAGAAGACATTTTTCATTCTACTGTAAAGCTATGAATTTATATATAACTAGCTAAATATGTGATATTTTATTTTGATGGAATAAAGGAGAGCGCAAATTTAAATATTATAAATATTCTAAATTTACTATTTACTTTTCGTTTGAAATTCGATATTATTCAATATAAATAAGAGTTTGTTACTTTATATAATTTTGAATGCGCATTCAAAAAGGAGGTTGCAATGAGTAATTACCAGGATGAAAAAAAGATTGTAATGAATTACTTTAATGCTCTTGAGGAAGCTTCACTTAAGGATGTAGAGGGCGTACTAAAAGAGTACACAAGTGAAAATTACCTTTGGAGAGGCGTATATCCTTTTCGAGAACAGCAAGGAAGTCATGCAGTAGTCACATCGTTTTGGAGACCACTACTAAAATCAATAAAAAGACTTCAGCGTCGCCAAGATATATTTATAGCAGGAACAAATGAAATTGGTGGAGAGAAATGGGTAATGAGTATGGGGCACTTTATGGGGCTCTTTGATGAGGATTGGCTTGGTATTCCAAGAACAGGAAAAATGATTAATTTAAGATACGCAGAATTTAATTGTGTGGAAGACGGAAAAATTACTCAAACCGGCCTATTTGTAGACATCATTGGCTTTATGCTTCAAGCTGGTATTAATCCTTTACCACCATCGACAGGTACATATTATGTATATCCGGGTCCAAAAAATCACGATGGTCTTTTATTTGAAGATGCTAATCCGGAAGAAGGAATTAAAACGTTAAACCTTGTTAATCAAATGGTAAATGATTTATCTGAGCTAAATAAAAATGAAGAAGCCGGGTGCCCTCCCCACGTACTGGAGCGGAGCTGGTCAGAGGACATGATTTGGTACGGTCCCGGAGGAATAGGTGCCAGTTATACGATACCAAGGTATCAGAAACAACATCAACTTCCTTTTCGAAATAACCTTAAAGATAAAGAATTTAATGGACATGTCTGTCGCTTTGCCGAAGGTTCTTTTGCCTGTTTTTTTGGATGGCCCAACCTTTCAAATACACCGGCCGGAGGTTTTCTAGGTTTGCCAGGAGGTAATATTCGCGCAGATATGCAGGTAGTAGACGTATATTATCGAGATGGAGAAAAGCTTTTAGAGAACTGGGTATTTATTGATATTCCGTATTGGCTAAAACAACAAGGTGTCGACATTATTCAACGGACGCAAGAAATTATGAACCCTAAATTAGTTTAATGCATTAATTCTGTAGAAATGATTTATCAACATTATAGAGAATAGATTGGTTTTGACAATGTTTGAATCCGCATTCAAAAAGAGGGGGGTTTTATAAACATATGAGTTCAATAGATATAATTGTTGTCGCCGTGTATATGCTGGCTTTGGTTACTATGGGTTACAAGTTGGGAAAGGACAATGACAATCAAGATGATTATTTTGTAGGTGGAAGATCTGTTGCAACTTTTCCTATTGCCTTATCGATAGCAGCTACTACTGTAAGTGCAAATGGCTTTATCGGTGGACCAGGCTGGGCTTATGAATCTGGTTTAGTCGCATTCATGTTGAATTTCAGTATACCTCTTGTATTAGTACTAACCTTATCAATCTTCTTGCCTTTTTTCTATAATTTACGAGTAACTTCAATTTATGAATACATCGAAATGAGGTTAGGTGGGAAAAGTAGACTTCTAGTCGTGTTAGGTTTCATTGTTTCAAACGTCATTCAAGTTGGGTCGTTTTTATTTATCCCTTCTCTAGTTATTCAAACATTTACAGGCTGGCCACTAACCGTAGTAGTTCCCCTTGTTGTTGCTGTTTCTATTTTTTACACGTTACTAGGGGGAATAAAAGCTGTAATTTGGACGGATGCCGTTCAAATGTGTGTTCTCTGGGGAGGAGTTATTGCCACCATTGTTATTATCTTAATGAATATGGACATAGGGTTCTTTGATGCTATGAAAGTAGTAAAAGAAGAAGGGAAGCTCGATGCACTAAACTTCTCTTTTGATGCCAAGTTAGAAAATGGTGTATGGGTAGCTCTAATCGGTGGACTATTTATGTGGCTTAAATATTATGCGACCGATCAAACGCAAACTCAACGAATGTTCGCTGCCAAGTCAATAAATGAAGTGAAGCGCTCCATTTGTATTAGTGGCTTCGTGATGAATATTTTGTATTTTGTGTTTATGATTATTGGCTTACTGCTTTTTGTATACTTCGATGGTGAAAAGTTTGATAACTCTAACAGCGTGATGATTACATTCATTGCTGATGCTATTCCTGTAGGGATATTAGGATTAATCATGGCAGGCGTATTCGCTGCTGCGATGTCAAGTATTGATTCAGTATTAAACTCTGTAACTACTGTGTTTATTAAAGATATTTATGAAAAGTTTGTTAGTAATGGGAAACAAGCTTCAGTAAAGGTCTCAATGACTTTTACTTTAGTGTTTGGGGTATTACTCATTGCGTTTACCTTATTAGCATTCAGCGGAACTACTGCATCGATCTTAAAAGTGGTGGGAAGCTACCTATCTTACTTTTCAGGAGCTATATTAGCCATGTTTTTACTGGCCATGTTTACAAAGAAAGCAAACGATGCTGGCGTAGCTATAGGGTTTGTCTCTGGGATTCTTCTTACAATTTATATTGGAAATTTAGGCGTCGTAAACTGGCTCTGGAACTATCCAATCGGTTGCATCATTACATTTACTATCGGTTATCTTGCTAGCCATCTTTTAAAAAGCAGCAGGAAAATTGAGCTTGAAGAGTTCACGTTTAATGGTCAAAGAGCAAAACTTATAGAAGAAGGTAATACGACAGATGAATACGGGCACTCAATTATTCCAGGGGGAATAGATAAGTATTCCTATGCTTTAATAGGACTATTTATTGCACAAGTTTTGCTGTTTATATTCATTCAGCTATAGAATGGAAGCGAAAAAGTGAGAGGTGGAACGTAATAGGAGTGATAAGGTGAAAAAGAATGTACGTCTTGATATGATACTTTTTTTCATCATGAGCCTGCTGTTTTTTATGAGCATTTCAGCATTTGATCCGTTCATTTCAACATTTGCAACTGAAATTGGAATTACCCCATCGGTTGTTGGTGGGATTGTAGGAGTAGCTGGCTTAGCATCCTTATTTACTAGGCTACCTGTAGGTGTCCTGTCAGATATGCTTTTAAAAAGAAAGCTATTTATTCAGGTAGGACTTTGCATTACAATCATTTGCTGGTCGATTGCTTTTTTGTTTCCAAGTGCTGCTACTCTATATTTAGGGAAGATATCAGATGGTATTACTGGCTCTACATGGGTGATTTACAATGTTATGTTTGCTTCATTTTTCGGTGTGAAAGAAGCGGCAAAAGCTGTTGCTATTCTAGGGATAGCATCACCAGCAGGCTCTTTAATAGGCTCTACCATTGGTGGAATCGTCGCAAATCAGTACGGGTATGAGTATAGCTTTATCGTAGCTGTTATAGCTGCATTTATTGCATTGCTTTTATCATTCTTTGTGAATGAAAAGCAACATACAGAATGTAAAGTTCAATATGATTTAAAGATTCTAGGTGAGCAACTTAGTGATAAAGCCATCTGGCTTATAGGTCTGCTGGCAACTGTCTCTATAATGGTACCTTTTGGTACGAGAGATACTTTCACGCCGCTAGTTGCAGTTGCACTAGGTGCAAATCCATACATGATAAGCTGGCTATCCAATACCCATCTAATCTTATATGGGATTGCCACTGCTTTATGTGCTCCGTTTTTTTACAAAAAGCTAGGAATTGTTAAGACAGGTATTATAGGTGCTTTATTGCAAGGTATTACAGTCATGTTTATCCCTTATGCGCCTAATTTAATAACGTTGTTCATTTTACAGGCAACTGCGGGTATAGCGTTTGGTATGAATTTCACGGTGTTAACATCTTTAAGTATCTATGAAATTCCGTATCGGAAACAGTCGACTCGAATGGGGATCTTTCAAAGCGTATATGCTGGAGGAATGTTTGCAGGTCCAGTAATTATGGGAGTGTTATCCGAATTTTCTTCACTACATGTCAGCTTCTTTGCAATAGGAATAACGTCTATTCTTTGCGCTTTGTTTATGAAAATAACTCTCAAAAAAGAATTTACAGTGAATATAAGGAGTGAAAAGGCTATTCAGCAAAAATGATAAATTTATTGAAATTATCAGAATTATCAATTATAATTTAGTTTGAATCCGGATTCAAGATGAGTGTTACTCTATTTTAAAATGCTTCATCTTCTTTCCAGCTTCAAAAACAAGTAGGTTGAAAGGGTTTTGGTTAATGAAGGGCAGAATCAGTGCGTATGATGTAGCGGAAAAAGCAAAAGTTTCTCAATCAACAGTCTCGAGAGTGTTGAACAACTATCCGCATATTAAAGAAACTACAAGAAAGAAAGTACTTAAAGCAATTGAAGAGTTAGGCTTTACAAGAGATGAAATTGCTAGAAGCTTAGCAAGTAACAAAACGAGAACTATTGGATTAATTGTTGGAGATATTACAAACCCCTTTTTCGCTGAATCCGCAAAGGTCATTACAGGTAAAGCACAGGAGATGCAGTATGATGTGATTCTTTGTAACACAAACCATAGTGAAGAAAATTTAAACAAGTATATCCAGACGCTCAAAGGGAAACGTGTTGATGGAATCATTATTGCAGCGGCAAACAAAGATAACGAGCAAATAAAAGAGTTATATGATCAAGGGTTTCCCGTTGTGTTATTTAACAGTATTTTAGAGCATGAAAAAGCCAATTATATTGCTGTGGATAATTATAAAGGAGCCAAGCTAGCAGTTGAGCACCTTTACAATTTAAATCATCGTAAAATAGCCTATATTGCTGGCCCATCTACTTATGTCACTACACATCTGAGAAATTTAGGTTATCAGGATGCTTTAAAAGAGTTAGGTATTGCGATAAATACAGACTATATTTATAGCCAAAATTTCTCATACAATGAAGTTTATCAATTTACGAAAAAGTTATTAAAGTCTTCTAATCGTCCTACTGGCTTTTTTGCTGCATCCGATCAAATGGCACTAGCAGTGTTAGATGCTGCTGCCAGTGAAAATATTAAAGTCCCACAGGAATTATCAGTTGTAGGGTTTGATGATATTGATTTAGCTAAAAATCAGTATATTGGTTTGACTACCATAACCCAGCCTAAAGAAAAAATGGCAACTCTTGTGTTGGAAAAACTATTATTGCTCATTGAGCGTACAGAAAATCAAGAAGAAGGGTTTCGAATCATATTGGAACCGGATTTAGTTCAAAGGAAAACGACGGCATCTATTTAGTGCTGTTTCATCCCAAGTGTTAGAGAGGTAAACTAAATGAATTTCGCTGATTTGCAAGAGAAAAAAGTAATTGTGACAGGTGGAGGCAAAGGAATTGGTAAAGATATAGCATTATCATTCGCCAAATTAGGCTCAACAGTTGTTATTACGGGCCGTAATGAATCTACGTTACGCGAGGCTGTTGAAGAGTTACGGTCTTACAATTCGAATTGCACTTATATATCTGCAAATATTCAAAATGTAGATGAAGTGTACAAAATGATAGATGGTGCGGTATCACACATGGGAGGGTTAGATATCGTTGTCAATAATGCAGGAATAAACATTGCAAAGCCTGCTATTGAAGTAACAGAAGAAGATTGGGATGCTGTAATTGATACCAATCTCAAAGGAATTTTCTTCTGTTCACAGCGTGCTGGTAAGTACTTTATCCAGCAAAAAAGCGGAAAAATCATCAATATCTTATCACAGATGGCATTTGTTGGTTATATTAACAGAGCCTCGTATTGTTCGAGTAAAGGAGGAGGGATGCAGCTAACCAAAGCTTTAGCCGTTGAGTGGGCACCATATAATGTAAAGGTAAATGCTGTGGCACCAACGTTTATTGAAACTGAACTGACATCAGGAATGTTTGAAGATAAGAGCTTCTATCAAGATGTTATAAGTAGAATACCTCTAGGAACAATCGCTAAGCCATCAGACGTTACGGGTGCAGTATTGTTTTTAGCGTCTGACATGGCTAATTTTATCACAGGTGAAACCATTAAAGTTGATGGTGGATGGACAGCAATTTAACCACTTTATTTGTAAACGCATTTTTGAATGCGCATTCAAACTACCATAAGAGGAGGCTAGTATCGTGACAAAATTAAGTGAATTGAGCCAAGAAGCTCCAAAATCCTCTACGGATACGAGCAATAAGCCTAATAATGAGAAGGTTTTTTACGGTAACTCAAAAGAAATTAAGCCATTTGGATACTCAGATTATAATGAATTTCTTACCAATACAGAAAGTAAGCAACGAATGCAAGGGTTTGATAAACAGTACCTTAATTTTGTTGATTACATTGTTAAAATAACTCATCATATTTGGGAAGATAAAGGGATAGGCATTATTTATCAAACATATCACAATAACATTACGATGCACTTAGGTAGTCAAAGCGTGCAGGGCATTAACGAAGTAGTATCAGGAACGCTTCAAACATTACATGCTTTTCCAGATCGGAAGTTAATTGGTGAAAACGTTATATGGTCTGGAAATGATCAAGAGGGATTTTTATCTTCTCACCGTATTTCTTCCAATGCAACGAATTTGGGAGAATCGAGTTTTGGACCTGCTACGGGGAAGAAAGTTTATTTTAGAACTATAGTAGATTGTTTTGTTCACTCTAACAGAATTGTTGAAGAATGGCTTGTAAGAGATAATCTTCACCTTGTACAGCAACTAGGTTTTGATCCAATAGAAATTGCTAAGAAGATGCCAAATAAGAGACCCCCATTTCAATCTGATTTTGGTTTAAGTCAAACCATGGAAGGACAAAGAGTTCCTTCTGTTTATTCTCCACAATCAACAAAATTTGAAATTGGAGACTTCATTTTAAAGATGTATAACTTAGTGTGGGAATGGAAGTTATTCAATCATTTAAAAGATTTTTATGCTGATAACGCAGTAAGCCATTATATATGCAATAAGGATTTAATTGGTATTAATCAAATGCAAGGAATGTTGGTAAGTTTATTTGCTTCTTTTCCAAATGCGAAATTTCTAATCGACCGTGTAACATGTAACGAAGGAATCGTAAAAGATGAATGGGAAGTTGCCGTTAGATGGCGGTTACAAGGTCTTCACGAAGGAATCGGCTACTTTGGAAAACCAAGTGGAAACACAGTAGAAATTTTGGGCATTACTCATATCAAAGTGCGAAATGAAAAGATAGTAGAAGAATGGATTACATTTGATGGATTGGACGTATTAACTCAAATTCATTCCCCAAAAAAATCTGAAGTAGCAGCAACAAATATAGAAGAGCGCGTCTAACTAAAATATTTTTTGAATGCGCATTCAAACAGGAGGAAATATGATGACTTTAACTGTTAAAAATATAAATCGAGCTTTACCTACTACGTACTCTAATTTTTTAACCATAGAAAACCTTCGATTTGGACTTGATTCAGTTTATTCGTTACCTGAAGAGTTGAAAAAGTTGCGTGTGAAAAAAGCTGTCATTATAAGCGATAAAGGGATAGAGCGCGTTGGCATGGTTCAACATGTCCTTGAGCTAGTTGAATCAGCGGGGGTACAGGCAACGACCTTTACAGAAATTGAAGGTGAACCAACATTTACATTGTTAAAAAGAGCAATAGGTTTTATGAAAGAAGTAGAAAGTGAAGTAATAATTGGAATTGGTGGTGGGAGTGCGCTTGATGTCGCTAAAGCTACGGCGGCACTTGCAGATAAGGAGTATATAGCTCCCTACTTAAGTGGAGAAGAAACTATTTCATCTAGAAGTATTAAATGTATTCTGCTTCCCACCACCTCAGGAACTGGATCAGAAGTAACAATGAATGCTATTTTTGGAGACGAAGAGCAAGAAATTAAAAGAGGTATTGTCAGTAAATATCTTCTTCCTGATCTGGCAATAATCGACCCTTACCTCACGCGTTCATGCCCACCACGAGTAACCGCCGCTTCTGGAGTAGACGCTTTTACACATGCTATTGAGTCCTATGTCTCAGTAAATGCTACGCCGTTAACGAAAATGTATGCCGAAAAAGCAATGAAATTATTTAGTTCAAATATCACCAAAGCAGTTCATAATGGTCAGAATATAGAAAGTCGTATTGGAATGAGCTGGGTAAGTGTTCTTGCAGGCGTTTCATTAGCTAATGCTGGCGTAGGAGCTGTTCATGCTCTAGCGTATCCTCTTGGAGGCAAATATCATATTGAACATGGAATTGCTAATGCGCTGCTTTTACCTTTTGTTTTTGAAAAGGTTGGAAGAACATGTACTGAAGAAATGGCAGAAGTAGCAATGTACCTCGAACTTGGAGATTATACAACAAGACCTCACGATGCACTCAAAGCAGTCGTACACTACCTTTACGACTTATTAACCACCCTTGAATTACCGACTTCGCTAGCTGAACTTGGAATAAAAGAAGACGATTTACCAGTCCTTGCAGAGCAAGCCTCACAGATCGATCGCTTACTAGTTAATACACCGTATCAACTCAATGAAAAAAGTATTTTAGAGATTTATAGAAAGGCATTTCAAGGTGTACTGAAAGGAGGTGAAACGCTATGTTGAAACATGAAGTCGCACAACAGCTGTTTATTAATGGTAAATGGAAAGCCGGCAGTGACTTCTATGACTTAACATCTCCCTACAGCAAAAAAATGATTGCTAGTGTGCCTTTAGCAAATGAAACTGACGTAGAAGCTGCAATAAAAAGCGCTCATAAAGGTGCAGAACAAATGCGACAATTAACTTCTCTAGAACGATCTGAAATCCTAGAAAAAGTGTCAACTATTTTTAAAGAAAAAGCTGAACAGGCAGCAGAAATTCTTGCATTAGAATGTGCTAAGCCTATCAAGGATGCCCGCGCTGAAATATCAAGAACCATTGAGACGTATAAGTTTGCTAGTGAAGAAGCGAAACGTATCCATGGAGAAATTATTCCAATGGATGCTGCCAAAAACGGTAAAGGCAGGTTAGCTTTTACCGTTCGTGAACCTTTAGGAACTATCGCAGCCATTACGCCGTTTAACTTTCCATTTAACCTTGTTGCGCATAAGTTAGGACCGGCTTTTGCTGCAGGTAATTCTGTCATTCTTAAACCTGCCACCCAAACACCTTTAAGTGCTCTATTTACGGCCCGAGCTTTTGAAGAAGCTGGTTTACCCGCAGGAGCATTAAATGTAGTTACTGGTAAAGGAAGCGTTATTGGTAACCAATTGGTTAAGGATTCAAGGATTAAAATGATAACTTTTACAGGAAGCTTAGAAGTAGGTCTAGATATCAAAAGGCAATCAGGATTAAAGAAAGTAACCCTTGAGTTAGGTTCAAATTCAGCTGTTATTGTTGATAGCGTTGAACATCTTGGTGATGTTGTAGAGCGTTGTATACAAGGAGCCTTTAGCTATGCAGGCCAAGTTTGTATCTCCGTGCAAAGAATTTACGTCCAAAAAGAGCTTTATCATCTCTTCCTTGAAAAGTTTATTGAAAAAGCAAAGCGCCTTATTATAGCCGATCCTCTTTTAGAAAGCACTGACCTCTCTTCAATGATAAATATATCGGAAGCGGAAAGAGTAGAAAAGTGGATTCATGAAGCGGTAGAAGCAGGGGCGAAAGTTGTATGCGGGGGTCAACGTGAAGGAGCTATTTTACAACCTACCGTCATTACAGAAGCAAAGCAAACTTTACCTTTAAATTGTAAAGAAGCTTTTGCTCCTATTGTTACCATCACACCTTATGAACAGTTAGAAGAGGCAATTACGTTAGTAAACAACTCAGAATATGGATTGCAAGCCGGTGTTTATACAACGTCTATTCGCAAAGCTTTTTATGCCACAGAAAACCTTCAAGTTGGAGGCGTTATGATAAATGATATTCCTACGTACCGAGTTGATCAAATGCCTTATGGAGGAGTGAAAAATAGCGGCACAGGACGTGAAGGCATTAAATATTCAATTGACGAAATGACAGAGTTAAAACTAGTTAATTTTAAACTATAAGCATAAGCCTTATTTATCTATCAATTAAATTAATTTATGGAAAGGAAGTTTCTTTATGCCAACACAACAACCTAAAATCAAACGCCATATCTCAAGTGAAAAAATGGAGGAAAACTGGATTGTTCGCTTTGATGATTTAAAGTCAAAGTCAATTCCTCTAATGTTTATCGACAGTATTATTCCGGGCCATCAACGACTGAATTATGCTCTTATTGGAGATACAGCAAGTGAAAACGATGATTACTCTCCTGAAATCACTGAGCCACATGGGTTTCAAATTGGAATGGTAAAAGCACCTCCTGGAAATGGTCCGGCTTATCATACACACGACTACATCGAGGCGTTTCTTCCTCTTTCCGGAAAATGGCGTTTTTATTGGGGAAACAGTGAAGACGAAATTGAAGGTGAAACAATCATTGAGGAATGGGATTTAATTTCACTACCTCCAGGTCTATGGAGAGGATTTGAAAACATTAGTGACGAGGATGCTTGGATTTTTGCGGTACTTGAACAGCATGAAGTATTTAATGGAAAAGATCCATATTGGTCTCCTCAAGTTATAAAGAAAGCTGCAGAGCACGGCTTTTATGCAGATGAGTTAGGTAAGATGATTAAACCTGACAACTTCAGCGAACTAGAAAAGAAAATGGCAGAAAAGCTCCGTTCTGGAGAAAAATGATACAGAATGAAAGAACATCTATTATTAATACCAGGTACTCTGTGTGATGAACGATTATGGAGCCATCAGCTGAAAAATCTAAGTCATGTAGCAAATCCTAACGTATTTATACCAAACCAAGGAAATTCCATTGAACGCATGGCACAGCTATTACTTAAAGATGCACCTGAAAACTTTGCGCTTGCAGGGTTATCTTTAGGTGGAATCGTTGCAATGGAAGTTGCGCGTCAAGCTCCAGAAAGAGTAACGAGGTTAGCTTTTTTAAATTCAAATCCGTACGGACCTAGACCAGACCAGTTAACGCAGTGGGATGAGCTTATTAACATGGTTAAGAAGGGTCAGTTTGAGGATATTGTGGAACATAAATTGCTTCCTAATTTAATTCATCCTAGTAGACAAAGTGATTATCCACTAACCTCTACTATTCGTGACATGGCAAATAAGATTGGACCCACCGCGTATATACAGCAATTACAAGCAGTCTCAACAAGACAGGATGCTCGTGAAAGCTTAAAGGCTATCAAGGTGCCAACACTGCTTTTAGTTGGGAAAGAAGATAAAGTTTGCCCGCCACCTCTTCATGAAGAGATGGCGGCATCTATCAAACATTCCCACCTTATTATTTTAGACAACTGCGCGCACTTAAGCAGTATAGAGCAGCCTATAGCTACTACAGGTGCTCTATATAATTGGTTAACTCTATAGCGAAAGGAGAGTTTATGTTGATTAATCATGTAAAGGAAAAGCTTAAAAAAGGAGAAAAAGTGCTGGGAAGCTTTATTAGCTTTTATTCACCTAATCTTATTGAGATGATTGGTTATGCTGGCTTTGATTTTGTCATTATTGATGAAGAGCACGGGGCATTTAGTCATTCAGAATTAGAAAATATGATTAGAACAGCAGAAGGAGTGGGCGTAGTTCCGATTGTGCGAGTTTCTTATGACCAATCTAGTATTCAAAAAGCATTAGATAGAGGCGCAATGGGCATACAAATACCTATGGTTAATTCGCAAGCAGATGCTCTTGAGGTCGTTAAAAAAGCGAAATTCTCTCCTTTAGGCAAGAGAGGAGTAGCTTACTCACACCGAGCAGCTCGCTATGGAAAAGATGCAGGTGAATCATTTTTAAACGACTCTGATCAAAGTATTATCGTATTGGCACATATTGAAACGATGGAAGCTGTGAGAAACTTGAATGAAATTGCCAATGTTGAAGGTATTGATGGCATTTTTATCGGTACTACCGATTTATCAGTTGATATGGGGTATAAAAAAGAAGGAGCGCAGCATCCGGAAGTTCAAAAAGTTTTATCATTACTATATAGAAAAGCATTGGAGACAGATATGATTATTGGAACGGTAGCTAGTGATGTTAACGGAATCCAGGAGTCATATAAAAAAGGCGCCCACTATGTAGGAGTTGTAGGAAATTCCATCATCATGTCTGCTTTAGAAAGCGTCGTTAAAGATAATCGAGCAACTAAACAAGCCATACATCCTTAATAATGAGAGTCGATGAGCCTTTATCTTATAAAAGGCTTTTTTTATTAAATTTTTAAAGTGATTTAGAGCTTGTTTATTGCGATTAATACTAAAAAAGGATAAAATTAACATTATAATATTTTACGATATTAGTTGAGGAGAGATGAGACGAGATGAGTACAGAGACGTTCTACGAACAAGTAGGAGTTGCTATGACGTGCAGATCCTACAAAGAGTATGAAGAGATGTTTATGTTAGATGAGAGCCTTTTAGGGAAAGGGCCAATTCTAGATGTTGCAGGAGGAGCGTCTTCTTTCAGCACTAAAGCGAACGAACAAGGATATGATGCTTTTGCTGTTGATCCTTTGTACAACCTATCTTTTGAAGAGATGATGTGTAAAGGGCAAAAGGAAATGCAAGAAGCTAGTGAAAAGCTAAACAAAAGTCTCTCAAGTTTCTCTTGGGAATCATATGGAAGCTTAGCAAAGCATATCGAGATTAGAAAGCATTCCTTGGATCTTTTTCTCAATCAGTATCAAGAAAAAAAAGCCAATAAACGATTTGTATACGGAGCATTACCAGACCTACCGTTTAACAACGAAACGTTTTCTCTTGTTTTATGTAATCACTTTTTATTTTTGTATGAAGAGCAATTTGATTTCAATTTTCATTTACAGGCCATTCAAGAACTAATTCGAGTTACTAAAAAAGGTGGAGAAATACGAATCTATCCTCTAGTGAATTTTAGAGGTGAACGCTACCCTTATTTAAATAAGCTACTAGATACGTTAAGCAGAGAGAGTTTATCTGTAAAAACGATTAATACACTGTTTCGGTTTGTCCCTGCTGCAACAGAAGTATTAATAATTAAAAAAGCGGATTAATAAATAGAAGCCTTTCTTGTCCACGAGGAAGGTTTCTTTATGCGAATGTTATCTAAAAGGAGAAATTGGACGTGAGAAACAAATATAAGCTTTTACTATTGGCTGCTCTAATCATTACAATCTCTTGGGGAACTATACATTTTTTAAGTCAGGACAAACGAACAGCTAAAGCTTTTGCTGAAGAATTTTACGCGATTCAGCTCCCACCTAAAACAACTGTCATTGATCAGAACTTTAATTATGGTGTTTTCTATGGTGGAGGACCTTGGGGAAGCGGGGGACGACCAACAGTGGTTGCTTATAAAAAACTTTCTTCTGAACTCAGCGAAAAAGAATTGGTTGATTATTATACTAGCAACCCACCGTTAGAAGGGATAGAGATATACTTTAAATGGGAAGAAAAAGGTGTAACAACCGCTGATAATGAAAAGAAATGGTATGAAGGGAAAACACCTAAACAACCGAGTGAAGAAAATAATACTGGTTCTCCCATAGAAGTTATCATTCAATTACGAGAAGAATTCGAATCAGCTTTTGGTGAGTTTGCTAGGCCTTAAGGTGTTTACTAAACATGTAAGAAAAGAGGAGAAGAAATTGAAGAAACGCTACATATTGGCTTTTGCTTCAATCAGTATTTTTTTAGCTGTAGGGTTTATTTGGTGGTTTCTTTTTGCACCTAGTCGCCTGCAATTTGTTCCAAAAGGAGAATATGTTTCTCAAAGTACCTCTCCTAACGGCGAATATGTAGTAAAGATTTATCGCTCGAGTGGTGGGGCTACTACGCCTTTTGCTATTAGAGGAGAATTAACTGATACAAACAAGGTTTTTAATAAAAAGAAAAATATTTATTGGAACTATCCTGAAGAAACAGCTGAAGTCACGTGGGTAGATAATCAAACAGTTAATATTAGTGGTCATATATTGAATGTTAAAAAAGATACATTTAATGCGAATGAGGCAGGTAATTAGCTTCTATTTTATAAAGTTTATAACGTTAATGTTTCAGCCAATCTTTATTTTTTAAAAGTGGCGAAAAAAAGTGAGAAAAGTAATTCTAAATGAAGAAAACAAATATAATTTAACTATAACGCACATTATGGTAACTGATTTTGAATATCCTGACAGTGGTATAGCTTTTCATGGTGAAATCCTTGTTGCAGGGAAGGTGAGAGTGAATTGGCAATAGGAATTGCACTATTGATTTTAGTATTAGGTATTATGTTTGCTCGTAAATTAAGTCAAGGAAGATCATCTAAAAGAAAATATCTAGTATGGGGCATAACTACAATGTTGATAATAGCTCCATTTTTTTCATGGATAGCATCTATCCTATTTGGTATTAACCAGCGAGATGGTTTCGCAGCAGCTGGATTGTTGATGTTATTATTTCCAATTTTCTTTTTAATAGGGTTCTTTACTCTTCTGATAGGAATCTTTAAAAAAGAAAGTATTAATGAATCTATTTAATAAATCAAGCAGCTCTAGATAAAATATTCTAGAGCTGTTTTGCTTCTCGTAAGAGGGTTTATGCTAATAATCTTGGTAAATTGTATTCATTCATTTATCTTTCTTTATAACATATTAAAATGTAATTATAAGGAAAATAAGGGAGATTGCTTTTTGCTTATTAAATTTATTGGTATGGTAGCAGGGCTTATGATAGCTCTAATAAACATTTTCGATCCTGGATTTCATGTTTTTATGCGTTGGATAATGGTTATTTGCGGTTTCTTAATATTTATCTCTCATTTAAAAACGACCTTAGATAAAAAGAAAAATACAGTAGTTAATCGAAATAAATAAGGATTAAAATGTCATTAAAAAATATCTAATGTTATGATTAAATACTTTTTACTATCTGACACCCCGAATATGAAAGCTAGAATAACACTCTGCTATGCGACCATTTAAAAGCTAAAAGACGTGCTATATATAGGATGTCTTTTACACGTTCCAAGAAAAATTATTATCGTAACTAATTTACATATAGCATGTGAATAATGAAAGCAGAGACATGTATTAATCATTAATGTCGGAGAACATGTAGCTTATTAAGGTAGACATAAGCACTTATCTATGTACACAAGGAATAGGAGCTAATTTTTTCTCCCTTTATGAAAGGCACGTATTATAAAGGCAGAGTAAATTCAAGTGAAAGAGTTTACACTTTTTATAGGTATACATACTTCTACTATGGACGTTATGTAAAGAAGCATTCTTTGCGCACTAGCAAGCAAAGTATATTTAGTTCTTTCTTGTTCATAATATCCTACATCGTAAAAAATATAATAATGAACAGTACGTACATATGCTGACATCAATGAATAATATGTCCTCATAATACAGATGATTAATGTTTAGATATTACTTATTGGATATGAATTATTTTGTCGTACGTGAAGAATTTTACATACTAAAAGGAGTATAGGCAATGGACTCAATGACTTTTGTTTTATTTGGAGCTACAGGAGATTTAGCTAAAAGAAAGATATTACCGGCTTTATATAATTTATTCTTAAGTCAGAAAATACCCCAGCCAATTTCTATTATTGGGTCGGGGAGAGAAGAGATGTCTGATGCTGATTTTCAAAGCCTAGTAAGAGAGTCAGTAGAAACTTTTTCTCGACAATCGGTAGATGGTCGTTCAAGTATAGATCATTTTATGGGTTATTTTAGCTATATAGCCTTAGATGCAACAAAAGCAGAAGATTATAAGAATTTGTTAAATCTCGTTCAACAACGTGAAAAAGATTTGGAAATTCCAGAAAATCGAATGTTTTATCTATCAGTAGGACCAGACTTTTTTGACCTTATTGCATTAAACATTAAGGATAGTGGGTTAGGTTCTACGCGAGGATGGAAGCGTCTGATAATTGAAAAGCCCTTTGGACATGATTTGAAATCGGCCCAAGATTTAAACCTAAAATTAAGTCAAGTATTTAAAGAAGAGGAAATTTACCGCATTGACCATTATCTTGGAAAGTCAATGGTTCAAAACTTGGAGGCTTTAGAATTTGCGAATCCCATACTTCAATCATTATGGAATAACAAACATATTGCTAATATCCAAATTACGGCAAGCGAAACGGTAGGAGTAGAAGAAAGAGCTGGTTATTATGATCAAGCAGGCGCAATTCGAGATATGGTTCAGAATCATCTGTTGCAACTCGTAATGATGACGGCTATGCATCTACCAAAAAGAATTAATTCAGAAGAGATTCGTGATGAAAAGAGAAAAGTAATGGAGTCACTTCGCCTTATAAAGAAAGAAGACGTAGGTATGCATGTTATTCGCGGTCAGTATAGTGATGGAGAAGTTCAAGAGCAGTTTGTAGATGGATATAAAGAAGAACCTGGTGTTGCCACGTCTTCACAAACTGATACGTTTGTAGCGGCCAGACTGTGGATTGATAATCCATTTTGGACGGAAGTACCGTTTTACATTCGTACAGGAAAAAGAATGAAAACCAAATCTACTCGCGTTGTGATTGAATTCAAAAACTCATTAAAATATTTGCACGTGACTGAAAAAAGAAACCTGGCACCTAATTTATTAATTATTGAAATTAATCCACATGAGCAGGTTTCTATACAGCTTAACAGTAAAAATCCATTAAATAACGGCGAACTTGAACCTGTAAGAGTAAATTTCTCATTGGATCAACAGGATGTTCCTGAAGCTTATGAACGGTTAATTTTTGATGCTTTTTGCGGAGATCCTACTTTCTTTGCTCACTGGGATGAGGTTGAGATGTCTTGGAAATGGGTGCAGCCAATATTAGAAGCTTTCGAAGAAAATCTTTTACCCCTTTATTCTTATAAATCAGGTTCTTATGGTCCTGAGGAAACAAATCGTTTACTGAACGCAAATGGATTTAAATGGTGGTTAGATGAAGATTACATTTCAACTTCGAAAGAGTGAAATTTTTAGCAAAGTATACACTCTATAAGAAAGAAACCTCTCTGCGATGGGCATGATAAGGACCCAGGGAGAAAATAATATCTATTGACACGTTTCAAGCGTCAGAAGCGTAGGACATACAATGGTTTGAATTCACGATAGAAAATGTTATTTAACTAACTAAAAACATATCACCTAATACGTGATTAAATTAAGAAATATGAGGGAAAAGGACATAGACAGGCTTATGCTAGCTAAAAAAGAATTTAATGGAGGAATGCAACTATGAAATTTTTTATTGATACGGCCAACATTGAGGATATTAAAAAAGCATATAAAGTAGGCGTTTTATCCGGTGTGACAACCAATCCATCTTTAGTCGCAAAAGAAGGCGTAAAATTTGAAGATCGCATTGAGGAAATTCTAAAAATAGTACCTGAAGTAGAATCAGTTTCGGCAGAAGTAACACCAGACGCTGAAACAGCAGAAGATATGATTGCGCAAGCTGAAGAATTAATTAAAATTAACGGCGGAGATAAAAACATTACCATTAAACTTCCAATGACAATCCCTGGTCTAGAAGCAACACGTTACCTTTCGAAAAAAGACGTAAAAACAAATGTAACACTTATCTTTACTGTGAATCAGGCACTTTTAGCAGCCCGTGCAGGTGCTACATATGTATCGCCATTCTTAGGGCGTTTAGATGATATTTCAGAAGACGGTGTTCATCTTGTAACGAAGATTGCAGAGTTGTTCCGCGTACAAAATATTGATTCGCAAATTATTGCCGCTTCTGTCAGACATCCAGACCATGTGACGCGTGTAGCGCTTGCTGGAGCTCATATCGCAACAATTCCATATGCTGTCATTGAACAATTAGTGAAACATCCTTTAACTGAGCAAGGAATCGAAAAATTTGCAGCTGACTGGAAAAAGGCTGTTAAGAACTAATTGCGCTAGCTAAAATTGTTTATGCAATGGAAGGAGCGTTAGCTGGTTAGGACTTGCTAACGTTCCTTCTTATTAAATAGATATTAACATGAAGAAGGAGTTAAATAGTATGGATTTATTAAGTAGTAAAGCAATTAAGACTACCCACGGTTTAGAAGTATATATAGATTCAGTAGAGAATATTAAGATTAACAAACTTCATCTTCCAACTGCATCCCAGCCATACTATGGAGTTAAGTTTGAAATTGATTATTTCCTATTAGAAGAACATAAATACTATGATCTTCAACAAAACTATTTTTGCCTTGTTATGAGTGAAAACTTTCAGTCAATGAAGTTAAAGGAACCAGAGATGCAAAGTTTGTTTGGTGTTAAAAATGAAGAAGAATTTAAAGCAACCAAACATCTTTTAAGTGACTGGCTAATCAAAACAAATGCTTACAGAGAAGCAATCCTCCAATTTCTTACTAAATATGAAAAGGATAACTCAAAAGTAGAAACGAATGAAGAGAATGAAAACATCACAACATTCTTAAAGAAATTATTAGAGTTGAAAACAATAGATGTAGAGCAAGCTCCTATCTAAAAGAAAGATGTAGTGCTTTCACTCTCTTTTGTAAAAAAGCCCCAGAACTGATTTAATCGTTCTGGGACTTTTTTATTATAGAAGAGTTTATATAGTATGTAATGACAAAATAAAGGTCCCCGTAGTCATGGATTTTCACTTTCACTACGTTATTGTTATGGTGCACTAGAAATGTCTGTATTGGAATATGCCATGTGAATTGATGGTATATAGACTATAGGAAAGGGTGATAATACTGAAGTAATCTAACCTGAGCTTACCATATTATTTATTACTGGGTGCTTTCTCGGACAGCCCAGAGACAAAGGGAAAAGCTTTAATTAGTAAAGCTGAGATGAAAGAGAATATAAAAATATACTTAGATACTAATAAAGGGTTATCAAATGCAGTAATTATTTTAAAGAAATAGTAGACTCTAATGAAAACTGATTAATAATGTCATCCAGAAAAGATTCAACCTTTTCTGGACAAGTATAGTAGCAATACAAGTTTATAGATTAATATGTTTTGGATGCCGCAATTGCTTGTTCTAGACTAGATACAATGGACACTTTACTGAAATCAATTCCGATTTGAATAGCTGTTTGTGCAATTTCAGGTCGAATGCCTGATAATGTTGCTTTTACACCAATTAAGCTTAATGATTCAACTAATTGGAAGATTTGATGAGCAACCATTGTATCAATAACGACTACTCCGGATAAATCAAGTAAAAGGTGACGAATCCCCTTATCTACACACTGGTTTAAAGTATTTTCAAGGATAAACTTAGCGCGGCCGGTATCAATCTCACCTACAATAGGGAGTAGAGCTAAGCTTGAGCTTAATGAAATGATAGGTGAGCTCAATTCTATAATTAATTCTTGCTGAGCCTTCAAGCGTATTTGGGAATGTGCATGGTACTCCCTAGTGAATACAGTCATAACGTAGTTAAAATTTTTAATAATAACACGATTCCACCTGTTGATTGTTTCTTGTGAATAGCTTTCACTGCTTGTCCGAACGAATTCTTCAATCAGATCTAAATACTGATTTTGCGTAACAAAAAACTCATGTAAAATGAGGTCGATCGGGGTATTTAAATGTTCTTCGTCTTTTGAAATTGCACTAATCCATTCATCGAAATGGATAGAAAATTGTTCACTTGATTCATTATTATCAAAGATTTTACAAAATCGAGTGTGAAACTCATGATTTTGCTGTTTTACTTGGTCAATCACGAGTGGGTCACTTGAAGCATATACACCTAATGAATTTTCTTTATCTAAGGATTCATACCATTTTTCAGTCAAAGACCATGTGCGTTCAACTAAAAAATCGTACAATTTATCATTTCTATGCATCGTTTACTATCTCCTTATACAAGTGATGGCTATCAACAAGTTTTCATTTTATAGACAAAAAAATAGCTATTTTCTTATAAAGAAAAAAAGCCTTTGATTTAAAGGCTTTTTCTGCTTTTAAATTTAGTGTACATGCAGGTTTCACGTTATTAAATTTTAAAACAAATCCCTTTGTGCTTGTTTCATCTTATCATATTACTATAGCGAAAAATACCTTTTTTAGTGTATCTATATTCACAAGGAATATTTAGCTACCAGCAGTTAAAACATGTAATTATACTCAATATGAAGAGGTGTTTTTATAACAAGAACCTAAAGCGTAGAACTATCCCAGCTAATAGATGATTTATTGTTTTAAGAATACATAAAATCATCTTATTGATATAGTGAGTTAATTTTTGTGAATCACTGTAAATGACGCACAAACTTCTCTGCGCTCTCTTGCACTTCCTCTTCTGTTAGTACCCGTACGCCATGAATAGTAAACGTAGGCAAAAATTTCATTCCTGTTAGATTAGCCATTGCTTGGAATGGCTTTGTTAATTCACTCATACTATATGCGTTATATCCTCCAGCTTGATAAGCTTCCTCTGGACCGCCTGTTGAAATAGCTAACATAAATTCTTTTCCGTGTAGCTTTGTTCCTTCAGAACCATATGCCCAGCCATAAGTTAGAACTACATCTTGCCATTCTTTTAATAGTGAAGGGCTGCTGTACCAGTAGAAAGGAAATTGGAAAACGATTTTTTCATGATTTAAAAGTAGTTGTTGCTCATAGGCGACATCAATGTGACCATCAGGGTATTTTTCATACAAGTCATGAATTGTTATATTTGATTCTTTTGCAAGACGATTTTTCCATGCTTTATTAATAATAGAATCCTTTAGATTAGGGTGTGCTAAAATAACTAATGTTTTTTTCATTATGTGCAGCTCCTTTAATATTTGTATATACAAATTAAAATGCAAAAAAATTATTTCTCTTCGTAAACAACTTCAACTTGATCTTGTTTCTCATACATTTCGTAAAAAGCCTGGGCGATATTCTCAGGAGAGAAATAGGTTCCTTCTTTAACAAAACCTTTGATTGTAAGCGTTCCAACATATATACTCTTTGGTTGTAACTCTTGATGAAGGCTATAGGCTAAGTTGCGAATACCTGCTTTTCCAATTGCTAATGAAGCATACCCTGCATAGGGTTCTAAAGCTAATCCGCCACCAGTTAATATGATAGCACCGTTCTTCATCAACGGAAGAACTTCTTTAACACTAGTTAGAGCTCCAGCTACGCTCACTTTAAAATCTTCTATTAGCTGGTTTGTACTAAGAGTTGTTGGTACGCCAGGCTGTCCAGCAGCAGCATTGTATAATAAAACATCTACGTTGCCAAAAGTAGTAAGTACTTGTTTAATAGCTGCTTTTAACGATTCTTCTGAAGAGGCATCTCCAGGGAAACCTTGAGCAGTAATGCCGTCATTTTTTAATTCGTTCACATACTCTTGTAGTGATTGGTTACTTCGAGAAATTAAGGCAATTTTAAAGCCTTTTTCTCCAAATTTCTTTGCGGCTGTTAGGCTAATTCCTGGCCCAGCACCTACAATTAATAATACTTTTTCAGACATAGTTTAAAACCTCCTCATCACTTTATTTGTATATGCAAATGAAAAGGTAAAAAAATTACGATTTGCTTTCTAGCTTATTACTTGCCTCATGAAGAGTTTTACTTAAGTCTTCGCTGAATTCTTTACCTAAGACTTCAGAATAGCTACTAAATAATTGTTTTAGTGCTTTTCGAAATTCGACGTACAGCTTTTCGCCTTTATCTGTTAAAGAAATAAACGTCTGTTTTCCTTCAGCTTTTCTAGTGACAAGCTTTTGCTTTTCGAGTTTATCAATAAAGCGTGTGCTTGTTGAAGGAGCAATTGACAATTTATAGCACAGCTCTTTTTGAGTAATACCAGGGTGAAACTTTACAGTCATAATCATATAAAGGTGTGAAGGAGCAATTCCATCAAAATTAAACGTATCCTCAGCTAATTTTGTAATATTACGAGCAAATCTGCTTGCGGTAAAGTACAAACAATGTATAAGTACTTCTTCTTCTTCGTGCATCATGGATCAACCCTTTCAATCATTTGCATATACAAATTAACATGAAACGTTTATAGAGTCAACTAACTTATAGGTGAATTTTCTTTGATTTCTATCAATGTTACCTTAGCGCTTTGATTTTATACAAAATAAACAAAAAGTGAAGGGTGGACAAATCTTCATAAGTCAGCTCTGCCGGTGATGAAAAGATAACAACGCTTTTACTTATTAAGGGATTAGACGTTGAAGCTGAAAAGATGACGTTAAGACATCATTAGATACAGCCAAAAAGCACGAACACATCGTAAACTTGCTTAATTTACACACCCTTCAATAAAAATTTTGAAGGGAAAGGAGGAAGAGGAGTCTGATCTTACTATATATAACACTGTTACTACTTGGTGCACTTACAGTTGTTCCTATTGTCATTGTAGTTGGCCAGACATTGATTATAAGGAAATTCCCAAACAATTGCTATACTCCATTCGACTATATATCAGCTCACACAACGGAAGAATTTCATGAAGAAAAAGAAGAAATAGCAGAAGAGAATAAAGATGGAGATGGTAAGTGAGTAACTTAGCAAAAGCAATAAATAAAGTTAACCTCATTACCTAAAAGAAAGCTTCCCAAAATGGTTAGCAAGCTTTCTTTTTAGGATAAGAGCAGCTGTTTGTTAAATTATTTTATGATATATTAAACAGCTAAAAGTTAGTTTATAACATGTTCGATTAATCAATTCTGTATCTTTCAGAACCAATTAGAATGTAGTCTTTTGTAGTGTATGAAAAAATCACATACTCATCGCAAACTTCGTAAGAGTATTCTTCAAGTGTATTGCTTTTTTGATCTATATAGTGCATGAAGGCGTGTTGGAAGTAACCGTTTTCAATCTTGATTTGTCCTAATCTGCACATCTCGTCATGTGTTTCCTCAAGCCATTTTGTGATTTGGTTATCTTTTTCTTTTCTTTCTAACAGGTGTTGAAATTTATCTGTAACATCATCAATCTGTTCTGTTTCCTTATTAAACATAAATAGCTTTTCCCTTGTAGAACGTAAAGAGTTTCTGTAGTTATGGATATTTTCAATTAAATAATCTTCCGCATTTTCTTGAACATAAATAGGGTAGCTACCTACTAACCCTTCTTCTTCTGTAAACAATACAAGGTAGTATAATTCAAACATTTAATCTCTCCCTTCAACTGTATCTTTTTCTTATTTCTTGAGCATTTTTCTCCTAGTTATTTATGAAACACTTTATATGTTATGAAAGCGTACAACGATACTATGCTTCGCAATTTATTTTCGGTAAAAGGTGAGCTATATGTATCATACAAAAAGGCTCATTTTTCTAAGAAAGGCTTGTACCTTTATTAAAATATGAATAAAATGGAAAATAATTAATATTTTGTATCTTCGACCGAAGGTAAGGTTGAGGAAAAAGCTATTCGGGCTGGTTGCGCTTGCCTTTAGAATAGCGTTATTATTTTCTTCTTTAACGAATATAAAGTTCAGCTTGCTAATGCTAGCCAAACTAATAAAGAGATTGAATTAAATCAAAGAATTTTATTTTATAACCAAGGAAGTGATTAAAGTGAATCCAGTTTTATTTGATTTTCCAACCGAATTCTATACAGAAAGACTTTTTATTAGAATGCCGCTTCCTGGAGATGGAAAACTCATGGCTGAAGCGGTAAACTCATCAATCGAAGAATTTAAGCCATGGCTACCGTTTGCTCAAGAAAAACAAACGGTTGAAGAAGCAGAAGCACATATTCGAAAGTCTCACGCAGAGTTTCTACAAAGAACGAATTTACAGCTTCTAGTTTTCTTAAAAGACACAGATGAGCTTATTGCTTCATCAGGATTGCACCGTATTAATTGGGATATACCAAAATTTGAAATTGGCTATTGGCTCGATTCTCGCTTTAGTGGAAAAGGATATATGACAGAAGCAGTTGAAGGAATTGCTGCCTTTGCGTTTAAAGAGCTACATGCAAAAAGGCTAGAAATTAGATGTGACGCTAGAAATAAAAAAAGCCGGGCAGTAGCGGAAAGAGTAGGGTTTAACCTAGAAGGGATTCTTGAGAATAGTGCCATGACAGTTGATGGATCAGAGATAAGAGATACGTGTGTTTATGCAAAGGTCATTAAAAATAAGTTGGGGATTTAGAAAGAGAACAAATGATGAAAATTAGAACAATGTTCTCCGTAGCGTCTCTATGTATATTACTTATCCTAGGTGCTTGCAGTGTAGCAACAAATAATCTAGAAACAGAGATGGAAGTTCATTCAGAAATAAATAGCTTATCAGATGAAAAATTTAGTCATATAGGGACAACCGGTTTAAATGATGCTTCAAAAGAAGACTTTCGTAAATTTTCTTTTACTTTTTTATTAGAAGGACCAGAAGAAATTTCAAATATAAAGATCGCGATACCTGATTTTAAGAAAACCATCGATTCCATAGATGGCAAACGCTATTGGTACGGTGAAGGTTCTGGGGAAGAAAACAATGAGAAGATGACTAGAGAATTTGTTTTTTATTCTAAAGGATTAACGAATGAACAAATAAAAGCAGCATTCAAATCTGTCGAGGTGAATGCTAAATGGAAAACGATAGACAAAGAGGAGAAAGAAAAAACGATAAATTTAGAGGATATTTTGAAATTTAGATAAAGGTCAAATGGAATCTTATTAGTACTGATGTTTATGGTCAAGCCAACACAGCGATTGAAGATAAGAAAAACGCTAGGTATCTGAAACTCAATTATACGAAGTGATATTTTTAGCGTATAGAAGGTAACAAGTAGGAGGGGTCCTTATGCTGATGATTACAGAAGATGTTAAGGGTAAAAAGTACAAAGCATTAATTGACTTATTACTAAGACATTGCGATCGGTTTGCTTTTGTTGAAAATAGGCAGTTGATAGAGTATGAAGAAGAGTGGTTGGCCTATATAAACAATTTAACAGAAGGCATTGCCGAGCACTTCATAGAAAGAAAGATTCAGCAGGAATGGGAGACCACAAAGTTGTCAGAGGGTTCAGCATACGTTTTTTATTATCATTTCAATAATGCTACTAAGCAGTTTTTAAAAGAATATAGCAACTCGCTTTTTAACTGGATTAGTCCTGACCTCCCAGAAGACCTGCAGTTTTATAGAGATGATACATGCATGCTTGCTGTATGTTCACATGAAGGTTTCTTTTTAGTCGATGAATCTTTATGGGAGATATTTGATTAGTCTATTATAAAAATACAGAAAAAAAAGACGCTACTTCAAGCGTCTTTTTTATCCAATAAATGTTTCAGCACAATGATTAACAGCATTAAACCTACAAAAGTTCCTGAGTCATCAACCTCCATATGAAAGAAGGTAGGTGCAATAAAAAAATTAACAACAAATATTAATGATGCAAGGGCTAATAGAATGTTATAAATCATTCATTTCTCCTTCAGTACAATTGAAATTTTTCTTGAATTAATTGAGCTACTTCCTCAGCGCTTAAATTTGTATTGTTGATCCGTACATAGTTTTCTCGCTGTATTTCTCCAGTTTTGGAATTTAATCGGTGTTTGTTCATCGTTTCTTTGAGTTCTTGCTCTGACCACTCTACATTTCTTTTTGTTGGCTTATGCTGGAGTCTGTTTGGCGTTTTGTTTCGGTCGATTCTTTCGTTAAGATCCGCTTCTAGCTCCACAAAATATACCGTACCGCCTTTTGATTCAAAAATGTCGCATACTTCTCTGATAAAATTCCAATCGCTTTGCATATCAAACGCCCATACATAGGTAAAGATTATACCTTTTGCGTCACTTTTTGAAATCGATTCAAAGATTTCTTTACGGAACAAATCTACTAATCTCCACATTTCTTCGTTGAATTGAAACAAAGGAGCAAGAAGTTCAATGGTCATATGATTATGAAACAGCTTCAGTCCCGTGTTTCTTTCTAATTGTTGTCCTACCGTCATTTTCCCTACTGCTTGGGGTCCAAATACGAGAATGAACTTCATCTAGTTCTCCTTTCCATTGTAAGTTTACTAAATTATCATTATATACATTTGGTAAATTTTATCATAAATAAGCAAACAGCGGAAGAAGAAATTCCAACAACTAACAATGTATCCCAGGGAGGGATTATACGAACTTCAATTAAGCGTAATAGCAAAGCATCTTAACAACTACAGCTTCTGCTTAACTCAAAAAAGCATAAAAAAAGGATAAAGGTATTTAACACCTTCATCCTTTGAGTTATATTTCTGCTGAACATCTTGAAAACAAAACAATTTCATGATAAATTAGTATAGATGCGTATCTACACCTATTATTAATTATAATATTTCCTACTATAATTATAATATAAAATCGATGCGCTAGTCAACTATTTTTTTAAGGGGTGTTTGCGATGGGTTCAGAACTTCAGCAGGAACAAAAACGCGTAGATGGTATCATGAAAAGAATTAACGCAGAAATAAACAAGCTAGAAGAAGAGACGACAAAGCGTAAAGAAGAAGTCATTCATATCCGCAAGCACTTTTGGGATGAGGTTAAGGTAAACACAGATACGTTTGATGATTATCTTGAAACGATTATCGGGTTACGCCAAGAAGCTCAGGCGCTATCAGTAACTCAAAGTACACATAAACATTCCTCTAAGCGATTATCCACGTTGCATCGGATGAAAGAGCTCCCTTACTTCGGCCGTATTGATTTTACAGAAGAAGGAGATTCAGCTCCTGAGAGCATTTATATTGGAATTGCTGCTCTTAATGATCAAACTGGAGATGATTTTTTGGTTTACGATTGGCGAGCGCCTATTTCAAGCGTCTATTATGATTATCAGCCTGGACCGGCTCATTACATGACTCCAGGCGGTATGATTCAAGGTGTGCTTGAAAAGAAATGGCAGTATCTTATTCGTAACGGGATCATCCAATCCATGTTTGATACAAGTTTGACCATTGGAGATGAAATCTTACAGCAGGTTTTAGGTAAAGGTACGGATAAGCAAATGCATAATATCGTTGCGACAATTCAAAAAGAACAAAATAAAATTATTCGTCACGATAAAGGAAGGTTATTGATTGTTCATGGGGCAGCTGGAAGCGGAAAAACCTCGGCAGCTCTGCAGCGAATTGCGTATTTATTATATAAATACCGAGATCACATCAATGCAGATCAAATTATTCTATTTTCACCTAACTCTATGTTCAGTAGCTATGTTTCAAACGTACTACCAGAGCTTGGAGAAGAAAATATGCAGCAAGTAACGTTTCAAGAGTACTTAGATCACCGCTTAAGTAAAGCATTTCAAGTAGAAACGCCTTATGAACAGTTAGAATACGTTTTAACAGCAAAGAAGACATCTTTCTATCAAGCGAGGCTTGCAGGCATACGTTTCAAAGCATCTACACGCTTTTTTGAAGCTGTTCAAACTTACAGAAAGTCGCTTGAATCAGAAGGAATGCTGTTTAACGACGTGGTGTTTAGAGGAAAAGCTGTTGTAACAGCAGGAGAAATAGTAGAACGATTTTACAACTTTGATACCTCTCTCCGTTTTCATAACCGACTTGAAAAGTTACGAGATTGGTTATTGAAGAAGTTAGCTGACTTTCAAAAAACAGAAAGTAAAAAGCCGTGGGTTCAAGACGAAATTGAGCTTCTAAGCAATGAAGACTATCATAAAGCACATGCGTATTTAGCTAAAAAACGCGGGTTTAAGAGAGAAGACACCGCTGATTATGATATGGAGCCACAAGCGCTTGCAAGGCTGATTGTGCGTCAAAAGCTAAAACCGCTTCGAAGCAAAATTAAAGAGCTGCAGTTTATTGATTTTATTGGCATATACAAACAACTTTTCACAAATTCTCTTGAAATAACGAAACACTTAAAAGGCAAGGTGCCTGATGACTGGTCTGACATTTGCGGAATTACAGTCGATGCATTAGAGAAAGATAAGCTTTTTTATGAAGATGCTACGCCATTTTTACTTTTAAAAGAAATTATTGAAGGCTTTCAAATAAATAGCGCTATTAAGCATATCGTCATTGATGAAGCGCAGGACTATTCTCCGTTTCAGTTTGAGTTTTTGAAGCGTTTATTTCCAGCTGCACGAATGACGGTACTTGGTGATTTCAACCAGGCTATTTTTGCTCATGCAGATGAAAATACCGATTTTAAGATGTTAACGCACCTCTACGGCGTAGAACAAACGGAACTGATCAACATTACGAGAAGTTATCGATCCACAAAACCAATCATTGAATTGACAAGAAGGCTTGTGCCTAACGGAGAAGGCATTGTTCCGTTTGAGCGTG
This sequence comes from Bacillus sp. 1780r2a1, assembly GCA_024134725.1. NCBI lineage: Bacteria > Bacillati > Bacillota > Bacilli > Caryophanales > Bacillaceae > Bacillus > Bacillus sp. 1780r2a1. The sequence goes on along the minus strand of CP099863.1, from coordinate 2,082,351 downwards.
AAGGGAAACGCCCTGCTCTTACACAGCTGCCAGATTATGATGAACTCCACCAAGCAATTGCGTCAAAGGTTGATGAATTCAAGAGTGAGGGTTATCACAGTATTGCGATTATCTGCAAGTCTGCAGAAGAAAGCGCATCTGCGTACTTATCTTTAGCTAGCATTAAAGATCTGAAGTTGTTAAAAAGCAACTCTCTTGAGTATGAGCAAGGAGTAGTAGTGGTTCCTGCGTACTTATCAAAAGGAATTGAATTTGATGCCGTTATCATCTACAACGCATCAGAGAAAGTCTACGCTGAAGAAAGTTTACGCCGTACTTTTTACACAGCTTGCACAAGAGCCATGCATGATCTTCACCTATACAGCGTAGGGAAAGCAAGTCCGTTTTTAGACAAAGCCCTTCTTGAAAGAGCGCTTGACGCTTAGGGCAATAAAAGATATTTACTTCTTCTAAATATTGGGTTATGATGGAATTATCATGGAGATATATGGAAGGAGCATAATGCAGATGGCTGGCATTCAATAATGGTTAATTAACAAAATGAATAGACAAATTCCCTTTTTTTACGAAAGGGTTGTTTTTCATTGTTACCATTATAGGATACGCCTAAGCTTATGTATGAGAAGACAAAAGAGCGGGTGCCTATTAGCATCTGCTTTTTTTGTTAGTCCATATCTCCAATCGTACGTTGGTTGGCGCGTCCGTAAGGAGATGCAAATATGTCTAAATTAACAAACAAAATTGCTGTTATAACAGGAGCAAGTCGAAGCAAAGGGATAGGCTCAGCCATTTGTATAGAGCTAGCCAAAGTGGGGGCAGATATCTTCTTTACTCACTGGTCTCCTTATGATCGACAAATGGACTATTTTGAAGAAGAAGATACAAGTTGGTCAAAAGAGTTAGTAACCGAAATTAAAAAATATGGCGTAAGATGCGAAGCGCTGGCACTTGATTTATCTAAACCTGATGCACCAGCACAGCTTCTTGAAGAAGTTCAAAAGCGACTTGGGACACCTTCTATTTTGGTGAATAATGCCACTCATTCCATTGACGTAGACTTCCGGAATCTAAATGCAGAAGTTCTTGATAATCACTATGCAGTGAACGTTCGAGCCACCTGTCTTTTAACCGCTGAATTTGCGCGGCGATTGGATGGCAAACATAGTGGGCGAGTCATTAATATGGTATCCGGACAAGATAAATCACCTGAACCAGGAAACCTTGCATATATCGCAACAAAAGGTGCAGTATCTACATTTACAAAATCAATCGCGATTGAACTTGCTTCTTTAAATATTACGGTAAATGCTGTAGACCCTGGTCCAACCGATACAGGCTGGATGAATGAAGAGTTAAAGCGAACTTTACTACCTCGCTTTCCAATGGGAAGGATTGGCGCGCCTACTGACGCAGCAAAACTTATTGCCTTTCTAGCTAGTAATGACGCAGCGTGGATTACCGGACAAATTATTCACTCTGACGGTGGTTTTTTGTAAATAAATCAATTTTCTTGTCCGCTAACATCAATTTTGGCATTTTTTCATACTATAGATTGAGGTGAGACTATGCCAAGAGTTCAGTATAAGGATTCAGACGTTGCATTAATGGCTAGAATGATGCGAGCGGAAGCAGAAGGTGAAGGACAACAAGGGATGTTGTACGTTGGAAATGTCATTGTAAACCGACTAAAAGCTAATTGCATCGACTTTAAAGGGCTACGAACAATTCCGCAGGTTATTTATCAAGTGCAAGGAGGAAACTATTCCTTTGAAGCTGTTCAAAAAGGAAATGTTTTTTATCAACGAGCAAGAAGTGCAGAGAAAAGATTAGCTAAGAAAACGCTTGATTTTTGGCGTGAGCACCCTGCGAAATATGCGCTTTGGTATTTCAACCCATACGCTCCATGTCCTCCAACTTGGTACGATCAGCCATTTGCAGGACAATATAAAAACCACTGTTACTACGAGCCGCAGCCGAATACGTGTGATAGTGTGTATACAGGGGCGTAAAGTTCATTTAAGAAAAAAAGAGTTCATCTTCTGTAGACTTTAGAGATGAGCTCTTTTTCGTTCTATACTTGTTAATATGGGACTTCTTCTAGCAAACTTACTATACTCATCATTAGTGAACTATCCACCAACTAATTAATCTTGCACAATTATTAATTTATGTTTTATAATAAAAAACATATTGCTTTCAAAAACAATTTTCATTAATTACTATTAGTTTTGTTTATAAAATATCACAAACCTAAGTGCTAGAATCTAGTTTTTACTCTTTTGATAGAGCACTATTTAAACAATTATCATTAAATTTACCATGTTGCAATGTATTTAATGAGCTTCTTAAAGTATTTTAATTAGTGGTATAAAATGATTGTAGCAAAATAAGTTTTACTTTAGGATCAGCCTTCTAAAAGGTGAATCTAGTGTGGGAGATACTCAATAGAAGATAAAATATCGTTTTTTTAACAACTAACTCATTGAACTTCCTAAATAATTTATGAGTGAACTCTTTTGGTTTTTGGACAGTTTTTTCCTGTTGAAACATTTGGTTTTTAAATATTTCATACGCTACGTTAAACACGCAGCCAAGTGCTTATTTAATTTTCACTTTACTCAGATGAAAATTAATTGTATGACCTTTAAAATCACTGGTACCATAAATCGCAATGCTTTTCATTCACTCTCCAAAGTTTGTACGCTGGATTAATAGGAGACGTACTCGCTTATCTAATGCTGGTCCACATTGATGGACCCAACATACAACAGCGCTGGTAGCCATCAGCACTCCTCATTCTTATATCATTCCAACAAGTCACGAAAGCTTAGTCTGTACTGAAGATAGTCTCTTTAAGAGTTACAAAAGAATATCAGTATATACAAGTTCTGGAGCTTAATTGCAAGGTTCTTGAATTCTTGTAACCAAAAACGTAACTTATACACAATAACAACTAAATTACGGTACTTAGTTATAAAGGGAAATACAAATAATTTCTTTTTTATTCCTATTACTTTTATTATTTTAACTCTCTTTATCAATCTGGAAGAATTAAATTGCCCATACACTTTACCGTTTTTTGATACAATAAATACATAAGTTGTTTTTTGTCTATATTAATTGAAGGGAGATGTGTAATATGGAGGAATCAAAAGGATTACATCCTAAAGTAGAAAAGAGCTTCGAATTAATTGGAAAAAAATGGACAGGTTTAATTATTTATGTTCTAATGAGTGGACCAAAACGATTTAATGAACTAAATGAAAGTATACCATCTTTAAGTAGACGATTATTAACGGAACGTCTTAAAGAATTAGAAGACCAAGGAATAGTTGTGCGTAACGTTATTCCGGGTCCCCCTATACGTTCTGAATACTTCTTAACTCAAAAGGGAATAGCTTTAGGGGAAATATTAGGACCAATTAGTGAATGGGCTGAAAGTTGGGTTAAAGATTAATTTTTAAGTAACCTTTAAAAAAGAAAGAGTACTTTAGGAACTGCTCTTCAATTAAAGAAAGAACAATAACAAGATAAAACAGTAGCTAAACGCTTCTAAAATCGCAGAAACAAAAAAGACCCCGAATTTTTATCAAGGTCTTTTTAGCTTTAGTTTAATTTATTAATTCCTTTCATATACTCTTATATTTATAGATATATATTATTAGCTTTTAGCTATTCCAAGTAATACACCACCCGCAATGATAAGAATAATCCCGATTGTAATGGAAATAAGTTGACGTTTTGATTTTTTTTCTCCTAATAAGAAGATCCCCCCAAGGGTTGAAATGACAATTCCCATTTGTGACAGTGAAAAACTTGTGGCTACTCCAACCTTTGGCTGGGAGATAAATAAAAACATGTTACCTGCAGCCCAAATTAGGCCTGGGATAATATTTCGAATAGCATATTTATTAAAAGGTTTGTGTTTATAAGTAAGTACAATGCCTCCAATTACCATACCAATTGCTTGAGGAAATAATGCTGACCAGCCGTCCACATTAAATAAACGAGCGCTAACTACGTATACTAAATATCCAATCGTTGAAATAACCAGTGTAAAAATCGCTTTTTTAAATTGTCCTGCTTGCTCTTCATTTTTTTTGCTCTCTAGAGATGTTAATACAATTCCTATTACAATAAAAATGAGAGCTAGTATTCCCAACAAAACAGTAGAAGTAGTTGACCATTCACGGAAAACAACAACACCGAATAAGGTCGTCGATACCAGTTGCATACCTGTTGATATAGGCATTGTTTTAGAAACGCCAATATAGTCAATTGTTTTTAACTGATTGCTTTGACCAATAGCCCAAAATAAACCAGAAATAACCCCTATAATAAAAGTAAGGGGGGTTAAGATGGGATGAACTACTAAATAAATGACTATTGAAAAAATTAGTGCTCCCATTGTAGTTCCAAGTGTTTGACTATATGGGCCGCCGCCTAATTTAACGTTGAATAATACAATACTCCCCCAAAAAATAGCTGGAAGAATAGCTAGAAGAATATCCATTTAATTTAAACCTTCTTTCCTAAACTCTTTAAATATTTATAAAGCGTTGTGTTCACTCTTGTCACTTTATGTTACTTATAGTAACTAGGTTTATAAAAATAGTCAACTTATTAATCTTTGAATAGAGTAGATATAAATCATATATTATATATGAAGACAAACAAAAAACTCCGGCAATTAAGTTACTGTATTATTTACATAGTTTTGATTAAATAATTAAATAGCTCTAATATAAAAAACACATCTAGGTAAAGGCTAGGATGTACCTAAAGCTTCTAGTGCAGCACTTGAAACGGGAGGGTTATATTGGTATTATGATCAATTTATTTTGGGATGCATCTCCATATAAAAGGACAAGTAGTAATTGGGGCATAAGTCAGAAGAAATGAAAGTATAAGGGAATGCTCCAGCAAAAGAGGTTGTTCATAAATTCTAATAAATAAAAGAAACTATAATTAAAAAAAGAACCTCTATGTACTCATAGAGGTTCTTTTTCAGGCTGTTAAAGAATTATGCTCTCAGCATCTTTTTTTAAAGATTAGCGCTCGATATATATAAATAGAAATCAGATTGTATATAAAATTAGATTTTAAAAATTCTTTGCTGCTTCTTTAGCTTCAATAATTGCTTTTTCCTTAATCTCTTGTGCTTGTTCAGGAAACTTTGCCTGGCCTTCTATAATTATTCCTTCGAAAGAGGATACACCAAAAAAATCCATCATAACTTCTAGGTAAGAGTGCCCCATTTCTCTACTAACTTCTGGCCCTTCTGAATAGATATCTCCACGTGCTTGTATATGAAGGGCTTTTTTTCCTGTTAATAAACCACTCGACCCTTCTTTGCTATATTTGAAGGTTTTACCTGATACAGCTATTGCATCAATATATGTTTTCATAATAGCTGGAATTGAGAAGTTCCACATAGGTGTGACAAATACATATTTATCAGCTAATAAAAATTGTGCACCTAGTTCAGCTAAGCGTCCTACTTTTTCTCTTTCACTAGATGACAGCTCATTAAAAGAAATACCTGAACGAAGTTTTTCCCATCCGCTAAAAACATCAGCATCGAGATAAGGGATATCAGCTTTATACAAATCTAAATGAACAACTTCATCATTTGGATTTAGTCTTTTATACAATTCGATAAACTCACTTCCTACTGCCATGCTGTAAGAATGTTCTTTATCAAGAGGATGTGCAGTAATATAAAGAAGATTTGACATATATTTTTCCTGCCTTTCTTAATATACCTTTTTTAAAATTTTTCTTATAGCTGTATTTCATTACTTTATACTAACTTCAATACATTGCCTATCTTTGAAGTTTTTCAATTCATTTTATATAATTTAAAACTCATTTCGCTGGCTAATTTAATCATTAACCCAACTTTCAGCCCACTGACTGATAGGTCCAAGAATTTTACCAAGTTCTGTGCCTTTTTTAGTCAATAGATATTCTGAGCGTATAGGTCTTTCAGGTATGACATGGCGTATGACTATTCCGTTCTCTTCAAGTTCTTTAATTCGTTCTGTAAGAACGCGATTGCTTAAAACTGGAATCATTTCATTTAATTCACTAAAGCGTTTGGGCCCACTCATTAGAACATAAATAATTAAACCTGTCCACCTTTTTCCAATCAGCTCAAAACTCTTCTCTACCTTAGGGCATAACTCTTTTTGGTTTTCCATATATTTAACCTCCTTAAAGTTAATTTAAGTGTATAAATCAATATATATATTTATTGTAATTATCATAAGGTCTACAATGCATATTATACCAAAAATGATCTGCAATAGAGAATAAATGTTATTTTAAATAACTTTAAAGTTAAAAAGTAACTATTCATTATACAAGAATGCTTCATTTAATAATAAGAAGAACGTGTTAATTTAAATGCCATTTTCAATAAAACAACAAGATCCAATAGCACAATTTGTAAAGCATAAACTTAAGAATTAAAAGGATAATGCTACGATTGAAGCTTTTTAGTGGTTTGATAATACGTGATTAAATTATTTATAACGATGTAATAAGTGAAGTAACAACTAATTTCTTGACAAAAGTCTAATATAGGAATATTATCTGTTACATAAAGTAACAAAGGTTATTAAAGTTACTAAAAGTTATAAATAATAACTTGTTATTATGCAACATTGTAAATTGAGAAAGATATCTAGAAAAGATATGAAGATCATATAACTAATTTTTTTAGAAAGAGGCGTGAAAATGAATACCATAGATACAAGGGTACTTGAAACAAGTCGTGGTTTGGAAGTTTATTTAGATGTAATAGGAAATGTTGAAGTAAGTGAAATCCATTCTCCTACTTCAGATAATTATTTTTATGAGATTATTTTAGGAATTAACTATTTTCTTTTAGGAGAGAAAAAATACTATGCAAATCAAAAACATTATTTTGGTATTACAATGAGTGATGACTATAACACAATTACATTAAGAGATCCTGATACAGAAAGTTTATTTGCAGTGAAAACTGCGGCTGAAAAACAGGCTACAAAAGAGTTAATCGGAGATTGGCTAATTGAAACAGAGGCTTTCAAACAAGCGGTAAGTGAAATGATTAAACAAGAGAAAGACAAAGATGTGCAGACAGAAGAAGATATAAAAGCAGTTTTAGGAACTATAAAATTTTTAGATAAGTTAAGTCAATTTAAACGTGGAGATTTAGAAGAAGTTTCAATAGAAGGAGAGAACGTTTAATTTACTGAAGCAAAGCATAATGTAAAGAAAAATAATGTTTATTTAATTTAATTAGTGAATCACCTATTAAAAAAACCGAGTATATCTATAGGTTAAGTTATATAAAAGTCCGGTAGGTAAGATGTAGAATAAAATGTTTTTATAATAACACTCAATGTAGAGATATGAGAGGAGGTGGGAATGTGAACGAAAAACAGATAATTGGTGAAAAAGCAGTAGATTTTGTAGAAGATAATATGGTAGTGGGATTGGGGACGGGATCAACGGTCTTTTATACAATTCGTAAACTTGGACAATTAGTTAAACAAGGACTTCATATTACAGGAATTCCTACTTCTATTCAAACGGAAGAATTAGCAAAAAAGTTCGGGATTCCTATTTCTAAATTTGAGGATGTTGAGCAAATTGATATAGCTATTGACGGAGCTGATGAAGTTAGTTCTGAACTAGACCTTCTTAAAGGTGGTGGTGGTGCCCTTCTAAGAGAGAAAATCGTTGCTAGAGAAGCTAAGACTTTTATAGTTGTGGCGGACTCATCTAAGTTAGTTGAAAAATTAGGATCATTTCTTCTTCCAGTTGAAGTAATCCCTTTCGGAGTTGAAGTGACTAAAAAGAATATTTATAGATTGGGAGGAAACGTTAATCTCCGTGAGTCAAAAGGCAAGCCTTTTAAGACTGATAACGGTAACTACATCCTTGACTGTTCTTTCTCTGATATTTTGTCCCCTAAAGTCTTAGAGAGAGAACTTAATATGATTCCTGGTGTTGTTGAAAACGGATTATTTGTAGAAATGGCTGAGAGTGTTATTACAATAGGTCAAGAAAATAATGTTGTCATTAAGAAGCGGATATAAGAAAAACGTATTTTCAGATTGCTATCTTTTCAAATTAAGCAACCAAATTTTTGAAAAAGTAAAGGACGATGGAACAGAATACTACAACTTGTTAATGATTTTACATTTAGTAACTAAGTATATATATTGCTCTTTAAATAAGATGAACAGATGGTTTTTAATCCTGTCTAATTATATAAAAAACAATACTTTAAAAGGATTTTAAAATCAAACGCGTTTAACTTGACGAAGTATAAATTAAAAGTTATTATAGTTACATAAAGTAACTTATGTGATAAAAAGTATCAAAGTAATTACTTTTAACATCTTTTACTTTTGAACTGATTAGTACTTACATCACGAGAAAGATAGCTTTAATCAAAAAGGAGGAATAAAAATGGAATCGATGACCTTTGTCTTGTATGGAGCAACAGGCGATTTAGCTAAAAGGAAAATTTTCCCCGCTCTATATAATTTATATATCGATCAAAAAACACCTCAAACATTTTCTATTATTGGTCTAGGTAGAAAAGAAATGTCTGATAATGAGTTTCAAAATTATGTGAAAGAATCTATACAAACATTTTCAAGACGTTTAATAAATGATCATTTTAAGGTAGAAGAATTTATTAAAAACTTTCGCTATAGTAAATTAGACGCTACCGATATCAAAGACTATAGAAAGTTGTTAAACCTTGTTCAACGACTTGAAGAAGAATTGAATATTCCTCAGAACCGAATGTTCTATCTATCTGTTGCCCCAGAGTTCTTTGATGTTATTGCCTTAAACATTAAGAAAAGTGGATTAGGTACTACACAGGGATGGAAGCGTCTCATTATTGAAAAACCATTTGGACACGATTTGGAATCTGCTCGTAATCTAAATAACAAACTAAGCGAAGCTTTTAAAGAAGAAGAAATTTATCGAATTGATCACTATCTTGGAAAACCTATGATTCAAAACTTAGAAGCTTTGGAGTTTGCAAATCCTATTCTTCAATCTTTATGGAACAATCAATATATAGCCAATGTTCAAATCACAGCGAGTGAAACAGTTGGCGTCGAGGAGAGAGCTGGCTATTATGATCAGGCAGGTGCCATTCGTGATATGGTTCAAAATCATATGTTACAGATGGTAATGATGACAGCAATGCATTTACCTAAACAAATTAGGGCAGACGACATTCGAGAAGAAAAAAAGAAAGTAATTGAATCTCTTCGCCCAGTCAAAAAAGAGGACGCCTATTTACACGTCGTTCGAGGTCAGTATAACAGAGGGGAAATTGATGGTCACTCGGTTGCAGGATACTTAGAAGAACCTGGGGTAAGTGACTCGTCTCAAAACAATACTTTTGTAGCTGCTCGTTTGTGGATTGATAATCCGTTTTGGGAAGGAGTGCCATTCTATATTCGCACAGGAAAACGAATGAAAGAGAAATCGACTCGAATTGTAATTGAGTTTAAAGATTCACTAAAAGATTTATATGTGAATCAAAATGAGGGCGTCGAACCAAACCTTTTAATTATTGAAATTAATCCAAATGAAAATATCTCTCTTCAGCTCAATAGTAAAAATCCATTAAATAATGGGAAAATGGAGCCTGTAAGAGTGAACTTTTCGACTGAAAGTAAGGGCGTACCAGAAGCGTACGAAAGACTAATTTTTGATGCATTTCGTGGGGATTCTACGTTTTTTGCTCATTGGAAAGAAGTTGAATTATCTTGGAAATGGGTGCAACCAATTCTGGAAGCTTTTGAAGAAAATCTCTTACCTCTTCATTCATATTTATCAGGATCCTATGGACCAGAGGAGGCTAATCGTTTACTAAAAGAAGATGGATTTAAGTGGTGGCTTGATTCAGAAGTTGTTCATAATCCAAATACAATTGTATCTATCTAAGAACTCAAACATTACTAGGAGGAAAAATTCCGTGAATCATAATATTAAAACATTAGCTGTAAACACTATTCGAACATTATCTATAGATGCAATTAATAGTGCTAATTCTGGCCATCCAGGTCTTCCAATGGGTGCTGCTCCAATGACATACGCACTATGGGCAAATCACTTACATCATAATCCTAAGAACGCAAAATGGTTTAACCGAGATCGTTTTGTTCTTTCTGCTGGACACGGTTCTAGTTTGCTATATAGCATGCTTCACCTTAGTGGATACGATGTAACAATAGATGATTTAAAGAATTTCCGTAAATTAAACAGCAAAACGCCTGGTCATCCGGAATTTAGTCATACAGATGGTGTTGAGGCAACTACAGGTCCTTTAGGACAAGGAATTGCTAATGCTGTTGGAATGGCTATGGCAGAAGCGCATTTAGCTGCAAAATTTAATAAAGAAAAATTCCCTATTATCGATCACTATACGTATACTTTGGTAGGTGATGGAGATTTAATGGAAGGAATTTCTTATGAAGCCATGTCGATGGCTGGTCATATGAAGCTTGGTAAACTTATTGCATTATACGATTCTAATGATATCTCATTAGATGGCGAATTAAACCTTTCTTTTTCAGAAAATATTCAAAAACGAGCTGAATCTGTAAACTGGCAGTATTTACGAGTAGAAGATGGAAATAGTGTAGAAGAGATTACTAAAGCAATTAAATTAGCTAAACAAAATACAGATCAACCGACTCTTATCGAAGTTAGAACTATTATCGGTTATGGTAGTCCAAAAGTTGCTGGAACAAATAAAGCTCATGGTAATCCATTAGGCGAAGAAGAAGCAAAAGCAACAAAACAAGCGTATGGTTGGCCATACGAAGAAAAATTCTTTGTTCCACAGGAAGTTAAAAGTCATTTTGAGCAGCTAAAGAAACAAGGTATGACAAAAGAGGAACAATGGAATGAGTTATTTGACTCTTATAAAGAAGCGTATCCTTTATTAGCGAATGAACTAGATAGTGCTATAAAGGGAGAAGCGTTAATTGAAGTAAAAGATATTTTGACTTTTGATACAGAAAAATCTATTTCAACTCGTGTTGCCAGTGGCGAATCCATTAATCACTTTATTAAACTTGTTCCGTCTATATTTGGAGGAAGTGCAGATTTGTCACATTCAACGATGACAGATATAAGAGATGAAGGGCCATATACACCTGGATATTTCGGGAACCGAAATGTTTATTTCGGAGTACGTGAACATGCAATGGGAGCCGCAGGAAACGGAATGGCTCTTCACGGTGGAGTAAAACCATTTGTCAGCACATTCTTTGTTTTTAATGACTACTTACGTCCATCTATTCGCCTAGCAGCATTGCAAAAGCTACCTATCACATATGTATTTACACATGACTCTATTGCTGTTGGAGAAGACGGGCCGACTCATGAGCCAATAGAACACTTAGCTGCTCTTAGAGCAATTCCTGGACTTACAGTTATACGTCCATCTGATGCTAATGAAACTGCAAGTGCTTGGACATATGCGTTGCAGCAGAATGAAGGACCTGTGGCTTTAGTTCTTAGCCGTCAAAATTTACCTGTTTTCGAGGAGACGAAAGGAAGCATTGAAAATCTTTCTAAAGGTGCATATATTCTAACCGAAACGAACGATAACCCTGACATTATTTTAATTGCTACAGGTTCAGAGGTATCGTTAGCCGTAAATGTAAAAGCACAATTAGAGCTTGAAAATGTATCTGTTCGTGTCGTAGCTATGCCTAGCTGGGAGCTCTTTGACGCACAATCAAGAGAATACCAAGAGCGTATTCTTCCTACATCCGTTTCAAAACGTATTTCTTTAGAGATGGGGATTTCTCTAGGGTGGGAACGCTTTGTAGGTCCAAATGGCAAAGTTTTATCCATCGAAACATTCGGTGCTTCAGGAACAGGTGCTGAAGTAATGAAGTTATTTGGATTTAGTGAAGAGAATGTTACTAAAGTTGCAAACAATTTATTAAAAGCATAATAACAAGAGCAGGTAGAAGTAAAGACATCATTCTTTCTTCTATCTCTCACTAAATATAGAAAATATATAAAACTAAATGATATCTACAGGAGGAGATTACTGTGCAAGTAGGATTAGTTGGTTTAGGAAAAATGGGGATCAATCTAGGGCAAAATTTATTGGATCAACATCATGATGTTGTAGCATTTGATGTGAATCCAAATGCAGTTGAAAAAATGATAGAGTATGGAGCTACAGGTGCATTTACTTTAAAGGAGCTGGTTTCTTCTTTAAAAGCCCCCCGTGTACTTTGGGTAATGGTTCCCCATACTGTTGTAGATTCAGTTATCAGTGAAGTAACACCTTTATTAGAAAAAGGAGACATTATAATTGAAGCTGGTAACTCTCACTATAAAGAGTCCGTTAGACGGTACAATGAACTAAAAGAGAATAGTATTCATTTTATGGATGTTGGAACATCAGGTGGAATGGCAGGTGCTCGAAATGGGGCTTGTTATATGATTGGAGGAGATCCTGAAGCCTGGGCAATAGTTGAACCAATTTTCTGTGATACAGCAGTAAAAGACGGTTATTTTTATGCTGGTAAAGCAGGAAGTGGTCACTTCTTAAAAATGGTGCATAATGGAATCGAATACGGAATGATGGCTGCAATCGGTGAAGGGTTTGAGGTGCTTGAAAAAAGCGAATTTGACTATGATTACGAAAAAGTAGCTAGAGTGTGGAATAACGGTTCTGTTATTCGTTCATGGCTTATGGAGTTAACAGAAAATGCGTTCTCTAAAGATGCAAACTTGGATAGCATTAAAGGGATTATGAATTCTTCAGGTGAAGGAAAATGGACCGTAGAAACAGCTTTAGATCTTCAAACAGCTACACCTGTTATTGCGATGTCACTACTTATGCGCTATCGTTCTCTTGAAGATGATACATTTACAGGAAAAGTAGTATCAGCTCTCCGCAATGAGTTTGGCGGTCACGCTGTAGAAAAAAAATAATTATGATAAATAACACATACATTAAACGAAAATTATTCATGGAGGAATGAAACGATGAAATTTTTTATTGATACAGCAAACCTTGAGGATATAAAAAAAGCATATAAAATTGGTGTTTTATCTGGCGTTACAACTAACCCATCTCTAGTAGCAAAAGAAGGCGTTAAGTTTGAAGATCGGATTGAAGAAATCTTAAAAACAGTGCCTGAAGTAGAATCAGTATCGGCAGAAGTAACACCCGATGCTGTAACAGCTGAAGAAATGATTGAGCAAGCTGAAAAACTAATTAAGATTAACGGTGGCGACCAAAACATTACAATTAAGCTTCCAATGACTATTGCTGGGTTAGAAGCAACACGTTACCTTACTAAGAAAGGTGTAAAAACAAATGTAACACTTATTTTCACGGTAAATCAAGCGCTTCTAGCAGCTCGTGCAGGAGCAACATACGTATCTCCATTCCTAGGACGTCTAGATGATATCTCAGAAGATGGTGTTCAATTAGTTGCTAAAATTGCTGAATTATTCCGTATGCAAAATATCGATTCTCAAATTATCGCAGCATCTGTAAGACATCCAGATCACGTTACTCGTGTAGCTTTGGCTGGTGCACATATTGCCACAATTCCTTACTCAGTTATTGAACAACTAGTAAAACATCCTTTAACTGATCAAGGTTTAGAAAAGTTTGCAGCTGATTGGAAAAATACTGTCCACAACTAAAAAGATTTAATTTTAAGTAAGTAACAAATAAACAATGTTAATCTACTCATTATAAGTCACTAGTATAGAATATTTGCAAAAAGGTTACTCACCTTCTCTAAATGAAGCTTTTTATCTATATAAATTAATGAATGTGCATTCTGTTTGCTATTCAATGTACGTATATAGAGGATCATTACTCTTATTGTAAAGGAGAAATACTATATGACGATTTCTTTCAATTATTCGAATGCAAAACCTTTTATGCAACAAAAAGAGATAGATAGTTTAAGTCAATTTGTACAAGTTGCTCATTCCATGCTTCATGAAAAGACAGGACCTGGATCAGATTTCTTAGGATGGGTAGATCTACCTATCACTTACAATAGAGAAGAATTTTCTCGTATTAAAGAGGCTGCTAAACGAATTCGTAGTAATTCTGATGCTTTAGTTGTTATTGGTATTGGCGGGTCTTACTTAGGATCAAGAGCTGCAATTGAAGCACTATCACATACCTTCCATAATCAAATGGGTGATTCGACTCAAATATATTTCGCTGGGCAAAACATCAGCTCTACTTACGTATCGCACCTATTAGAGTTATTAGAAGGAAAAGATATTTCTATCAATGTTATCTCTAAATCTGGTACTACAACCGAACCTGCTATTGCTTTTCGTATCTTCCGTGATTACATGGAGAAAAAATATGGGAAAGAAGCAGCTAGAAAACGTATTTATGTAACTACGGATCAAGCAAATGGAGCACTTAAGAAATTATCAGACGAAGAAGGTTACGAAACCTTTGTCATTCCTAATAATGTAGGAGGCAGATACTCTATACTTACTGCAGTAGGATTATTACCTATTGCTACAGCTGGACTTAATATAGACAAAATGATGGATGGAGCAGCTTCCGCAGCTAAAAAGTATAACAATCCTGACATTCTAACGAATGAAAGTTATCAATATGCAGCTGTAAGAAATGTGCTTTATAGAAAAGGGAAACTAATTGAACTGCTAGTTAACTATGAACCTTCCCTTCATTATGTTTCTGAATGGTGGAAACAATTGTTTGGAGAAAGTGAAGGCAAAGATCAAAAAGGTCTTTTTCCTGCCTCTGTTGACTTTACAACCGATCTTCATTCTATGGGGCAATATGTTCAAGAAGGTCGCCGTGATTTATTTGAAACAGTGGTTCAAGTGAAAAAGGCTCGTATTGAACTAACGATTGAAAAAGACCCTTCTAATATTGACGGATTGAATTTCCTAGCTGGAAAAACAATGGATGAAGTGAATAAAAAAGCATTTGAAGGAACTGTCCTAGCTCATGTAGATGGAAATATACCAAATTTAGTTGTTGAATTAGATGAACTAAATGAATTTACATTTGGAGAAATGGTTTATTTCTTTGAAAAAGCTTGTGCAATTAGTGGATTATTACTAGGTGTAAATCCCTTTGACCAACCAGGTGTTGAAGCTTATAAAAAAAATATGTTTGCTTTACTAGGTAAACCTGGCTTTGAAAAAGAAAAATCTGAACTGATAAGACGCTTATCAAAATAAAAACTTAAATATAACGCTCTTATCAGTAAAGTAAAGTGAAACTATAGTGCTGATAAGAGCGTTTTACTTTAATGAAGAACTGTCTAAATCAAATTCTAAAATATTGAAATTTCAATTTAAGAAGGATGAGATCTACTGTGCACAAATTATTGTTAAGGATGTGAGAAGATATGGACTATGGCAAAAGGAAGGTATTTCAAAGAGATGTAAAAGATAGCTGGTATGTTGAATTTAACACGAAAAGATACCCTCACATACAACAGGGGTGGGTTTTACCACCTGAACGACAGGCAGAGTTTGACCCTTTTATATTAATGGCAGATGATTGGTTTAAAAGAGGAACATTTTCTGATCATCCTCATCGTGGTTTTCAAACAATAACTTACGTTATAGATGGAAGGTTGGAACATATTGATAATCATGGTGGACATTCTATTCTAGATGCTGGCGATGTTCAATATATGAATGCTGGCTGGTCAGCTAGACACGCAGAAGAAGCTGTAGATAATGACCTTATTCATACATTACAACTTTGGTTAAACTTACCTAAATCACTAAAGCATACAGAAGCTGCATATCAAAATATCTACTTAGAAAATGCTCCAGTTGTACCTTTTAAAGGTGGAAGAATTCGAGTTTATTCAGGTGAAATTGCAGGTGTAAAAGGGCCTTTAAATAGTTTAGTACCTGTTACAATGACAGAAATTTATTTAGATAAGGATGCAACCTACTCTCACATTTTACCCGGTAATCATAATGCCTTTTTATATGTCTTAGCAGGTGAAATAGAAGTTGGAGAAAGTAAAACAGTTCTAGGTAAAACCGGAGTCGCTACTCTTACATTTAATGAAGATGAAAACGAATTACGTAAAAGTGTTCTAAACCTCAGAGCAAAATCAAGATCAAGAATATTAGTTTATTCTGGGGAACCGATTCGTGAAAATGTTGTAGCACGTGGACCTTTTGTTATGAATACAAAGGAAGAAATACATCAAGCGTTTGAAGATTTTCAAAACGGCTTGTTTGGACCACCAGCTGTACGTTAAAATTTGATTGTCGGAAACAAGTTTTTGTTAAAATATTCTAAAAATGAAGTTACTCTATATGATAATAAAATATAATTCTTTTATGAAGACTCTAAGAAACAAGCGATTTAAAAGCGATTAAGTCACTTGTTTCTTAGAGGTTTTTTTATTATACAATTAATTTTTAGTAAACAAATAATTCTACAAATAATCCAGACATAAGATAGATACCGTAAATATGTATAGAAAAAAAATAGTCTATAGGCTTGTATCCGTTACCAAATCTTCCATTTCTCATAAGCTAATAGAGAAGGGAGAGACAAGTCATATGAAAAAGATTTATCTTGATGCCGGCCATGGCGGCACGGACTCAGGTGCAGTCGGTAATGGCTTATTAGAAAAAAATCTTGTTTTAAAGCTTCAGCAATACATGATTAGCTTTTTAAACGCAAACTTTGCTGATTTTACACTCCAAACTACGCGAACAACGGATACGTTTTTAAGTTTGTCAGAACGTGCTTCTAAAGCGAATGCTTGGGGAGCCGATGTATTCATGTCTATTCACGTAAACGCTGGTGGTGGTACAGGTTATGAGGATTACATTTATAATGGATCCGTCAGCTCAGCAACTATTAACTATCGCAATCGCGTTCATGAGCAGGTAGTTCCTGTATTATCAGCATACAATCATACAAACCGAGGCAAAAAAGCGGCAAACTTTGCGGTTTTACGCTTAACAAATATGCCAGCTGTTTTAACTGAAATTGCGTTTATTGATACGACTAAGGATGCGAACCTTCTAAAAAACGAAGCCTTCTTACAAGCAATAGCAAATGCATATGCAAGAGGAATTGCAGTGTATTTAAATTTACCAGTTCGCCAATCAACAGTTTATACAATTCAAGCAGGGGATACATTCTATAAAATTGCAACTATGTATAACATTACTGTTGAAGCACTGCAAAATGCCAATCCTGGTGTTAACCCAACTACTCTACAAATTGGGCAGGAAATCTATGTTCCTGTGCGCACATATATAGTAAAAGCAGGAGATACACTGTATAAAATCGCAGGGATGTATAACGTAACGGTCCAACAAATTCAAGCAGTAAATCCGGGCATTGACCCATCAGCGCTTCAAATTGGGCAACAAATTAGGATTCCTTCATAAAAAAGTAGAAAAAGGGCTTATCTTTAAGCTCTTTTTCGCTTATAATAGCGCTTTAGAGTAGGTGTTTAGGTTCATTTTTTTTGAATCTCTTTTTATAGACGGAAAAAAATTCTATAATAGATATAAGGAGGAGAGGTATGTACATTGTTTATATTATTGGCACGATTTTAATTCTAGGGTTAATAACGACTTGTATTTACCTTTATCGCCGAAATGTACAAGTCGAAGAAAAGTATGTTACTCAATTGGAGCTAGCACAAAAAGAAGCGGCAGTTTCAATTGCTGCTTGTGAAGAAGAATACAAACAAAAGAAACAAGCTGACTTAACAGAGAAAGAAGAGCATTATAAAAATATTATTAGAGATTTACGAGAAAAGCATACGGCTCAGCTAATTAAATCGACGAAGTATATAAAAAGCTTGGAAGCTTTTTCAAAAAATAAAGGTGAAATCGTTATTCATAAAACCTTAACAACATTACAAACAAATTTAATTCATAAAAATAAAATCACAGCCGATGACATGATCATTATGGGGAATGTTTTTATGCCTTATTACATGAACGAACAACTATTTATTCGACAAATTGATCATGTTGTTTTAATGAAAACGGGGATTTATGTAATTGAAGTGAAGAACTGGAGCGGAGATATTCTTTATGGCGTTCGAAAAGACCAGATGCATGAGCTATCATTCTTAGTAGATTCACTATCCAGTCGAGTAGCTCGCACTGAAGAGCAAACCTTTGTATTTACGAAAACAAGTGAAGGTGAGATGAAAGTAATGAGTAAGCCCCACCCTGGAAAAGAAGTTCACCAGCACGCGGCTAGTTTAAAGGCTTACTTACAGAAATTACGTCGTGATATACCTGTGGTAACACCAATCGTTTATTTTAACGGTGATTATAATACAAGTGTAAAAAACTACTCACAAAGTCACTCACTTTGCTTTTCTACCAAAGATGACTTGTCCATCTTTTTCACTGAACAACTACAGGATCAGCCTATCTATACAACTGAGGACTTAAAGATGTTTAAAGAAACGCTCGAAAAGGCAAGTTATCATTTTATTCATTCTTAATTGTCAAAACGACTATGGCTTACTAAGATAAAAGAGAAGTGTACGTACTTAGTAGTTATATTCGCTAAACTTAAAAGAAAACATCTAAAATAGTTTATGTGAAAAGTGCTTTTATAAGCACTTTTTTTCATCTTGGAAGGTTGGGAAGCAAGTGGATATTTGTCGTATTTCAAAAGAAGAAACCTGGGAACTTAGACAGCGCGTCATGTGGCCAGATAAGAATATCGAGTATGTGAAAATAGACAACGATCATGAAGGAATTCATTACGGCCTATTTGATCATAATGAGCTTTGTTCAGTAGTTTCTCTTTTTGTCCAAGGTGATAGGGCTCAGTTTCGTAAATTTGCGACTGATACAAATCATCAAGGAAAAGGCTATGGCACGGATTTACTAAATTACGTTATAAATGAAGCAAAAGAGATGAATGCAAAATTAATTTGGTGTAACGCCAGAAAGAATAAGGCTAATTACTATAAAAGGTTTGGTTTAATTCCTTCTAACGAAACGTTTCAAAAGGGTGGTGTCGACTATGTTATTATGTCGAGACACCTATAATTTTGTTTAATTTTGAAAAAATATCCTGATATGGTGCTATAATGTAAATAACGAATGATTATAGTAAAGCAGGTGAAATGAATGGATCTAGATTATAAAGAAAAAGCATCGCATCATGCGATGGGATTTGAATCAAGCTACGACTATTATGATGAACAGTACAAGATTAACGACAATCCAACTGTTTGGCGCTATATGAATGCAGATCATTTTGAGTCCTTGCTATCTACAAAGTCACTATTTTTTACAAAGCCTACTGCGTTTCTAGATCCACTTTCTACGAACTACACGATGTGGAATATGCGCGATGTTAATAAATCCACGTTTGCAAATACTGAAGATTTAAAAAGCTACCTTAAAAATATCTATGAATTTTCCGCATTGTCCTCTTGGCATATAAATGAGCATGAATCAGCAGGCATGTGGGATTTGTTTTTAAAGTCTCAAGATGGCATTGCCATTCGTACGACATATGATCGACTATTAGGAAGCATTAAGGATTTGCGTTACAAAGTTTTTGCACGTAAAGTTCAGTATATTGACTTTGCTAAAGAACAAGTAAGTGAAAACATCTTTGATACCCTTTTTTATAAGCGGAAATCGTACAGCTATGAAAACGAACTGCGTCTGCTTATTATCGCAAGTCGTATTGACGCATGGAAGAGCCAGCAGCTATTTATTAAAGAAGAGATTTATGCTGGGGAATGGCAATCGCGTATGGACGCTTTAAAAGAAAGATCTTTTGCATTTTCGCATCTGCACGGAAATCTTGTACGCTGTGACCTTGCTCATTTACTTACAGAGGTATACGTATCACCCAAGAGTTCTCCTGCTTTTGTTCAAAAAATAAAAGCGTTATTAAGCGATCACGGCTTAGCTTATAAGGATGTTATTCAGTCTGATTTAGCAAAAGACTATATATATTAACCGTATGAAATCTCTCTCCTCACTCCATTATAAGAATGGAGGTGTAGATGATGAAGCAACCGGTTGTAATCTGTCCAAAATGTCAGTCTGCAAGCGAATTAGGATCTGTGTTAACCGCACAGTCCAATCAAAACGTCATTTATCATTGCTCGCAATGTGGCTATCAGCTTCGCAACGTGTATACGAATAAAGGTTGAACTAACAAGAAAAGTCAAGGTGTTGATACGCTTTGACTTTTCTTGTTGTTCGTAGTTCAATAAGTTTTATAGTTAAAAAGAAAGGGTACTTCACATGAGAGAACATAAGAGGTGGGTTGACGTCCTTAAGGGGATTGGCATTTCTGCTGTCGTTATAAGTCACAGTGGACACGAACTGGCGCATCATTATCTATTCTGGTTTCATATGCCGCTATTTTTTATGATTAGCGGCTATTTATTTTTTAAAAAACAAAGTCTTAATTCATTAAATAGGTGGGTTGTCAAAAAAACGATTAGCCTTATGGTTCCATACTTATCATTTGGGCTTTTGATTCTAGGATATATTACATGGAAGACTAATGACTTTGCGGCTATTCCTTCCACTGTAGAATCCCTTCTATATGGAGGAAGAGCACTAGGCTTTTATTACGGCGTTTTTTGGTTTGTTCCATGCTTACTTTTAACACAAATTTTATTCGGCTATTTGCTTTTCTTTATACAATCCAAGCTAATAAAAATAGTTATTTTTATGACCATCTATGTAATGGCATATTTGTATTCTGTTTCAAAAATTCACACACAGTTTATTATGCCATGGAGTATGGATACAGTTCTCATGGCTATGACTTATTATGCAATTGGCTATTTCTTTAAAGAACGATTAACTACTGGACTCAATAAAATTTCGCAGCTAGTCTGTAGCGTGTTTATTCTTTTAGTCATTTTATTAGATTACAGCAGGCTGTTAAACTACGAGCTGGATTTAAAAGTGAATATGTATAATCATTTTGGTCTTGATCTTTTATTGCCAATAGCTATTGTTTTACTATTGATACAAGGCAGCAAACTTATTCAAAATAGTATATTGGGGGCAGTGTTTGAGAAATTTGGACAAGCATCTTTAACGATTATGTTTTTACACGTTCCAATTCAAATTATTTTGCGTGAAAATATTAGTTTGCATCCGCTTATCATTGGAGTCGTTAGTTTACTAATCAGTTTTTGTGCCCATATGATTTTTAATTCTTTTTTAGTTGCCAGACGAGCTTTCTTAGGCAAAATCTATGGAACAAGCAAAGAAAAGAATAGGAGTTATTATAGTCACTAAAGGAGTTTTAGTTATATGAAGCAATACAATTTTACTGAAGGCTCAATCTTAAAGCAGCTCATTTTCTTTTCAACGCCAGTTCTACTAACGAACTTGCTTCAGGTGTCTTATCAGTTCATAGATAGTCTATGGGTTGGTAATTTGTTAGGATCAGATGCTTTAGGAGCTATTGCGGTTTCAGGTACCGTTATTTTTACGATCTTATCATTTATTATTGGAATTAATAATGCCAGCTTAACGATTTTATCTCAGCAAAAAGGAAACGATGATGAAGAAGGGCTATCTCGTTATTTAAATGCGTTTGTTGTGATATTATCAGCTTTAGCAATCTTACTTGGCGTCATTGGCTTTTTAAGCTCAGAGACAATCTTGAAGTTACTGGGCACTCCTGAAACAATGCTTGTCGACGCTACAACATACTTACAAATTAACTTTGTCGGAATTTTATTTTTGTTCGGGTACAACTTTATCGGTACTGTACTACGAGCAGTAGGAGATAGTAAAACCCCGCTGCGGTTTGTGTTTATCTCGGTTATTTTAAATGCTGTGCTTGATCCAATCTTTATCTGGACGTTTGATTTAGGTATTGCAGGAGCTGCGTATGCAACTGTTTTATCTCAGGGCTTTGCATTCATTTACGGCATCATTTATATTCTTAAAAAGAAGCTTGTACCGTTTTCACGTCCTGCTCTGCCAAAGAGGGAAGAAACAGTGCTTATTTTCAAGCTTGGTATTCCGTCAGGTTTACAAATGACGGTTATTTCAGCTGGTGTTATGGCAATTATGAGCGTCGTTACATCCTTTGGAAACGATGCAGTTGCAGGATTTGGCGCAGCTCAACGCTTAGATAGTATTCTTATGCTTCCAGCGATGGCGCTTGGAACCTCTGTGAGTAGTATGGCAGGGCAAAACATTGGTGCAGGAAAGTGGAGTCGAGTGAATCAAATTGGCCTATATGGAGTTATATATAACTTTGCAATAATGATGCTTGTAGCTGTGGTTATCTTTTTCTTAGCAGAGTGGGCGACTCGTCTATTTATTGAAGACGAAGGAGCCGTGGCGTTTGGTACACATTACTTAAAGGTTGTCGCTTTCTTTTATCCGTTTCTTGGTATTAACTTCATTCTAAATGGAGTTGTAAGAGCATCAGGAGCGATGTTTGCGATTCTTGTGTTAAATATTGTTTCTTTTTGGGTACTGCGTTATCCACTCACTTATTTATTCGCTAAGTGGCTAGGTGAAACGGGCATCGGACTTGGCATGGGTACAAGTTTTGTAATAAGCAGCATTATCGCATTTGTTTATTACAAATATGGAAAGTGGGATCAAAAACAAATTTTTGCTTCTAAATAAAGCACTATAAAACCCCTCTTATTGTCTTTGGAAATAAGAGGGGTTTTATGATTAGTGCTTGTCTTTATTTAATTTCTCAGTAAGCTCTTTCACTTGTTGTTCTATTTGGTTAAGCTGTTTTCTGCTCTTTAAAAATGAACGAAACAAAAATACTAGAAGTGCAATAAACAAGATAATAAGTCCAAAAGTCACGAGTTGAAATATAATATCACCAATATTGTACGTACTCATACAAAATAACCCTCCGTTAAAAATGAAAATATGACCATTATTTTAACATAAAATTACATATAAAAGTAGGTGGAATAGTAAATTGATAGTATAAATAGAATTAAGATTCTAAGTTAAAGGCAGAATGAACAAAAGTAACAGCTTTGTACTCTGCTTCATTCTGCCTTTATCCCAATCTCGATAAAATATCTCTTGCTTCATTTTTAATATTCGCTACACACTTCAAATAAAATATCTAACCCCTTTTCTAGTTCCTCTAATGACGCGTACGCATACGACAGACGAATATGATATAAATCCCTTGTTTCATAAATATAGCCGGGATTAATTAGAACATTTCGCTTTAGCAAATTAAGAAATAGTGCTTTATTAACGATTGGCTTCTTAAATTTAAGCCATATAAAAAATCCGCCTTCAGGTTTTTCCCAGTTTGCTAAGCTTTGAAATTTTTGATAGAGAATCTTTTCTACAAATTCCGCTCGGATTTTTAGCTGTTCTCGCAGCTGTCCTAAGTGATTCTCATATAACCCTGTTGATAGCCAGTGCGCCACAATCTCTTGAGAAAAGGCGCTAGATCCATAATCTGTTTGCATTTTTATATCTGCTAGCCGTTCAATTACAGGGGGAGGAGCAACAACCCATCCAATTCGTAAACCAGGGCTAAGCGTTTTTGAGACGCTACCAATGTATAAAACTTGTCCGGACGTATCCAGCGCTTTGATAGGTTCAATCCCTGAAGTAAATAGCAGCTCGTGATAGACGTCATCTTCAATGATAGGAATCTGGAGTTCTTTGCACGTTTGATAAAAGGCTATTCTCTCCTCTAAAGTCCAACTATAGCCTGTCGGATTATGCAAAGTAGGTACACAATAAAACAATGACTGTTTATTTTTCTTAAGCCTACGTAGATGTTCGGGTAGGTTCTTACCTCTTAAAACGGACATAACGCGCATGCCTGCAGACTGAAAAGGATGTACTGAATTCAAATACGATGATTGTTCTTGAAAGACAAGTGATCCTTTTTCTAATAGCCCAACCGCAATTAGCTGAAGTGCTTGAAGAGCCCCAGAAACAATTAAAATATTTTCAGGCGTTGTATAAATTCCTTTTTTCTTTAAGTATGTACATAAGGTTGTTCTTAGAGCTTTACTGCCCCTTGGTGATGAATAGCCAATTGCTTTTGATTCGAGCGAAATTTCTTTTAACGACTCTTCAAGCTGCTTTGTTGGAAGTAAATCTGGCGATAATTCACCTGTTCCAAGTCGAATAATATGATCAACTTGTTCATATTGGTTAATAAGCTGAATGGTATGGTAGTTTGGTTCATGAACGCTTCCTTCAATATACTGCTGCCAATTCGGATTTGTTTTGTTTACAAGAACGTTCCAAGAACTATTGCTTACAAATACTCCAGAGCCTCTTTTAGATTGAAGTAAACCCTCTGCACGAAGTTCATCAAGAGCCAGCTGCACCGTGCTTCGGTTTACATTAAACTGCGCTGCAAGTTGGCGCTGTGTTGGAATTTTCGTTCCTACGCACCAGTCACCTTTTTCAATTCTCTCCTTTATCCAATCGATAATTTGGTCGTGAAGAGTTAAGTGTGAATGTGTATTTGGCTTCCAGTCCATGCAATCTCCTCTAAATTGGATGGGTAAAAAACCATCCAATTGGTTGTTTTCTTTTTAATCTATCATAGTAGGATAGTGATTGAAAGGAGGTTGTTGATGGATGGAAGCTATTTTTCATGGAGTTCTTTTAGCATTAGGTCTTATTTTACCTTTAGGCGTGCAAAACGTATTTATTTTCTCTCAAGGAGCTACGCAAACGCAATTTGTCCGAGCGTTACCGGCAACGATTACAGCTGCAGTATGTGATACGTTGCTAATTTTATTAGCTATCTTTGGATTATCTGCTATTGTATTTCAGTTTGAGTGGATTCGAGTTGCTTTAATGAGTGGAGGTAGCTTATTTCTACTATATATGGGTTACACTATTTGGACGTCTGTACCAAAAGCAGATGGGAATTATCACGTATTAACAACTCGTGAGCAAACTTTATTCGCTTTATCGGTTTCTTTACTCAACCCGCACGCAATTTTAGATACGATTGGTGTAATTGGAACAAGCGCACTAAAATATAGCGGTGCAGAACAAGCCTTGTTTACGGGAGCTTGTATTGCCGTATCGTGGCTGTGGTTTATCAGCCTTACGTTTGCTGGAAGGGTGATAGGGAAAATTGACCATACAGGTGGTTTTATGAAGCTGCTAAATAAATTATCTGCTTTGTTTATATGGGGAACTGCTGTTTATTTAATAATAGGAATCTTTTAGTCTAAAACAAAAACAAGCATCTGACAGAGAACATCAGATGCTTGTTTAGCGTTCTTTTTTACCTTCATGTTTCTCTGCAGCATTTTTCGTGACGATTATTCCCGTTAATCCAGCCGTCATACTAATGAGAAAGCTCCATAAGAGGTAGCGCCACTCTCCTGTAAACAGCGCAACGCACAAAAAGACAAGGAATTGCCCGATAAAAGCAAACCACGAAGCGAACCATGCTAAGCGCATATGTTCTTTCATTACATCACTCCAAAGCATTTCATCTTTTTTTCACGGATTCTACGTATTCTATGCTTATTCAATCTTTTTCATTTCATGTTTTTAATCGTAAACATCGGGTAAAGATAGAGAGTGCTTACAAATATAAGATAATGACAATAGAGAAAAAAAACAAGCAACGAAAGGGGAATCGGTCATGCAATCCTATGAACAACACCTAGAAACCCAGCGTGAACGAGTACTACATCAGCTCATTAATTACGGATGCTACAAAGCAAAAGATGGTCGGCACTTATATGAGCTTTCTATGCTGGAATTAAAAAAGATGTACACAGAAATTCAAAAGCAACGTATCAACTCCGTACTAGGAGAGCGCTAACTCAAGCTTTTCAGCCGCTACATAACCTTTTTGAGTTAATTTTGTTCCACCACGTCCTTTTTGCTTCATCACTAATCCTTTTTCTTCTAACATCTCTAAACGATAGCGTACCTG
Source organism: Bacillus sp. 1780r2a1 (assembly GCA_024134725.1). Lineage (NCBI taxonomy): Bacteria > Bacillati > Bacillota > Bacilli > Caryophanales > Bacillaceae > Bacillus > Bacillus sp. 1780r2a1. The sequence continues at coordinate 2,056,397 of CP099863.1, read as the reverse complement.
CTGCTCAGAAAGAGGAGTGTGGGATGCTTCAGTAAACTCAACCAAACGCTTGCGACTAGGAGTGACTCCTTGCCTAGTTAATGCATAAATGCCGCTCAATAAAATTAACTCATCCATCCCAAACTCTTCAAGGCTAGAATCTGACTGGTTCTGGTCTTTTTGATAATCATTTAGTTCAAAGAAGCTGTTAGAAGGTAAATCATCAGTCGTAACTTCATTTTCGTCACAAACAGCTAGCATATATTCCACCGTATTCTTTAATTCTCGTACATTTCCATACCAAGGGTAATGAGACAAGGCCTCAATCACTTGTGGTTGAATATAAACATCCGGCTGTTCACTTTCTTGAATAAAACGCTCCATCAAAATAGGTAAATCACCAGTTCGTTTTCGCAAGGGTGGAAGTTCTAAATATAGCACTTTCAATCGATGGTATAAATCACGGCGAAACGTGCCTTCGGTAATCATACTTTGTAAATCACAGTTTGTAGCTGCGATAATCCGAACATCAATAGGAATATTTTTGGTTCCACCAACTCTTCGAACCTCTTTTTCTTGCAGCACACGCAATAGTCTAGCCTGTAGTTTGGGACTGCTGTCACCAATTTCATCTAAAAAAATGGTTCCTCCATGCCCTTGCTCAAAAATCCCTTGTTTTCCACCTTTTTTCGCGCCGGTAAACGCACCTTCTTCATAACCAAAAAGCTCACTTTCTAGTAAATCTTCAGGGAGTGCACTAAAGTTTACAGCTAAGAAAGGTCCGTGTTTTCGAGCCGATTCATTATGGATGGCACTAGCAAACAACTCTTTTCCTGTGCCGCTTTCTCCTTGAATTAATACAGCTAAGTTTGTGCGAGCAAGCTTGGCAGCCGTTTGTTTTGTACCAGAAATAATACTACTGTCGCCAATAATATCTGAAAAATGATATTTTGCAATGTAGCCTTTTTTTATTAGTTCTTTCCGGGCTGCGTTTTCAATCGCAATCGTGTCTTTTACACTTTTGAATGTAGCAACGACGGTTTGATCGCTTTCTAATAAAAATCGATGCACAACCACATCTATATCATCTAGCGTAAAGTAAGCGTCATTGCTTTCTTTTTGCTTAAGTAAAAAGTCGATAAGCGATGAGTTTTTAAAAACCGTATGAATAGATTTTTGTAGCGCATACGCTGACGGAGTAGCAGTCATTTTTTGGAGGCCGTCATTAAATACCGTGATTTTACCGTCGCGATTAAAAGCCAAAATCCCATCATTGACTCCGTTTACCACTTTTTTTAAATGGTTGTTTAAGTGGTCTGTTTGTTTATTGAACTCAGCAATATTTTGACCAAGCTCAATAATTTTTTTTATATATTTTTCTGAAACGTCTTGATCAAGCTCATTAACAAGGTTAAGTTGTTGTAAGATTTGATAGATAGTTGAGATGTCAATTAACCGTACCCCTATATCAATTACATGAGGGATGGAAGGAGGAACAAAAGCAAGTTCTCCAGGCGTAATGGCTACATCGAACGTTATTTCAATAGATGCATTAGGGAAGTATGGATAATACTCAATATGGTCAATTCCGAGCTTCATTAGCGTGTGGATAGCATCAGTTGTGCTAGCGGGAAAATCATTTACATAAAGCGCTTTCGTTCCTGGAGGCAAAAAGAACAGCTGATCAATATATTCATAGTTAACCGTTCGTTTCGCTACAATAACATCACAGCTGCTGCTAATTCTTCCTTCTACATCTTCTTCAATTAGGTAAGAGGATAGTACAACCAGCTGATTTTCAAATTGATGAGGCAAACCTTCTTCGATTGAATAACTCCAAATATGAATTGAGTTTCCTAAAATATCATTAAGCTGCGTTGTTAGCGCTTTTTTTGTCTCTTTTGTTCCACAAATTAATACAAGCTCCTTCATTATTTTCAATCCACCTTTAATGGTTGTTTTAGGTTCTTAATAAAACCAATTTTATATAAAAATAAACAAGAATAATAGCTTAAATTAATGAAATAGTCAAAAAATAATCAATTTATCCTAGATTTTAAGGTTGGCACGTAAATTGCAATTAAAAAAGGTGTACGGCAAGGAGGAATAATGTTGGTTTTTGTCAAAACACAAAGAAAAACAGAAGTGTTGATGACGTATTTTGTTACTAATGAAGGGGAGAAAAGAGATGAGTGAGTTAAACCGAGAGAAAGTCGTGTCGAAAAAAGCAAAGAAAACCGGTAATATTAACGTTTTTGCTTTACTGCTAGGGGTTTTAGTAATTGCCACCATTTTAACGAATGTATTGCCTGCCGGTGAATATAGCCGTATTGAACAAGATGGCCGTACGCTTGTTGATCCAGATTCGTTTAAGTGGATCGATTCTACACCAGTTGGTCCGTTTGATATGGTAAAGGCCATTCATACTGGTATGACAGAAGCAGCTGATATTATCTTTTTCGTTTTAATTATTGGTGGTTTTTTTGGTGTATTAAGTGTTACAGGTACGGTAGATTTACTAATTGCGACTATGGCAAGAAGGCTTGCAACGCGTGAAAAGTTACTCATTCCCGTTATGATGCTTTTCTTTGCTGTCTGTGGATCGTTAATGGGAATGGCGGAAGAAACGCTTGCTTATATCCCATTATTAATACCGCTAGCGCTAGCGCTAGGTTTTGACGTTATGACAGGAACAGCTATCGTATTAGTTGGTGCTTCCGCAGGTTTTACAACTGCCGTTATGAATCCTTTTACCGTTGGAATCGCACAAGGTATCGCTGAGCTTCCTCTATTCTCTGGAATGGGCCTTCGCTTAGTTACATTTGTGCTTGTATATGCTGTATCAGTTTGGTTTGTCTACCGCTATGCAATGAAAGTAAAAAAAGATCCGTCAATCGGCTTTTATGGTAAGTATAGCAAAGAAGATGCAAATGAGCTTTTACAATCTGGAAAAAGATTAGAGAGAAAGCACAGATTTATTTTAGGTGCTTTTATGCTTAACTACGTTGTATTAGCATTTGGTGTTATTAAATATCAATGGTACATTACTGAAATTGCTGCGTTATTTATTATTTTAACAATCGCTATTGCAGTTATTGGACGCCTTTCGGTTGATGATACCGTTAAAGCTTTCACAAGCGGGGCAGCTGCACTAATTGGTGGAGCGCTTGTAATCGGTGTATCTCGTGCAACGCTTGTTGTGTTAGAGCAAGGACACATTGTTGATCCTTTACTATTCCAAGTATCAGAAATGATGAAAGATGTTCCGGGCTATTTAAGCGTTATCGGAATGTACAATTTCCAAGCAGCTATTCACTTTATCTTAGCATCAGGTAGCGGTCACGCGATGCTGACAATGCCAATCATGACTCCGTTAGCGGATCTATTAGATATCACACGTCAAACCGCTGTTTTATCATTCTCGTTTGCCGATGGAATCGGGAATATTATCTTCCCTACAGCAGGTACGCTTATGGCGGGTCTTGCTATTGCAGGAATTCCATGGACAAAGTGGGCTAAATGGATTTTACCACTTGTTTTAATACAATATGCAATTGGACTAATTACAATTGTAATTGCTCATATGATTGGGTACGGTCCTTTTTAATAGAAGGAGAGATTTACATGCTTACACTTTTAAAGAATGGAGAAGTCTATGCGCCTCACTACTTGGGGCGTAAAGACATTCTTTTAGTCAATGACAAAATTGGATATATCGAAGATGAAATTACTGTTCCAGAAGGATTTGTGTCTATAGAAGTTATTGATGCATCTGACTTTATCATCACACCTGGCTTCATCGACTCCCATGTTCACTTGATTGGCGGAGGCGGCGAAGGAGGATTTAAAACGCGCACGCCTGAAATTCAGCTAACGGACTTAACAACTGCTGGTATCACAACGGTTATTGGTTTGCTAGGAACAGATGGCACAACTAGAAGAATGGAAAGTCTGCTTGCAAAAGCAAGAGGACTAGATGAAGAAGGCATTACAACGTTTATTCATACAGGCTCCTACCAGGTACCTGTTAAAACATTAACAGATAAGATTGAAGATGACATCATTCTAATCGATAAAATTATTGGTGCAGGAGAAATTGCAATTGCAGATCATCGTTCATCCGAGCCTACGTTTGAGGAAATGACGAAGATTGCTTCGGCTGCTCGTAACGGCGGTATTTTATCTGGAAAAGCAGGTATAGTTGAGGTTCACGTTGGTGATGGAGCTGACAAACTGTCACTTCTTGAACAAATTAAAGAAAAAACAAACATTCCTATTCGTCACTTTCATCCAACGCATATTAATCGAAATGAAGATTTGTTTGAAGCAGGAATTAACTTTGCGTTAAACGGTGGGTATGTAGATTTTACAACAAGCACAATCCCACTGTTTTTAGAAGAAGGTGAAGTGAAGTGTAGTAAGGGACTTCGCATGATGCTTGAACGCGGTGTAACTATTCGAAGCATTACGTTTTCTTCTGATGGCCAAGCAAGCCTACCGTCATTTAATGAAGACGGAGAATACATAGGCGTACAGGTCGGAAAGGTTCACTCTTTATTTGAAGAAGTAAGAGATGCCATTTTAGAGGAAGGGATTCCAATGGAAACGGCACTTCAAGTTATCACATCAAACCCTGCTCAGGTATTAAAGCTACAAGATAAAGGCACCATCGCTCTAGGAAAAGATGCTGATTTAGTATTGTTGAACAAAAATGATTTAACGATTGATACTGTCATTGCTAAAGGTCAAACAATGGTTCAAAACAAAGAAGTGATTGTGAAAGGAACCTTTGAATAAATCGAAAAGGATGATGTACATGAAAAAGAAGTGGATTGCAGCTGCAACAATTGCAGCTTTGCTACCTTTTAGTCCGTTAAAACCAGCAGCTGAACAAATTGACGACAAGAAAATCAAAGGAAATCTGGTTATTGCTGGAGGTGCCCTTGGTTCATCAAATAAAGCGGTTTATGACAAGTTTATTGAACTTGCAGGTGGTACTAAAAATGCCAAAGTCGGTATTATCCCGGCAGCTAGCGGCTCGTTAAAGTCTTCTGCAGCCTTTAAAAAAGATATGGTTACACTTGGAATAAACCCAGACTCTGTTGAAATTCTGCCACTTTCTAATCATGATTTTTCAGGCACAGCAGAAGATGAAAGCAAGTGGGCAGCCAACAGTAACACCGACAAAGTCGCTAATCAAATCAAAGATTTAACAGCTGTTTGGTTTGTTGGAGGCGATCAGGTGAAGATTGTCGATACCCTGCGCGATGGCAATAAAGATTCAAAAGCTCTTAAAGCCATTTGGGAGATGTATGAAGAAGGTGGCGTAATCGGTGGAACCAGCGCTGGTGCTGCTATTATGAGTGACGTTATGATCACTGGAGGAGATAGTTTAGGTGCGTTAAAAGGTCAAAGTGCTAAAGCTAATAAAGAGGAATATGAGCCTTTGACTGTGGGAAAAGGACTCGGTTTTTTCCAGCACGGCATTATTGATCAGCACATGAACGAGCGTGCTCGATATGGTCGATTAACTGTTGCTGCAGTAAAGCATGAGCAAAATCCAAAACAAAACTTTGCTTACGGAGTAGATGAAGATACAGCAATGGTTGTGTCTAACGAAAAAGGCACTGTCGAAGTCGTTGGCCGAAGCGGGGTGTTCTTAGCAGACGTAAGCCAAGCAACAAGTAAAGAAGATAAACAAAACGGTTTTGAAGTGAAAAACGCTAAAATCAGCTATTTATCGCCTGGAGATAAAGTGAATATTGATGCAAAGACTGTTGACGTGTCCAGCACAAAATATCTTACAAACGGAGAGGAATACTATACGTTCAAACCGCTTCCAGCAACTGGAGTATTTACTCCGTATGGTCGTTTGCAAGCTTACTTATCTTACTCACTAGTAGACAATCAGCAAACAGATCCCCTTACAAGTCAACTGCTTGATAGTAAAGGAAAAGGCTTTAAGCTTACATTTAAAAAACAAAAAGATACGAATGGATATTGGGGATATACAGATGGACAGAAGGATCAATATTCTTTTGTAAATGTTCAAATGGATATTAAACCTATGAAGGTATCTATGAGCGGTTCTAAAAAGGATAATAGCTATCAATCTCCATCGTTTAAAGCAAAAAATGTTCCACAAGAAAAAGTAAGTGGAAATTTATTAATTGCGGGTGGAGCTGTTGGAGAAAGCAATGAGCTTTACGGAAAATTTGTTGAAGAAGCTGGTGGGAAAACGAAAGCAAAGGTTGGAATCATTCCAGCAGCTAGCGGTTCGTTAAAGTCTTCTGAAGCATTTAAAAAGAAGCTTATTTCAATTGGAGTAAATCCGGATAATATCGAAATTTTACCAATTGCAAGCGCTGATTTTTCAGGCACTCCTGTAGATGAGTCTACATGGAAAAACAATATGAACAGTGAAGCTTTAGCCAATAAAGTTAAAGGTCTATCGGGTATTTGGTTTGTTGGTGGCGACCAAACTCTTATCACAGGTTCCCTATTAAAAGAAGACGGCAGCCGTTCTACGGTATTAAACGCAATTTGGGACATGTATAAAAAAGGTGGCATTTTAGGTGGGACAAGTGCTGGCGCTGCTATCATGAGCAATACGATGATTGCTGGTGGAGACAGCTACAATACGTTAACGAAAGGATTTGTTGATTCGTATGATGGCATGGAGCAGCAAGAACTTGGACCAGGATATGTGGAACAAGGACTTGGTTTCTTCCAATATGGCATTATTGATCAACATTTTGAGCAAAAAGCGAGATTAGGCCGCTTGGTAGCAACGTCTTATGAGTTGGGTAAGAAAGGTGAACGCTCATATGGTATTGACGAAGATACAGCAATGCTTGTTCACAACAAAACAGGTGAAGTCGAAGTGTTAGGTAGAGGAAAAGTAACGGTGGTGGATATAGATAACGCAAAGGCAAGCAAGCACACGCCACGCAGTTATGAAGATATTTCTTTATCAGCTTTATCACCTGGTGATACGATTAACGTAAAAACAAACAAAATAACGGTATCGGAGACGAAGAGTGAAACAATCGGTGCAGAGTACAGCAATGCGAAAACAGCACCTAACACAGGTGTCTTTTCACCACACGGCTTGGTAAATCAGCTTATTGGCTATGATTTAGTAGATAACGAAGCTAATTCATCAGTGAAAAGCTATAGTTTAAACGGTAGCTCGGGCTTTGAGCTTGAATTCGCCAAAACGAAAAAAACTTCTGGTTACTGGGGATATACAGATGGACAGCGAGACAGCTACTCCTATGAAAACGTATCGTTATCCATTAAACCAATTACAGTAAAACAAAAATAAAAGGACGGTTATGGTTTTCCTTTCTTCGTACACACTACCTATTATGGAGGTGACGAAGAAAATGGAATCTAAAAATCAACACTTCGAGCCCGCTCACATTACAGACGAAATGCACAGCGTTATTAAGCGCATGGAAGAGCAGTTTGAAATGAAGCTTGGAAAGCGTGTAGCACTTGTTGCATATGAAGCAGAAGAAAATTAACGAAGAAAAAGAGCATTGAATCCTTATCAATGCTCTTTTTCTTCGTTTTACTGTCGAATAGTTTGTTCTATTATTTTATTGCTTTCACATGTTCTAAAGTTATGTACATAAAAGAAGTCAATACATGTAAAATGTTGTATAATTAGACATATTAAACCTGAAGGAGACACTACATGATCAAAACGAAACAATCCTTAGTTCAATTTTCAACTAAAACAATTGATGAAGCACCTGAATACTACAGCTATGCACTTCCTGTACAAAAGATTAAAGAGTATTTAAAAACAAAAACAGGTGACGATTTTCAACTATATGTAGATAGCGACACGTCTAATGAGATTTGGGAAGTACTTGAAGAAGATCTAGATCTTCATCCTGAAAACGTTACGGAACTCGCTTCCATTTTTGACTGCTTAGAAATGGGCATTATCTCGTCCAATCATACTGATAAAGAAATGGAACTGATTTTAAAACCATCGCTTTACAATCACCTTTATTATTATGAAAAGCATAACGTAGCGCTTGTGCGCATGCCTTCTTTTCAAAAGAACGAATTGACTCAGTATGACTATATTTTGGCATCAAGCGAAGAAAGTTTATCATCCTTTTTAGACTATGTGTTAAAACGTAAGCGAGACTATATTAAAGATTACGTGACCATTTTTATCGATACAGAAGATGGTGTTGAAAACCGTAAAGAGAAGATTACAACGCTCGTTAAACGAGACGACGTTTTTTTAGAAGATAAGCTCAAAAATCAAATCTATCGTTCTATTGACGAATTTTTCACAAACGGCGGAGAGTTTTTTCATACATATCAAATTCCATATAAACGTGGGATTTTATTGTACGGAAAGCCTGGGAACGGTAAGACAACGCTTGTCAAATCAATTGCAACGAGCATTGAAGCTCCCGTTGCCTATTGGCAAATTACAGAGTATACGTCCAGTTATTCGATTCAAGAAGTATTTTCTTCGGTTGCAAAAATGAGCCCTATGGTACTCGTTATTGAAGATATCGACTCTATGCCTCAAGGAATTCGTTCTGTGTTTTTAAATACCCTTGATGGTGCAACATCTAAAGAAGGAATTTACTTAATCGGAACAACAAACTATCCAGAACGCATTGATCCTGCTCTTATTAACCGCTCGGGACGATTTGATCGTGCTTATGAGATTAAGCTTCCAACATCCAAGCTTCGTGAACAATATCTTATGAAGAAAAACAGCAGGGATCTCCTAAAGGTGGAGGAAATTAGCGAGCTTGTTTCTGTTACAAATGAATTTTCGTATGCGCAGCTTAACGAGCTATATAACAGCATTGCTCTTCAAAAACATTATGAGGATAATGTAAACATCATCGACATTTGTAACGAATTAAAGGCAGATAATAAAAAAGGCAAGCGTAATGCTTGGTCGAATAACGATGAAGCGAATATCGGATTTTAAACTAATACTTCTTTGAAACATAAAAAACAATTTTACGTTTTAATTGTAAAGTTGTTTTTTTTCAAAGATTAGGAGACTCAGTGATGAACCTTTTTTTACTTTGATCAGGAAAACTACACGAGTAATCATATGCACGTGGATAACTGGCAAGAAGAGAACATTAAGTATTTAGAAGGGATTGCTTTGGAGCGAAGGGATGGCACGATGGATTTGTTTTTCCAAGAAGTCCATCTACTCTCGAACACGATGAAGCAAAAAGGATACATCCATGAAACGTTCGGCATTTTTTTGGGGAATGCCAAAAGCCCTGATGGTGTTTGGAACCTCTTTTCTCAATGGCTTCAAAATAATCATTTATAAGCAGTCGTTTTTTAGCTACATAAGGCGATTCGACAGAGCTTGCTAATAAAAGTTGAAATTTTCAGAGAAAAATATTAGAATTTTTTGTAAACACTTTCACATTTCGACAACGTTTTCGAAAAAGGGTGTGTATACTAGTATCCAGGGAGAGGCATTCAAGGGAATAAGTTTGACGTCACCGTTAATTGATGTGTGCATTGGGTTTTCAAACTAAACAGTATTCATTCTAATAAACGGACACTACGTTTTATGTCGCTTTGCCATGATGGACCCTTGAAAGAAAAGCAGAGAATAGCAATCTACATCAACATTCAATAGAGGTCAACGGGGGGATATAAATGAGTATTCACATTGAGTTAAAGATGATGAGAAACTACGAAATACTAGAGGATATGACACTGGTCGAATTAGCACACACAGGCGATGATGAGTCGCTCAACCATTTAATTAATCGCTATCGTAATTTTGTACGAGCAAAAGCACGTCCATACTTTCTTATCGGTGCTGAGCGAGAAGATCTCATTCAAGAAGGTATGATTGGCTTATATAAAGCGATTCGTGATTTTAAAGAAGATAAAACGAGTTCATTCCGAAGCTTTGCAGAACTCTGCATTACAAGGCAGATCTTAACAGCTATAAAAACGGCGACTCGTCAAAAGCACGGACCGCTTAACTCATCCGTGTCCTTGGACAAGCCGCTTTCGGATGATGAATCAAACTATACACTTTTAGATTTACTGTCAGAGGAAAATCGTACAAACCCTGAAATGATGCTAATTAACCGTGAAAAGTCACTTGATATGCAAATGAAAATTTCTGAATTATTAAGCGAATTGGAGCGTAATGTACTCAACCTGCATCTAGAAGGCAAATCTTATTTAGAGATTTCAAACGAACTACAGACGCATGTAAAATCTATTGATAATGCTCTGCAGCGTGTGAAGAAAAAGCTCGAGCGTAATTTACAAATTAAGCAAGCAATTTAACTGGGAAAGCAGTACTTAGGCATAAACTAAGTACTGTTTTTTTATTGTTCAATTAACCAACCATTTTTCATCTCAAAATCAGTGAAAAGACTAGCAGAATAGAACTTGTCTCATTCCACCATATTTTACCTTGAAATGTGCGTTAGTCTAAGGTTATTAACCCATACAAAAATTTCCATATGCATATACTAGATTTCTTGAATAGCTATTTTAAGTTAAAAATCGACCTTATCACTAAAGTGATAAGGTCTTTTTGATTATTTGAATATCACAGAAACTATTTTACCCCAAATCTATTGACATATTTATGAAAAATATGATAATTAAATAGTAATTAGCACTCTAGGACAAAGAGTGCTAATTACTACATATTCATGCAACAGGAAGGAGATTTTTTATGACAAAGAAAGAATTTAAAGCTGAATCAAAACGACTGCTCGACATGATGATTCATTCAATTTATTCTCAAAAAGAAATTTTCTTACGCGAGCTCATTTCAAACGCAAGTGATGCGATTGATAAAATCTATTACAAAGCGTTAACAGATGAATCACTATCATTTGAAAAAGATCGCTACTTTATTAAAGTAACGGCAGATAAAGAAAAACGTACGCTTACTATTAAAGATACAGGTATTGGCATGACGCAGGAAGAGTTGGAAAACAACCTTGGCACAATTGCGAAAAGCGGCTCTTTGGCGTTTAAAGCTGAAAATGAAGCAAAAGATGGACACGATATTATCGGTCAATTTGGCGTTGGTTTTTACTCAGCATTTATGGTTGCTGATGAAGTAACTGTAACGTCAAAAGCACTTGGAAGCGATACAGCTTACCGCTGGAATTCAGAAGGAGCAGACGGCTATACGATTGAGCCTTGTGAAAAAGATGAAGTTGGTACAGAAATCGTCTTAACGATTAAAGAAAATACGGAAGAAGATCAGTACGACGAATACTTAGAAGAATACCGTTTAAAAGCTATTATTAAAAAGTATTCAGACTTTATTCGCTACCCAATTAAAATGGACGTTACTGAGAGTAAACCAAAAGAAGGCAGCGATTCTGAGTTTGAACAGGTAACGGAAGAACAAGTCATTAATAGCATGGTGCCAATTTGGCGTAAAAATAAGAGTGAGCTAAAAGATGAGGATTACGACGCGTTTTATCAAGAAAAGCGCTATGGCTTCGACAAACCGCTGAAACACATTCATATTAGCGTAGATGGAATGGTACGTTATAATGCAATTTTATATATTCCGGAAACAATGCCTTTTGATTATTACTCTCCTGAATACGAAAAAGGCTTAGAGCTTTATTCAAGCGGCGTATTAATTATGAATAAAAGCGCAGACCTTCTTCCAGACTACTACAGCTTTGTGAAAGGACTTGTGGATTCGGAAGATTTATCATTAAATATCTCACGTGAAATGCTGCAACATGACCGTCAGCTAAAACTGATTGCGAAAAACATTAAAAATAAGATCACGAGTCAGTTGAAGTCACTGTTAAAAGATGACCGTGAAAAGTATGAAACATTTTTCGGCACATTTGGACGTCAACTTAAATACGGCGTGTACAGTGACTTTGGGGCAAGTAAAGATACGCTAAAAGATTTACTATTATTCTATTCATCAAAAGAACAAAAGCTTGTAACTCTTAAAGAATACATTGATCGTATGCCTGAAGAGCAAAAATATATCTACTACGCGTCTGGTGAATCCTATGAACGCATCGCAAAAATGCCACAAACAGAGATGGTTCTTGATAAAGGCTATGAAATTCTTTATTTCACGGATGAAGTAGATGAATTTGCAATTAAGATGCTAATGTCTTACGAAGATAAAGAATTTAAATCTGTTTCAAGCGGTGACTTAGGAATTGAGGCAGATGAAAAAGAAAACGCAAAAGAAGAAGAAGCTGATAGCAAAGAGCTTCTTACGTATATGAAAGAAACGTTAGCAACAAAAGTGAAAGATGTTCGATTATCTAAACGTCTAAAAACTCATCCTGTTTGCTTATCAACCGAAGGTGACGTAACAATCGAGATGGAAAAAATCTTAAAAGCAATGCCAAATAACCAGCAGGTACAAGCGGACAAGATTTTAGAAATCAATCCAAGTCACAGCGTGTTCCAAGCCTTAAAAACAGCGTTTGAGCAGGATAAAGAAAAAGCAGAGCTTTACACAAATCTCCTCTACAATCAAGCCCTTCTTATTGAAGGTTTACCGCTTGAAGATCCGGTTGAATTTACAAACAATATGTGTAAAGTGATGGTATAACGCAAAGGAAGCAGAAATGCTTCCTTTTTTCAATGCAAAAATGTAACGGTTTACAAACGGTTTTTGGTAAACTGAAAGTGGGAGGGATTTTTATGACAAAATATCCAATACTTGAAGGCGCAGAGCCATTTTACTTTGAAGGAAACGAAATTGGTATTTTAGTATCGCACGGTTTTACAGGTACTACACACAGTATGAGGCCATTAGGGGAAGCTTACCACAAAGCTGGCTATACGGTTTGTGGTCCCCGTTTAAAAGGACACGGCACGCACTACGAAGATATGGAAACATCAACTTATCAAGAATGGATTCAATCACTAGAAGAAGGCTATTCATGGTTAAAAGAGCGCTGCCACACCATCTTTGTTGTTGGTTTATCAATGGGAGGGACATTAACGCTTTATATGGCAGAAAATTATCCTGAAATTAAAGGCATTGTGCCAATTAACGCAGCGATTGATATTCCTGCTTTAAACCCACAAGCATTCGAAGCGGACCCTCATACGCGTTTTCTTGACTCAGCTGGCTCTGATGTAAAAAAAGAAAACGTAGATGAAATCGGCTATGACAAAACGCCTGTTGCGTCACTTAAAGAGCTATATAAGCTGCTTGGACTTGTTAAAAATGATTTACCTAAAATTACGTGCCCAACCCTTATTTTTGTATCCACAGAAGATCACGTTGTTCCACCGCTAAACAGCACATACATAGCTGAAAACATCAGCTCAGCTGAGAAAAAAGCTATAACGCTTGAAAATAGCTACCACGTGGCAACATTAGATAACGATCAGCAAATTATCATTGATGAATCATTAAAATTCTTTAAAAACTACCAATAAGTAAAGAGCTCTTCACTTAAATGAAGAGCTCTTTACTTATTTTTAATTAATTTTACGATGTTAAGAACTCTCCAAGCTGCTGCTCCAAAAGAAAGCGCAAGCAATGCCAGAAGGATTGAAATTCTTAAAAAAGTACCCACAATTAGTTTACCTCTACTGGTACTACGAAATTGTTTCTTTTGAAAGTTTCACATTCAACACCTATATGTTCCCTATTACGGCTGTTGAAGAATGAACATAATCTGGTAGAATTTGAGAATAACAGTTAATTCAAAAAGGAGTGATGCTTAATGTTGTCAAAAGTACATGTGATTGTAACTGGGGCAGGAGCTGGGATAGGGAAAGAAATTGTCACATCATGCTTAAATGAAGGAGCGCGTGTTGTCGCTTGTGATATCAACGAAGATTCATTAAATGAACTAAAGGCTTCATATTCAACTAATAAATTGTCTACATATAGAGTTGATATTGCAGATTATGACAGCGTGAAAAACTTCTTTAAACAAATTACAGCTACATTCCCAGGAGTTAATGCTCTAGTTAATAACGCTGGAATTTATTTAGCACAAAATTTACTTACATATTCAGAAGAAGACATTAACAAAGTAATAGATGTTAATGTAAAAGGCTCAGTTTATTTTTCTCAGCTTTTCGGAAGATACCTCATCGAAAAACAAGCGTATGGCACAATTGTTAATATGTCTTCAGTTTCAGCATTAGAAGGAAGTTCCGATGCTCTATACGGTTTATCTAAAGCTGCTATACTCGGATTAACAAAAAGTTGCGCTATGAATTTTTCGCCGTATATACGAGTCAATTCTGTGGCTCCAACAATGGTGGATACATCTATGATGGATAGCATTCCAACGTGGCGCAAACAAGAGTATTTGGAACACCAGCTAATTAAAACACCGGTTTTTCCTCGTGACGTAGCTGATACGGTAGTATTTTTGTTATCAGATAAAGCCAAGCATTATACAGGAGCTACATTTGATCTTAATAACGGTGGATATTTACGTTGAAGTAAAATTTCAGTAAATAAATTGACTATCCCGCAGACTTATGATGAGTCTGCGGGATTTTTTTAAAAGAAAACCTTCTCAATAATGTGTTTAAATTTTCTAAAAACTATTGAAAGATAACGCTTTCTTTGATAAATTATATGTATTAACTTTTTACTAAAAATTTAGTGAAAATGAGTAAATATTACATAATAGGGGATGGATTTACGCATGAAAACTATACTAAACAAGGATTATTGGATTTTTGGCTTGTTTTTTGCCCTTTACTTCTTTATTTGGGCAGCATGTACACCATTTTTATCAATTTGGCTACAAAATGTTGGGGGATTAAGTTCAACTGAAGTAGGGATTATCTTTTCAGCAATGGCCATTTCAGCACTTTGCTTGCAGCCGTTTTTCGGAATTATTTCAGACAAGCTAGGTCTGCGTAAAAACTTACTGTGGGGTTTTATTATTTTATTAGTATTTATTGCACCGTTTTTTATCTACTTATTTCCGTATTTATTAAAAACAAATATCATTCTTGGAGCAGTTGTTGGAGGCGCTTACCTTGGTGCTTGTTTTAACGGTGGATCTGGAACAATTGAAGCTTACATCGAAAAAGTTAGTCAAGTAAACTCGTTCGAGTATGGACAAGTTCGTATGTTTGGTTGCATCGGAGCAGCTACGGGTACGTACTTAACAGGGGCATTTTTCGCCACAAACCCTAACTTAATCTTCATCATTAGCTCAGTTGTAGCGGTAGTGTTAGGTATTCTGTTCTCGTTTGCGAAAACGAAGCAAACCAATTTAGGAACAACAACCGAAGAAATCGAAAAACAAAAAGCAGAAGCAACATCAAAAGAATCGGTATTAGCTATCTTTAAAAATAGAAAGTTCTGGTGGTTAACACTTTACGTTGTTGGGGTAACGTGCATTTACGAAGTGTTTGACCAACAGTTTGCGATTTACTTTACGCATTTCTTTAGCACCGAAGCAGAAGGTACACGCGTTTTTGGGAACCTTTACACAACTCAAATTATCATGGAAGCAGTTGTTATGCTCTTGGCGCCGTTCTTCATTCGTAAAATCGGTGCAAAGAACGCTTTAATCTACGCAGGTGTAATCATGTCGTTTCGCATTTTGGGTTCGAGCTTTGCGGACGGCCCAATTATGATTAGTGCGTTAAAGCTTCTGCATGCAATAGAAGTCCCTGTTTTACTGGTTGCTATTTTTAAATACATTACAGCAAACTTTGATATTCGCTTATCCGCAACGATTTACTTAATTGGCTTCCAATTCTCAAAACAGCTAGGCGCTATTTTCCTTTCTGCAATTGCAGGGAGCATGTACGATACGGCCGGTTTTAAAAACGCTTACTTGCTGTTAGGGTTGATTGCTATCACGTTTACAATCATTTCAATGTTTACACTTTCAAATGATAAAAAAGCGAAAAAGAAAGAACAAAGAGACCCAGAGCTGGTTAACGCAGTATAAGGAAAAACCTCGCATATCACTGCGAGGTTTTTTTTGTTGTGAAAGCATTAGATGAACTGATAGCATAGAAAAAAATTAAATCTCCTTATGGAATAAAGGTGTTATAATGTAATAAAAAGGAAGTTTTTGAGTTGATAGTTTATGATGATTGGTATACCTTTATTAATTACCTCTAATACCAGGAGTTATTTTATTATTCTTAACCTGGCTATTTAGGCGTATGCAATGGAGTTTGACTGCAAGAATACTTCCTTCTATCACGGTAGCTATGGCTGCATTGGTTCTTTTTTATATTGGGTATGTAGAAGTAAGAGGCTTTGAAGGTGCCACTTATTCACTCTTAAGTATCTTTCTTTTTCTTTTTGCTACTGCAGCCTTTGTGATAGCCAAAAAACCGTTAAGATGATCTGAATTTTAACGACTTTTTGTTGTATAAGAGCCTTTCTACACCTAAAGTTTTAGAACACCTCCATCTATCATCTGATGTCATTGGTTAAGGTTTTCGCTATGATGATACTTATAGAAAGAGGTGTATGAATTGATTAAAGATTTATATGAAGCACATTTACCCGTAAAAGATTTAAATCGTTCGATTACATTTTATGAGAAGTTAGGATTAGAGCTTTCTCATATCCATAGCGACCACCTTGCTTTTTTTGGTTAAAGAAAGGAGAAAGTTGGCTTGGTTTATGGGAAACGCAACAAGTAGAATTAGACTACCATCCTTCTATCCGCCACGTTGCTTTTCACGTAACGTTGGAAAATTTGAGGTCATCAGTATCATGGTTAAAAGAAAGGCATATAGCTCCCAGAGAAGCATTTGGCTTTATGCCTCATGAACCGTTTGTAATGGCACATGATGGCATAGCCCATGCAAAGATTCATTTTTATGATCCCGATGAAAATAGCTTAGAATTTATCTGTAAAATTCCAAACCCCACTAATATCGTCGGACGAATGTATTTAAGCGAGTGGGAAACCATTTATTCTTAAAGCTTTTTTACATAAAACAGCTCCTTTCTATAAAATGAGAGGAGCTTAATCTTTATAATTGCTTTAAACTATAAAGTGGGGTGATAAAAAATGAACAGTAAACCGATTGATGAATTAACAATTGACGATTTAAAGAACTATAAAATCTGGCAGTGGGCCCTAGATGAAGAAGAGAACGAAGCCCAAGATGAGACATGGGTTACGCCTGCTGCCACGGATAACTTTACATCAGATTTAAACGGATCTATCGTATTAGGCACACTATACATAAACGCTAACCAAACAATGCCTATTATGTGCAGCCTGGATGTTACTACTGATGAAGTTTCTATTGATTCAGTTATTGTGTATAAGAAAGAAGGTGATGATTATCTCGGGTTAGAGGATATGATACATGAGCTAACGTTTCCTGTTACGATTGAAATTGACATCACTTTAAACAAACAGTTTAAAGCACTTCGCTTTACCGTCAACAAAGTAGACGTGTATCGCAATCAAATAAAAGCTAGCTTGTTATAAGGTACGTAGTTATTCATAAAAACAAAGGGGATGAACATAGAAGTGGATTCTAATCATAACGAACAAGAAGAAGTGTTAACAGGGGGAAACGTTTCAGCGGTTTATCGTAAAGGGAGTACGGTACGAAGAGATGTGAAGCCAAACAGTTTTCGAATTCACAAGTTATTAACACACTTAGAAAATAAGGATTTTAACTTTGCACCCAAGTTTTTAGGTGTTGATGAAAAAAACAGAGAAGTTTTATCATTTATTGAAGGAGAAGCAGGGAACTACCCGTTAAAAACCTATATGTGGCATGATGATACTTTAAAAGAAATTGCTAAGATGCTAAGACTTTATCATGATGCTGTAAGCGACTTTTCATTTTCAGAAGATTGGAAGCCCATTGATAAAACACCAAATTACCTAGAGGTACTATGTCATAACGATTTTGCCATTTATAATATAATTTTCAATAATCAAAAACCAGTCGGCATTATTGACTTCGACCTTGCAGCCCCCGGTCCGAGACTTTGGGATATTGTGTATACGCTTTACACGTGTGTTCCGTTAAGCAGGCATTATCACAATGAGGAAGCTGAAACCATTCATTATGACGCCGAAAAAGGTGCAAATCGCATCAAACAAAGAATAGAGCTATTTTTTGAAGCCTATGATGTTCCAGGAATTGAAAAGAATTACTTAGAAACGGTGGTGCTCCGGCTGGAAGGATTATGTGCATATATGAAGCGTAAAGCAGAAGAAGGAGATACTGCTTTTCAACAAATGATAAAACAAGGTCACTTTGATCACTATCAAGAAGATATTGCATTCATTCGTAAGTACGGTAAAGACTGGCTATAACTAAAAAACAAAAAGAAAACGATTACAAACACTACGTATCTGGCTAGAATGTTAGTAAACCATTTAAAAGGGTGTGGGGGTTAGTGATGCTTCAACCAAAAGAGTATGACAAGCTTCTCGGTATTTTGGAAACTTCAGCGGAAACAAAAGAAGTAGATGGCATACATAGCGTAATTAAACATATACCAGATTTACATATAGCTGGAGATTTAGATCCACGTGTTTTAAAAGTAATCAGCAGTTATACAAATCATTCAGAGGAAGAACAAACAGAACCTGCAAATGTTTCAATTGAAGCCATTCGAGCTAGCATGGGCTGGCTTAATAGAGACGTTACAACTACAGAAATTACAACAGAGTTAATCAGCATTCCGAGCAAAGAGCATAATATTCCTGCACGCATCTATCGCCCTATATCGAATGGTATCTTACCAGCAGTCGTGTTTTTTCACGGAGGAGGGTTTATTGGAGGAAGCTTAAAAACGGTTGAAAACCCTTGTAAAGCACTAGCTGAAAAAGCGCAAGCAGCGGTTGTTTCTGTCGATTACCGCTTAGCTCCTGAACATCCATTTCCAGCTGGCTTAGAGGATTGTCTAGCTGCAGTGAGCTGGGTGCATGAAAATGCTGAAAACCTCGGAATAAATAAAGAACAACTAGCAGTTTGTGGCGATAGCGCCGGTGGCAACTTAGCTGCAGTTTGCAGTTTACTTGATTCACAGCAAGGAACAAATCGAATTAAATACCAAGCGCTTATTTACCCCGTCGTGAACCCTGGGCGAATTGATACAGAAGATCATAGATGGGACATAAATGAATATGAAGTTTTTCATCATCATGAGCTAATTAAAGGGGTTATTCTAGCATTAGCTGGCTCTAGCTCAATGCTCAATAAGCTGTATCTACAGGGAGCGGATGTTACTGATATACGCGTATCTCCTTTATTAGCCGATGATTTAAATGGTCTTCCAGAAACTCTTATTATTAATGCTGAATATGACTATCTCCGCTTACAAGCCGAAGCGTATGCTAGAAAGCTTGCACGATCTGGGGTTAAAACAAAAATGATTCAGTATAAAGGAATGGACCACGCTTTTATAGATAAGATTGGAGATTATCCGCAAGCAGAAGATTGTATCAATGAAATTGCAAAGGAACTTAAAAGTGCATTTAGAATCAATTGCTAGCTTTGTATGTTGAAAGGCGAGTATATTCATGGCTCGTCTTTTTTTATTTGGTGAATATCTAATTTACTTTAATTTTATTATGTAAACTTTATATATGAAACATCACTTTCCTTGATGTTCCAAATCAATGCGCATACAATGAAAGAAGGAATCAATAGATAGGCCATCCAGATCAGTGAAAGCGATTCCTGTTTTTATGTGAGACCTGGCTTTTTCGTTCAAAAAGTAGATAACAGGAGAGGATACAATATGAATATTAAGTCACTTGATTTATTTTCACAGAAGTTCCACCAAAACCCTTACGAATACTATGAACAAATTCGTCCGCATGAACCGTTTGCAAAGGTAAAGCTTTATACAGAAGCTCCTGATTCCTGGATGGCTTTTACATATGAAGCTGCCGAAGCTGTGCTAAAAGACGAGCGCTTTATCAAAGATATGCGCACCGTTTTTCCTGGCGAAATGACGGATGAAAACGTACCGCCGATTTCACAAACGATGCTTTTTGCAGACCCACCGAATCATCGTCGTCTCCGCAGTCTTGTCCAAAGTGGCTTTACCCCTAAGAAAATTATGGGTTTAAGCGGACGCATTGAAGAAATTGCGCGTGAGCAAGCTGAAAAAATGAAAGAACACGAGACAGTTGATTTTATTGAAGCATACGCATTTCCAATTCCTATTATTGTGATTTGTGAACTTCTCGGTGTTCCACAAGAAGATCAGCTTGATTTCCAGCGTTGGTCAAACGTATTGGTCGATATTAACGAAGCTTCTCAGTACGACGAAGTATTGATGGAGTTTATGATGTACTTAGAAAAACTAATTTATAGCAGGCGGCAATCACCACAAAATGATTTATTATCTCATTTAATTCAGGCAGAGGAAGACGGAGATAAGCTTACTGCTACTGAATTGTATGGTGTTGTCATGCTGCTTATCGTTGCGGGTCATGAAACGACTGTAAATCTCATTTCAAACGGCTTGCTTGCACTTCTTACTCACCCTGGCCAGCTGGATTTATTAAAGAATGATCCTTCCTTGATTTCAAAAGCCATTGACGAATTTTTACGATACAATGGTCCAGTCGAATTCAGCACGGACCGATGGGCACGTGAATCCTTTACCTTTATGGGGCAGCAAGTTCAAAAAGGAGATCACGTGATTGTGTCACTCGCTTCAGCTGATCGAGACCCAGAAATATTTTCAAACCCTGAGAAACTTGACATTACACGAGAGAAAAATCCTCACTTAGCGTTTGGTAAAGGAATTCACTATTGCCTAGGGGCTCCACTTGCGCGATTAGAAGGTGAAGTTGCGATTCGCGTGCTGCTTGAAGAATTTCCAAACGTAGGCCTTGCTGCTAATTTGTCTGATTTAGAATGGCGACAAAGCTTTATTATTCGAGGTCTAAAAGAACTTCCAATTCGTCTAACTTTACGTTAAATAATAAGGAGCGGTTAAAATGAGTATCATAGAATCATTTAAAACAATTCCAACTACGTGTATATCAGACGCGATGGCAGGATTAAACAATCTTGACCCGTCGATTAAGCCATTAAAAGAAGAATACAAAGTAGTTGGAAGAGCCTTTACCGTTAAAATACCTGTAGGTGACAACTTAATGTTTTTAAAAGCTATTAAAGAAGCGAAGCCAGGTGACGTATTAGTTGTAGATGCAAAAGGTGATACGTATAGAGCAATTGCTGGAGACTTTATCGTTGGGTTAGCGCAAACATTAGGCATTAATGGGATTGTCGTGGACGGAGTAATCCGTGATGTGGTCGGCGTAAAGCAGCTAAACTTTCCTGTTTTCTGTAAAGGAACAACTGTAGCAGCAAGCGGAAAAGCGGGGCAAGGTGAACTAAACGTCCCTATTTCATGCGGAGGCACCGCTGTTCATCCAGGCGATATCATTGTTGGTGATGCGGACGGAGTTGTAATCATTCCAAAAGAGCACGAGCAAGCTATCCTAACAAAAGCGGCTGAAAAAGTGAAGTTTGATGAGTTGCGTGACCAAAAAGTATCTGGAAATCGCGCTGAGGTTATAAATTACCTAAATGATTTTCTTTCAAAATCATAAGCCTTTATCCTCCCAAGCTACTAATCATAAAGATTGGTAGCTTTTTCTATCTCATTAGCAGTTCCTAATAACTAGCTTAAAAGGTATAATTAGTTAAAGAAACTAGGTTCTGGTTTCTATTTATATCCTGCTGCTTTATAGAGTTAAAATAAAGCAACATCTAAAAAGAAGGTGAACGTATGCAGCTCAGTATGAAAGTAAAAGGAGAAGGTGCAGAAAACGTATCGCGGTTAATTGCAAAGAATCCTTCCAATCCTTATGAACGAAAAGAAAAAGGACAGAATGTAAGGTTAGCTTTCACGACCTTTAAATCTGACGAAGCGGAATTTATTATATACGTTGATGTGGATCCTATTGAACTTGTAAAAAGCGGGTCCAATCACTTTGATATTACGCACTATATCAACGACCGTGAATTTGCGGTCAGCAGCTTGTTTTGTTCCTACATACGCAAAGCGCTCGGAACAGCTTTAAATGGCAAGCCCAAAGAAGAATATAGCGAATGGGTACATCATGCTTTTAATCTTGAAGTTAGCTTTGGTCCTATTGCCTCACATTTAGCTGATAAGCGAATCCAGGAGCTCTTCGAACCCATGGGCTATGCTGTTGAAATAGAGCGAGGAAACATTGATTATACGTTTGATTTAAAAACACGAAGCACTGCTCGTTACGTAACCTTAAAAGGAGAAGTCACAGTCCAACAAGCGCTTCAGCATCTATTTATTTTAATCCCAGTCCTAGATAACTTTAAGCACTACTTTTTGGATGAACGAGAAATTGAAAAAATAGAGCGCTACGGCGAAGGTTGGCTAGATTCTCATCCCTTAAAAAGTTATATCTATGAGCAGTCGCTTCGCTTTAAAGACCTTGTTCAACAAGCGAACGTAGCAACTAATACGGAAAAGAAAACGAACGCTCACACAGCGAAAGATAAAATCCCACTCAATGAACTGCGCTATCAGGCAATTCTTAAAAAAGTACAGTCACTTCCTGCTAAAGGAAAAGTTGTAGACTTTGGTTCAGGTGAAGGAAAGCTAGCTACTCGTTTAGGATTTATTCCAACCATAGGTGAAATTTTAGCAGTAGAGCCTTCGCAATCTGCACAGCTAAAAGCATTAGCGCGATTTGAAAAAGCTGCTGCCAAACCAAACTTCATTCAGCCTCGTTCTGTTTGGGGATCGTTATTTTATTATGATTCACAGCTTCAAGGCGCCGACATCATCATTTTGTGTGAAGTGATTGAGCATATCAATGAAGAACGACTGCCTGCCATTATGAAGACAATCTTTGCTCTTTATCAACCAAAATCACTAATTGTGACAACGCCAAACCAAGAATACAATGCCGTTTATCAGATGAATGAAGCCATGAGACACGCGGATCATCGTTTTGAATGGAGTAGACAAGAGTTTGTAAGTTGGTGTGAGGCTTGGACGCATGATTTTCCTTACTCCATAACCATTGAGGGCATTGGAGAAGAAAGCGACGAGTATGGAGCACCAACACAAATGTGTACGTTTGAACGAAAAGAGGGAGACAATTGAAGAGATTATTTTTACCTCCTGCAGGGATTGTACTTTTAATGGGACCCTCAAATAGCGGTAAAACAACGCTGTTAGAGGCATGGATTAAAAAAGGCTATATAAAACCTTCTGAAACAGTGAGCTCAGACCAGTTCCGCTTGTTAGTAGGAGATACGGATTTTATTGAATGGACAAGCCATCCAAAAGATGAAGCAGACATATTGTTCCAAGAATACCAAACCATTTCCCAAAAAGCATTTGAAACAATGGATTATATCATTGAAACGAGGGCGAAACTGGGGAAATTAACGATCGTCGACGCAACGCATCTCTATGAAGACGACCGTAAAAGATATATTGACTTAGCGAAAAGAAATCATATACCGTGCATTGCATGTTTACTTGATATCTCAATGGAAACGTTGCTTGAACGTGATGAAACCAGAGAATTCCCACGTGGCAAAAAGCGAGTTAAACAGCAAGCGCAGATATTTGCTAAGAGCAAGCGGTCTATTAAACGCGAAGGATTTCGTCAACAGTACGTATTCACAGAAGAAGAGATCAATAAATTAGAAGTCGTTCGCACCAAAAATAAGCTTGAACTTGAGGTTGGAACGGGAATAGACGTAATTGGTGATGTTCACGCGTGCTATGAAGAGCTTATTGAACTGCTGAAGCGTCTTGGCTATGAACCAAATGAAGAAGGTCTGTACACACATCCAAGCGGACGGAAATTTCTATCAGTTGGAGACGTAATGAGCAGAGGTCCTCGTTCGCTTGAAACTATGCTGTTCTTCAAGAGTCACGTAGACGCTAACCTTGCGTATATGATTGACAGCAATCATGGTTGGAAAATTGCAAGGTGGCTAGGTGGCAGAAACGTCACGCTGTCCCACGGAGATGAAAAGGTAGCCGATGAGTTTACTCGCTATGAGGAAGAACACGGAACTGAACAAGCGGAAGAATTAAAGCGTGAGCTAAAAGACTTTTTGCTAGAAGCGCCGTCTCATTATATTCTGACAAAAAATAATGTACGGGTAGCTGTAGTAACGCATGCAGGCATAAGAGATGATTATATCGGAAAGCAGTCCTATCACATATCAGACTTTTGTCGATACGGAGATTCAGAAGGATTTGACGATGCCGGAAAGCCTATACGCAAAGATTGGTATACAAATCACCATACAAAAGAACTCATCATTTGGGGACATGACTGTAAAGTTCATCCTCTTGTTGTAAACAATACGGTTAACATTGATCAAGGGGCTGTATTTGGCGGTTCACTGACCGCTTTTCAGTATCCCGAAAAACAGTTTGTTTCTGTAAAAGCAAAAGAAAACTACTCTGGAACAGAGGACAATCCTCTTACACAGTGGCAGAAGAAAAGGTTAGATCCACCAAATATCGCACGTTTTATTAATGGCTATTCGGTACTCACTGACACATATGGAGATATTAAAATTCTTGAAGGAACGACCAAATCAGCAATTGACTCTGTTTCTCACTTCACGATTCCAATTGAAGAGCTTGTTTATATTCCGCCAACCATGAGCCCGACGCCGAAGCCTTCAGCGCTTGAAGAATATCTTGAGCATCCAAAAGAAGCATTTGATTACTATCAGTCAAATGGTATTCAAACAATGGTTGTTGAGAAGAAACATATGGGTAGCCGCGGCGTACTGCTATTATTTAAAGATAAGAAAGCTGCTGTTCATTACGTTGGTAGAGAAACGCTAGGAACTATATATACGCGTACAGGACGCTCCTTTTTTGCAAAAGACGTAGAGAAACAGATTTTATCAACTTTAAACGAAGACTTAACGCGTGCTAATTATTTCTCTAAATACAACACAGACTTTGTGCTGCTTGATGCTGAAATTTTGCCATGGAACTTAAAAGCAAAAGAATTGATTAGCTCTCAGTATGCGCACGTAGCAGAAGTTGCCCTGTTAGACCGACAGAAGCTAAAAGAAAAGCTAGAAAAAGCAATCACACAGAACCAAAACGTTGACTCGTGGCTATCTGAAGTCAATCTAAAGCTTAAAAATGCTGAGATTTTCAACGAAGTCTTCCAAAAGTACTGTTGGAATATTGACGGAGTAGAGGACATTCAAATTGCACCGTTTCACGTCTTAGCCCACAGCAACGAAACGTTTTTTCAAAAAACGCATATGTGGCATATGGAAAGAAACGCTGAGTTTATCTCGCTATCGGATTTATTTATTAAAACAGACTTTATGGTCGTGCATGACGAGAATTCCATGAACAAAGCGATTGAATGGTGGAACTCTCTTACGGAAGAAGGGCACGAAGGCTTTGTTGTGAAGCCGGAAACGTTTATCGCAAGAAATGAGAAAGGAAAGCTTCTACAGCCTGCGATTAAAGTGAGAGGGCGTAAATATCTTCATATCATTTACGGAATGGATTATTTATTACCTGAGAATCTTCAACGCTTAAAACAGCGGAACACTGGTAAAAAGCAAAAGCATGCGCTACTAGAGTTTGCTTTAGGTATCGAAGGAATTACGCGCTTTGTAAACAAAGATTCAATCGAGCGAATTCATGAATGTGCCCTTGGAACGCTTGCTCTTGAAATGGATCCTGTGGACCCTAGACTGTAAGAAAAAAGAAAAGGAAGTCATCTTTTTGGCTTTCTTTTTCTATACATAGATGAATTGAAAGGAAGAGCTTTATGATTACAAGTGAAGATTTAACAATTCGAGCATTTACATTTCATGATGCAGAAGCTATGCTTGCTCTGCAAATAAAAAACCGCTTATTTTTTGAAGAGTTTGCGCTTACTCGTCAGGATGATTTTTATACAGTAGCTGGTCAGATTGAAAAAATAAAAGATGCTGCGTTAAAAGCTCAGGAAGACAAAGAGTATTACTTTGGTATTTTCGAAAACCATGAAGAAAAGCTAATAGGAACCATTAGCCTTTTTAACATCGTGCGAGGAGCATCACAAAGCGCCATTATCGGCTACTTTTTAGATAAAGACTACAACGGTAAAGGTTATATGACTCAAGCAACAAAGCTATTTGTTACCTATGCATTTACTAAATTAAATTTACATCGCATTCAAGCCGAAGTTCAGCCTCATAACGTTGGGTCGATACGCGTCTTGGAAAAAGCAGGATTTCATCAAGAAGGCCTTGCAACGAAAAATCTTAAAATCAGGGGAGAATGGAAGGACCATCAGGTGTTAGCGATTATTAATCCGGCTGATTGATGAAAACAAGCAAGAAGCAGAGGTGGGAGAGGACTTGAAGCAAAAAAGACTACGTAATTACGGGGTAACGATTGGAAAATTAGAAACCGGCTCATATAACGCAATTACGGACGTTAAAGGCGTTACGGTTGGGCATGTGACTATTAGCGAAGGTGAACAGCAAACAGGAGTAACAGCAATCTTACCTCACCAAGGGAACATTTTCCGCGAAAAGCTCATTGCATCAAGTCACGTCATAAACGGATTCGGAAAAACAATCGGAACTATTCAAATAAATGAGTTAGGAACGTTAGAATCTCCAATCATTTTAACGAACACGCTAAGCATCGGGACAGCAGCCGATGCCATCATTGATTACATGTTAGAACATAACGAAGAAATTGGACGAACAATCGGAACGGTAAATCCTGTCGTGTGTGAATGCAATGATATGATTTTAAACGATATTCGTTCAAAGACAGTGACGAAAAAACATGTACTCAAAGCTTTAGAGACCACTTCAGAAACAGTCGAAGAAGGCTCTGTCGGTGCAGGTAGGGGTATGGTTTGCTATTCGTTAAAAGGAGGAATCGGAACGTCATCTAGACAAATCCAATTAACTCATGGCCTATATACAATCGGTGTCCTTACCTTAACTAATTTTGGTTCATTACCTGATTTAACGATAAACGGACAGCCAGTTGGCTCACAGCTTTATAACTCGATGCATTCTTTAGAAGAAATACCAGACAAAGGCTCTGTAATCGTTATTCTTGCTACTGATTTACCCGTGACAGAAAGACAGCTCAATCGCATTTTAAAACGAACGGTAACGGGCTTATCACGTACAGGATCTATTATTACAACAGGAAGCGGGGAAGTCGTCATTGGGTTTTCAACAGCAAATAAAATTCCTCATGATAAAACGTCTTCCTGCCTTTCAATTTCAGCTATTCATGAAGAAGATATCGATTTAGCATTTCGAGCCGCTGGTGAAGCCACTGAGGAAGCGGTCTTAAACTCACTTATTACAGCAACTCATGTTGTTGGCAGAAGCGGCAATGAACGACCGGCATTAAAAAATCTATTAGAGATTTACGGAATTTAGTTAGACTGAAAACCAAGACGTGTGTACAGTTGTTTATAGAATAGAAAGGAAAACAAATAAAGGTTCAGCTAACAAAGAGCAAGCAACACCCTTAAAAGCATCAGACAAGCATTTAAAAGAGCCTGAGGGACAACTGTTAGAAGGTGTATTAGTTGTTAAGAACGGGAATTTTGTATTAGCTCAGTTTGATATGAAAACAAAGGAAGAAAATAAAGTAGGTTTGGGGGATAAACTATGAAAAATCTGGGAGATCTGTACTTTTTCTGCGGAAAGATGGGAGCAGGAAAATCAACTAAATCAAAGCAATTGGCTGCGGAAAAACATGCGGTGCTGTTATCCGAGGATGAATGGCTTTCAGTTTTATACCCGAATGAAATCGCATCATTTGATGACTATCTAAAATTCTCCGCACAGCTCAAACCGTTAGTGAAAAAGCATGTCCAAAATATACTACGTGTTGGTACAGATGTAGTGTTGGATTTTCCAGGAAACACTCAAAAACAGCGAAAATGGCTTTTAAGTATCGCGTCAGAAGTCAACGCAAATCATCAGCTAATTTTCCTCAACTTAAATAACGAGCAATGTTTACGTCAAATCGCACAAAGACGTAACGAACAACCTGAAAGAGCAACTTTCGATACTATAGAGACATTTATTCACGTTACTAAGTTCTTTGAAGCGCCAAATGTATCTGAGGGTCTACATATTTTAGAGTTTAACGAATAGCTCAATCAAACCGTCACCAGAAACCACAGGTGGCGGTTATTCATATGTAATGAAGGGGGAAGATGTTTATATTTTTTTATTTTTCTAGTTTACATAATATACATTATAGGAAGTTATAAAAATAATAGATTTTCTGTCTCAATTAATAAGTAAACTTTAGATAATGAGACAGAAAAGAAATTTATTAGGTTACGTATTGAAATTTCACTATAGATCTTAATGCATGATTAAATTAAAAAGCTTATGGTTAAACGTCGGTCATTTAAGCTAAGCTTCATTTGCTTTTGTAGACTGAAGCCATATAACATGCAGCATCTCATATAGAAAAATAAATATACTGTGATTGACGTTTATTTAAATGTTATTTCGTAGACTCTATAAGCATCATTTTCTTAATTAGTTTACATAATGTTTCCTTTAAACGTAAATTTTAAGTTTAGAGCGTTATTATCCCTATATTGGATTAATATTCATTTTAATTTGTTTAACACCCGTATTTATTGTAACTATATCCATTAAAAATTATTTTTATACAATTAAACCCTCTGATTTTTCCTTATTTCTAACCTCTAACCTTGCTGTTATCACATTTTTAGTTGTAGTTTTATATGCATTGAGGTATAATGAATAACAAATAGAGATCGGCATATGTTGGGTGTAAAATCATCCGATTTTAAAGGAGCGATACTTGTGAATATTACAATTTATTATGGTAACCACGAAGATAAAACAATTCACACAATGGATTGTCATGTAGATATTGATGTAGACGACGAAGATTTAGTTTCTTTAACAGATGTACGCTAAATCTATATAAAAATAAATGTTCAAAACACAAATCGACTGATTTGTGTTTTTTTATGTTTACTCTCCCCCGCTTTCTTTGTAAGACATAGCTACTTTTTTATTTTTATCTGCTTGTCCTCTTTACTTTTCGCTCTTTTTTTCGTATGATTTAATAAGAACATACGTTCGATTTATTGATTGCAAGGAGTGTTTGTTAGATGAGCAACAGAAAAAGAAAAAAGCCGCTTCCCCCTACCCTTTCTAATACTGGTTTTATCGGAGCAACATTCGCAGATACAAATGAGCTGCTTGCAAATGAATATCACTTTTCACGTAAACAAATGAAGATCACTCACCACGTATTGGATGCACTCTTACAAGGTGTGACGCAGCTGTTCCAACAGCATAATGTTGAAGCCGCTCTATCGTGTGTTTATTTACCAAAGTATAAAAAGATTGGTCTTGTTTTATCTAAGCAACCGTTTGGGCGTCGCGAAGGTATTGGCTACTTTATTAATTACTTGAAAGAAGTTGGTCATATTGATTGGGATGAGAAAACAAAGGATTATGAAATACATAACACGAGTTTTATAGGCGTTGTGTTTGCGGATTTAGAAAAAATTTCAAAGTTTACCTTTGAATTCGAACTTCAGCTTCTAGCTAAATTTGTAAAAGAACTAATTATCCCTGCTAAGGAGCTCTTTTTACAGCACCATATAAGAGCTTATATCTCAGGGGTTGAAAATGATGAGCAGCATAAATTAGGCTTTGTACTTTCTATTAAACCTTACGACGAACGTAAAGAAGCAGATTTGTATTTTGTTGAATACTTGAAAGAACGCGGTCTTTATGAAGCGGATGAATCTGAGGAAGAATTAATTCCCATACATACGAAGTGGAGTCTATTCTCCAAATAAAAATTCCCATTTCTCACAGTTGAGAGTGGGAATTTTTATATTTTTTTGGTTACTATAAACAAATTAGTAGTAACTACTAATAGTTAGTATTATAATAGAAGCTATAATGATGGAATGTCATTATAGACATTTTTTTATAGAAAAGGAGTCGTGGCGATGATTCGTTTAGAAGAACTAATTCCAAAAGAACGCTATAATTTAACGGAGGAATTCGAAAAACACGCATCTGACCACCTTGCGATTAAATGGCAAGATGCTGATGGTCATCGAGAGGAAATTACATATAACAATCTATTAAAACGAGCAAATAAAGCCGCAAATTCATTAACAAAACTCGGTTTAACAAAAGGCGATCACGTCTTAGTCATCATGCCCCGCTTAATTGATTCATATGTCATGTACTTAGCATGTTTAAAAGCAGGTATTGTCATTATTCCTTCTTCAGAAATGCTTCGAGCAAAAGATATCCAATATCGTTTACACCATGCCCAAGCAAAAGCGATTATTTCATATTCTCCATTTTGTCAAGAAGTAGACGAAGTAACAGACTTACCTTCTTCTCTACAGCATAAAATTGTTCTGGGAGATGCAGTAACCTCTTGGACATCTCTAGAGCCTCTTATGGACTCAGCAAGCGATCAGTTTGAAGCCGCTGATACTAATAAAGATGATACGGCATTTTTACCTTACACATCAGGTACAACTGGCAATCCAAAAGGCGTCGTTCATACGCATGGCTGGGCATATGCTCACCTACGCTTAGCAGCACGCGAATGGCTAGATATAAAAAAAGGTGATATCGTTTGGGCAACTGCAGGCCCAGGCTGGCAGAAATGGGTTTGGAGTCCGTTTTTATCTGTTTTAGGTCAAGGGGCAACAGGAATTGTGTATAACGGCCGTTTCGAACCTGAGAAGTACTTATCGATTTTACAAGATGAACAAGTGAATGTGCTATGCTGTACACCGACCGAATACCGATTCATGGCAAAATCAGCAAGCTTAGATTCCTTTGATTTATCGCATATTCATAGCGCAGTATCAGCTGGTGAGCCGCTAAATGAAGAAGTCATGAACGTATTTAAACACCACTTTGATATTCAAGTCCGTGATGGTTATGGCCAAACAGAAAATACGCTTTTAATTGGAACATTAAAAAATGTAGATATTAAGGTTGGTTCAATGGGTAAACCGATGCTTGAAGAATTTATTGAGATTATTGATGAAGACGGTCATCCATGCGCTCCTGGTGAAATTGGAGATATTGCGGTTCGTAAAGACCTCCCTTCACTTTTTAAACATTACTATAAAGACGAAGAACGTACAAAAAAAGCATTTCGTGGTAATTATTATCTAACGGGTGATCGTGCTTCTAAAGACGAAGATAACTACTATTGGTTCCAAGGCCGCAGCGATGATATTATTATTAGCTCTGGCTATACAATTGGACCTTTTGAAGTTGAAGATGCCTTGATTAAGCACTCCGCTGTGAAGGAATGCGCTGTAGTTGCAAGCCCGGATCCAGATCGTGGTAACGTAGTTAAAGCCTTTGTTGTATTAACTGACCCTACGTTAACTGCTGATGAATTATTAATTAAAGATTTACAAAATCATGTTAAGCACCTAACAGCACCTTATAAATATCCTCGACTAATTGAATTTGTATCTGACTTACCAAAAACAAATTCAGGTAAAATTCGTCGCGTTGAGCTGCGTGCTCGTGAGCAGCAAGTTACGCAATAAGCAACAAAAAAACCGAAGCAAATAGTGGCTTCGGTTTTTTTGTGTTTAGTTTACTTACAGGTAGCGCTGTGCAGTACGAACTTCAACTGTCAAAGTTCCTCCAGCAACGTTTGTATACGTCTTAATGATGATTGGATACGATTTATTGTTCATAAACTTAAAATCTGGTCCATTCCACGAAACAGTAGCATCTCTTCCTTTAGGAACGTATCCTACGTCTTTTGAATGATGAGAACGCGCAACGATTTGTACGCCAGCTTTATCTACAGCATTAAACAGCGTGGAAGATGTTTGACAGATACCTCCACCAATTCCCATCACTAATTCTTTGTTGATAATCTCAGGAGCTTGCTGATAGCCACGTTCTACGGTACGAGGCCCTACTACACTGTTATACGAAAAGTAATCACCAGGTCCTAAAATAGTATTATTAATTGCTTCAGCAGAGAGCTGAATATTTCGGTTTCTCCCCGTATCGCTAGGACGAAACTTCGTTGTGAAAGAAGCAATTGGCACTTCACTCACTCCTGCTGCTGCCTGCACGGAAACATTTGGTGGTGTCTCGTAAATAGGAACCGTGATTTCCAATTGGTTTGTGTTTAAATTTTGTAGACTCGCTACAAGTTCCTCTTCTTTTAAAACAATTCGATTTGAGCCTCCGATTAATGCTCCATTTCCATCTAACTTCATGCTTTGCATTGGTGTATCGATTCCTTTTGCTAACTCGGAAGCAAGTGCTTTTATCTCTTTATTGTATACTTCCTTATCCGCAAAGTTAACGGGTTTAAATTCTCGCATTAATGCACCAGTACGAGAATCCTTTAATTGGTACGTTAAGTCTTCTACTTTAATAACCGGCTCTTTCTTTTCTTTTTTCTCTACGGCTTTTTGTTCTTTTTCTTTTTCTGCTGCCGTAGCTGCCGCTTGTTGTGCAGAATGGTCCATATACATATCAAATGCAATATAACCGCTGACCAACGTGGCACTTGCTAAAAGTGCTGCTATAACCTTTTTCATGTAATTGTGATCCCCCCATATTTCGGTTTTACCTCAATATGTCTTTCTTTTAAAAATATGTATGTTTCACTATATTATATAAAAATATAGAAATATTCGTCTATCAAAAATAAATATTTTTAAGAAGAAAAGGAAAGACTGAGAAAAACCAGAATCATTTACACACCCCTTTTTTGAAACGAAACATCTGTCTGAAAGCGCTATTGATACTATCATAATAGCACGAAACAAATAATAATTTAACGAATTTTGGAAATTAACTTCAACTTTTTTTCTGTTTCAACTTCATGAAACTGTCACAAATAGAGACGGTCTTTCATTTATACAAAAGCTTTACGCATGTTATAATAATTAGTACAAACGTATGAATCTAGAGGAGGCTCCACAGATTGACGCAGTATAACAAAGAAAATGTGAAAGAACAGTTAGAAAGCATTGATCAAATTAAAGAGGCGCTAGTGAAGTATCGAAACACCGTAATCGGTGAAAAGTATGATTTACTTCCCTACCACCTTACACCTACAAAAGAGACAATCTTAAAAACTGTTTATGATAAAGAAAGTTGTATTGTTAGCGATATCACAAAAGTACTTGGTTTATCTCCCGGTGCTATTACTATTGTGTTAAATCAACTGGAAGATGAACAGCTGGTAACACGTATTTATAAAAAGAAGAATCGCCGCAGCGTTTGGATCGAGCTAACTGAAAAAGGAAAAAACGTTGTAGAAACGTTACAGAAAACGCGTACTGATTTTTGGGTTAACATTTTATCTAATCTGACAGATGAAGAGCGTTCACAATACATTCATATTATGCAGAAACTTTCAAAAACATTAAGCGAATAAACAAAAAAAGCGGTATAATCACCGCTTTTTTTGTTTATTTTTTAAGCATGAGCTAAAGCTAGCTCTTTTACTTTTTTCTTCATGATTTTTCCTACGCTGTTTTTAGGAAGAGAAGGTACAAATACGATCTCAGGAACTTTATAGGCTGTTAATCGTTCTTTGCAGTACTCTTTAACCTCAGTTTCTGTTATACCACATTCTTCTCTTACGACTGTATAGGCGTAAGGAACTTCTCCATATAAGGTATCGGGCATACCAACTAAAGCCGTTTCCAATACGTCATCAATGCCTAAAATCACATCTTCTACTTGGTCTGGATAAATATTGTCTCCGCCATATACAATTACGTCTTTGTAGCGACCGTCAATGTATAAGAATCCATCTTCATCTAGTTTTCCTGCATCCCCCATAGCTAACCATCCGTCATGTAAAACGGCTTGTGTTGCCGCTTCATTTCCCCAGTATCCCTTAAAGATATACGGGCTTTTCACAAGAACTTCACCAATTTCTCCTGTTGCAACTGCCTCTCTTGTTTCAGGGTTAACTACTTTTACTTCAACACCTGAAATTGGTTTTCCAACAGAGTTTACTTTATCCCATCCCATTTGAGGCGCCCATGCGCTGATCACCCAAGCTTCTGTACTACCGTAACCTTGTGCTACCGTAACACCATGCTTTTCTAAATTACGAATAAGTGATTCAGGTACTTTTGTTCCACCTGATAAAGCTAGCTTCCACGGTAAGTTTTCACGAGGATTTTGCTCGAGCTCTTCTAATAAATACGTAAGAGCCGGTGGCAAAGCTAATAAGAGCGTAATATCCTCTTTTTCAATAACGTCTAAAATACGTGCCGGCTCGGTTTCTTCTGAACAAACCATTGTCACGCCGCTTTTAATGCAGTGAAACATGGAGTTCATTGAACTCATATGGAAAAATGGATGCACAAACAAATAGTGCATTTCAACATGAATTAAATCCTCTGTTCTTCCGCTTTCTAAGTATTTTCGAACGCCACCATGTGAAATCATGCAGCCTTTTGCGTTTCCTGTTGTACCTGACGTAAACATCATTAAAGCCGTATCTTCTTCAGTTACTTCATAGTTAATAAAAGGTTCTTTTGCTGAAAATTTATTGAATTGTTCATTAAACTTAGGTTCGCGCTCTAGCGTTACCGTAAAGTCCAGTTGATCAATTGCTTTAGCTCCTTCCACAACTGTTGAAAACTCTTGATGATGTAGAAG
Source organism: Bacillus sp. 1780r2a1 (assembly GCA_024134725.1). Lineage (NCBI taxonomy): Bacteria > Bacillati > Bacillota > Bacilli > Caryophanales > Bacillaceae > Bacillus > Bacillus sp. 1780r2a1. Next base: position 2,021,750 of record CP099863.1, on the reverse strand, counting down.
TGCTTTTAACTTTCCACTTTCAATAATGTGGTCTAATTCATAAGATGTCATATTTTCACTAAGCGGGCTGACAACAGCTCCAATTTTCACAATTGCCATCATAACAGTTGGATAAGCAGCGGTTGTACGAGCTAAAATCCCGACGCGATCTCCTTTTGTTACACCTTGACTTACTAAAAAGTTTGCAATTCGATTAATTTGATTAGAAAACATTTCATACGTATAGCGTTGTTCACCTTCTACTAATGCTTCTTTATGTGGTGATAACATCGCTCTCTCTGCAACTAGATGTTGAATCGTATTTGATTTCATCTTTATCTCTCCTTTACGTTTTCAACATAACCATTGAAAAAATGAATTAAAATAGTTTAATGACTAAAATATTAGTGACCCAAAGAATAATATCAAAAAAACATTAATTAGTAAAATTTCAATAGTCCTATATACTCTATTCTTATAGTTTAAAGACAAAAAAGGCACATTTTAGACCCTGAAACTTGGTATATCAAGAATGTAAGTGCTTTTAATAAAATTCCAATAAATACTAAAAATAGTTATAAAGATTTGATTTTTTTCCAATTGTTAGGAATTTTATTGGGTTGAAAATGGTTTTATTTTCTTATTTATGAATTTTATTTTATTTTTCTTTTAAATGTGTTTAAAGCATAACTTTTGAGTGCATAAGAATTCTATGAAACAATAAAGAAAGAATAGAAAGGAGAATGTACATGAAAGTTCTAGTTATTGGAGCAAATGGACAAATCGGTCAAAAGGTTGTAAATCTATTGCAAACTCATGGACAACACACTGTACGTGCTATGGTCCGCAAGGAAGAACAGCTCGAGAAACTAAAAAGTAAGAAGATTGAGGCGGTCTATGCTAGCCTTGAAGGAACGGTAAAAGAATTAGAAGCAGCCATGAAAGGCTGCGATGCGGTCATCTTCACTGCTGGTTCAGGAGGTAGCACGGGATCTGACAAAACGTTGCTAATTGATTTAGATGGAGCAGCCAAATCGATTGAGGCGGCTGAAAATGTAGGAGTTAATCGTTTTATTATGGTAAGTGCCCTACAAGCTCATCATCGTGAAAACTGGAATGAAGATTTAAAGCCTTATTACGTAGCAAAACACTATGCTGACAAAATTCTAGAAGCAAGTAGTTTAGACTATACAATTATTCGACCAGGCGGATTAACGAACGACGCTGGTACGAATAAAGTAGAAGTTGCCACAAACTTAACGCGCGGCACCATTCCTCGTGAAGACGTAGCCAAAGTTGTGATTTCTAGCCTTACAGAAGAAGGAACCTACAAAAAAGCGTTTGACTTATTAGCAGGCGATAAAAGTATTGAGCAAGCTCTAAAAACATTATAAAAACAGGCGGTTGTGACCGCCTGTTTTTATTTGTTCAATAGCTGAATGAAGTGATGCAAAATCTTAGCAGTTAGCCCCCAAATGACACGATCTTTATAATAATAAAAATGCTCTTCCACCTTACGTGTTTGCCAATTATAATCTTCTCCTCCAATGATATCATCAAATGGGAAGGTTGAGTCAGGCTCTACTTTAAAATGAATATGATGAACTTTAGGTGGATTTTCTTTAAAGAACGAAAGAGGTACGGTAAACACTTCCGCTACCTCAGAAGGATTTGGACGTAGTGGCAAATCATTTTTTAAAACCCCTATATACGGATAAATAATAGTTCCAAACTGTGACACGATATAATCTAACGGCTGAACATTTTCAACCGCTTTATTTTCAATACCTAGTTCTTCTGTCGTTTCTCTTACTGCTGCATCTTTAGGTGTTAAATCGCTTTGCTCAATCTTACCTCCTGGAAAACAAATCTCACCAGGTTGTCTACGTAAATGGTGCGCTCTTACTTCAAATAACACATGAAGCTCATCTTGTTTTTGAATAAGCGGAACCAAAACGGCAAACTGTAAAAATTCATCCGTGCCCAAAATATTTGGTTTTCGGTTAGTTAATGTTTCAAGAATTTCATTTAGCTTCAATGTACCACTTCCTTTTCTCTCTTTTTAGTAGTAACAGCATAGTTTGTTGATTAAGGCTTGTCAACATTTACACTCTTTACAACTGATAGTAGCACATCTTCATCTGCATCCTCTTTAAAAGTAGCAGGGTGAAGCAGCTTAGCTAACTTTTTAAGACCAACTAATAAGCGTGGAGACGGCCGGCAAAATAACGCCTCCTCTAAAATATGTATATCCGTTTCCGACAATCTTAATTCTTTCCAACCAGAACGTTTTTGAATTACTTTTTTATTGACGTTCTTTTCCGTTACTCCAACCCAGGCAAGGCATATCGCTTGAGGTTTTCTCTTTTTGACGACATCCCATGTTGTTTGAACGCTGGCTTCATTGTGATCTTCAAACAGATTTTTGGCTCCAGCAAGTGCACTAATTTCAGTTAGCCAGTTTGAGCCACCTGGCGTAAACAAAGGTTTTGGCCACCATTCCCAATAAATGCTGGGCTTGTATGCGATACGATCGGATATTTCTTTATAGTACGTTATTTCTTCATCAAACCGTTTCACTACTTTTTCTGCATAATTGCCCACCCCAATTAAATTCCCTACAGTTAGAAGGTCTTTTCGAATATCATTTAAGGATTGAGGATTGAGGGTAATAAAGGAAAGGTTTCGCTTCTTTAATTCATTAATGTTGCGCTCCATTCCAGGAACACTTAGAGAAGCTAAGATTAAATCGGGCTTTAACTCTTCAACAAGATCCATGTTAATAGACAAATCAGGACCCAACCTCGGTAATTTTTGAACATTGTTAGGCCAATCTGAATAATCATCAACTCCTACAAGTAGATGTTCGCATTGCAAATAACCAATAAGTTCGGTATTGCTTGGGCATAGAGATACAATTCGCATTTAAACGCCTCCTTATTAAAGTTCTTTATCTTTACAATACTAGAATTCTAGAAAAAAAGACAGCAGACATTTCGCTAGTTATTTCTCGAGAGAATTTTTGTAAAAAAGGTAATTTTTCATCGTTTTTTCACTTTTCTCTTATATAGTAAAGACAGTACTTTTTTTATAGATATGCCCCTTTTCACTCGTCTCTTGTAGACGAGCTTTTTTTGTTTTCTATCACTTTAAATAAAACGAAGCAAACACTGCTAACGTAGAAAAGGTATCGGGCTCAAATCCGATACCTTTTCCCTGTTCTACTTTATAATCCTAAATCTTCAATTTGCTTAACGATGCTTGAAATGTCTTGGATGGACTGAAATAGCTCCGTATTTTCAAGTACTGCAGGATCTAACTTTCCACCTTCTATATTTTCTAAATACGTATTGATTCCGTCTAGAGCTTTTTCATTTTGCTCAAGTACCTGAGCGTGTAAATCAGCTGCTAATTCAGGGGCATTAAGTTCATTGAAGCTCTCAATTTCCCCTTTCATATCTTCTAGCTTTGTTTCAAATTCCGCTGCAGCATTTGAATCTGTAATGGCTTGTTGAGCTAATTCAGGTGCTTCTTCAGCAAAAGCTTTGGCCTCCTGCACATAGTCTGTCGCTTCGTTTACGTACGTAAGCGTATCATTTGCTCCTTCTAACATTGAACAGCCGCCTAATAAAAGCGATGTGCTGGCTAGGATTCCTATTAACCATTTTTTCATTTGTTTTCCTCCTGAAAATTTATTTTCAACCTTTAAAGGTAGAAACTAATAAAAAAACCATCTTCACAATGTTTTTTGTAAAGATGGTTAAAATGACCTTTACCAAAAACATTTGGCAAAGGTCTCGCTAACAATATCACATATTGCCAACAAAGCCGGAGAGATTCTCTCGGAGTGACGACCTTGCTGTAGCAGCTACTCCCCTTTGGGAATTCCATATAAACTTCTACCATCATTCTACCCTATTTATAAGAAACGCGTCAATTTTCACGTAGGAATCGTTTTTCCATTTGAATAATCAATGGTAGAATAAGAGAATCATGATGATAAGGGAGAGAACGTCTTGTCTGGACAGTATAAAATACTTGCGTTTGTTGATATTGAAACAACCGGCTTAAGTCCCGCTAGTTGTGAAATGATTGAACTTGGAATCTTACTTTACAAATACGATGGACAGCTTCAAATCCTCACGGAGATAGACCGCTATAATGGATTCGAAATGCCGACATACCCAATTTATCCTCATATTACTAGGCTAACTGGGATTACAAATGAAATGGTGAAAGGTCAAAGGTTTGATGATCAAAAAGTAATTGAGCTATTTAAACAAGCTGATGGCATCATTGCGCATAATGCTTCTTTTGATCGTAGCTTTTTACTAAAGCGCTATTCTTTTTTACAAGACTGGAAATGGCACTGCTCAATGAGATCCGTGAAGTGGAAAGAATACGGGTTTATCAATAAAAAGCTAACAACGCTTCTAGATGCACATGGAATTTCTAGAGAAAATGCACACCGTGCAATGGATGATATAGAAGCAACTGCTTTCTTGCTACAAAAGATCAACCCAGAAGGTAATATATACTTAACCGAAGTTTTAAAGAAAGTCATGAGCAAACCAAAATCGGCTGTAAAACGCTAAAAAGCATCTCATTTAGCTGAGATGCTTTTTTTGTACCCAAAATGGATTTTTCCATTCCATTAGCGTTGCGTAGTTACAAGACTCTTCGTCTTCTAAATAGTTTTCTATCACTTTAAGCGGAGTTCGACCACAGCGTAGCAAAAATGTGATAACTGGATCTTGAATGGTACCTTTTAAGATTTCTTCGATATATTGCTCGGGCGTTAGCTTTCTTTGGTATTGATGGTAAGCAGGCATCCTGCCACCGCCTATTAATCTCTCTAGTTTTAAGTGAATAACATTGTCATACATGGCATTCATCATCCATTTCCCTAACCCTAGCTTACGGTAAGTAGGGGTTACACTAATGTCTACAACATATAATGAATTTCCATTTGGATCATGATTACGAATATAACCACTATCCGTAACGTCCTCCCACGTATGGTTTGGTGACTTAGGGTCAAACTGAACTAATAACCCAGTCATGCTTCCTACTACTTTATCGTTTACTTCTATACACAATGCTCCCTCTGGAAATAGGGTAATGTGATTGGTAAGCTGCTCGATATTCCACCATAAATCAGGCGGAAAGGGAGGTGGAAAACATTCTTGTTGTATAGCAATTAAATCTTGGAAATCAGCTTGATGATAATTTCGTATGATGGCAGGAACAGGCTTTTTTTCGTCAAATACAAAAAACTCTCTTCGGTACACATTCATCACTCCTTATCGCATCAAGACCTCTTCTTTTTCCCAATCGGTATACAAGTCTGTGCGGCGATCACGCCATGTTGTTACCGATCCGCTTTCTCGAACTTTATAGAGTAATTCCAAATCTAAGTCAGCTGTGACAATCATATCCTGATTAATTTCACCTTCAGCCATTAGCCCTTTAGGTGGAAACGGAACATCATTTGGGGTAATGATTGCAGCTTGACCAAAGTTGGCACGCATAAAGTCAACGGTAGGAAGTGAACCTACTGTCCCAGAGTTTACTACGTAAACTTGGTTTTCGATTGCTCGTGCATGACTTGTATAGCGCACGCGATGGAACCCGTGACGATCATCCGTACATGATGGGCAGAATATTACATCTGCACCTTTCGCTTTTGCCATACGGACAATCTCAGGAAACTCAATATCATAACAAGTAAGCAGCGCAACTTTTCCTTTTGTAGTTTCAAAAACCTGCAGGCTTTCCCCAGGCGTCATGTCCCACTCTTGTAGCTCTGTTGGCGTCATATGAAGCTTGGCTTGCTCACCTATACGGCCATCCGGGTAAAAAAGATGAGCTACATTATAAAGACGCCCTTCTCTTCTTATTACGTGTGTACCTGCAATAATATGAATGTTCATTTTAATAGCTAAACTCATAAATAAAGAACGATACTGCTCGGTAAAGTCCGGTAAATCCTGAATTGTTAATGCTTGCCCTTGATGATTACCTATCGACATTAACTGTGTTGTAAAAAATTCTGGAAACATAACAAACTCTGCTCCAAATTCTTCTGCTGTTTTTACATAGTGCTCAACTTGATGAGCAAATTCCTCAAAGGATTGAATTGTATGAAGATGATATTGAACCGCTGATACTCGAAGTTTCATAGGTTCCTCCTTCCCAAACTTATTCGTCTTTTTTTAGTAGAAAAAATCTGCTAACTCTCGGTAAATAGCCACGATATCGTCTACTTTCATTCGTACTAAGCCGCTTGAGGAAGGTGCCACGAAGTCAAGTGTTCCTTCAATAACTGGAACCTCTTGAATTCCCCAAGGAACGTTTCTACGTTTACTGTACTGTTCATAGACGCCTTTGCCAACAAAACAAACGACTTTTGGATGATACGTACGAATTTTATGAGCGAGCTGCTTTCGTCCTTCTTCGTATTCTTCTTTGGTGATTTCTGCAGCAGCTTTTGTAGGACGATCCACAATATTTGTAAGGCCATAGCCAAGATTCAGTAAATCTACATCTTCTTCAGGCTTATAAAGTCGTGGCGTTAATCCAGACTTGTATAAAATGTTCCAAAATCGATTGCGAGGGTGCGCAAAGTGATAGCCTGTCTCACTTGATCGAATGCTCGGATTAAAACCCACAAATAGAATTCGTAAGTCTTTCTTAATGCAATCTTGTACTAAATCCATGCCGTACCTCCTAAAAAAATCATCCATCTAGTATGAATGATTTTTTAGAAAATTATACGTTAAATACGAACAACACGGCCGTTGAATTTTTGTTTCCAATAACCTTGAGTCATATCTGCAATGCCAACGCCTTTGCTTTGAGCACCGATGAACTTACCATTTCCTACATAAATGCCAACATGTCCATCAGTTTTATAGGTATTGAAGAAGACAAGGTCGCCAGGCTGCATTTGCGTTGCAGAAATTTGTGTGCCCGCACGCTTTAATGTTTCAGTGCTTACATAGCCACGAGGTCCTAGCTCAACACCTACTTGTGAATATGCCCAGTGTACAAACGATGAACAGTCAAAGAATCCACGGTTAATATCCGCTTGCGTACGACCTCCACCAAATACGTATGCAGAATTGCCAATCCATTTGTTTCCTACGGTTGCAACATTGGAATGAGATGCAGCAGGAGCTGACTTAGCCGCTGGTGCTTCTACAGTAGCTTTTGGTGTAGGATTTGGATTTTCATTATCTTGAGCGGGAGCGGCTTTTTCAGCAATCGTTTGGCTTGAAGCTATAGATACCTGCTGTTCAGCTTTTTCAGCTGCTTCTTTTTGTTCTTGCTCTCTTTGCTTTTCAGCAGCAATGCTGTCTGTTAATGATTGTTCTTGAGTTGATAAATCCGTCTCTTGTTCAGTTAAAGATGCTACCTGTTGCTCGTTTTCTGATTTCTTATCATTCAATTGAGCAGAAAGTGTCTCTTGCTCAGCTTTTTGTTCAACTAAGTATTCGTTAATACCGTTTAACTCTTCTTTCATCGCTTCAAGGTCTTTTAACTTACCTTTTATAGAAGATTGTTTCTCTGCTACTTCATCCTGCATTTCTTTTGTTTCTTTTAAAATATCACGGTCTGCGTTAATAATTGTTGACACGGCTACCGAGCGATCAACAAAGTCAGAAAAGCTTTTGGAACCAAGAAGGACTTGAACGTAATCAACACTTCCCCCAGCTTCTTGAAGTGCTTTTGCACGCTCCGCTAAAATTTGGTTTCGTTCTTCAAGCTTCTCATTTAACATATCAATGTCTTTTTGAAGGCTGTCTATTTTCTTAGTTGTCTGCTTAATGCTGTCTTCTGTGTCTGCTACTTTCTTTTCATTTTCCTTAGCTGCTAGTTTTAAACGCTCCAACTGAGCTGATAAGCTGCTTTGTTCTTTTTCCAAGCGTTTTTTTTCTTCGTTTGCACTGGAAATTTTCCCTTGCAGTTCTTCTTTCTCTTGTTGAATTGTTGTTTTTTGGCTTTCCATTTCATTTATCGTTGAGGCGAATGCTTCAGTTGAAAACACGCTTGATAATCCTAAAACAACTGCGGCATTGGCAAAAATAGCTTTTTTATTCACTTTAAACTCCTCCATTACTTCATCTGTCTAATCATCTATGTATATATCGAACTATTATTGTCGAAAAATAGCTAAAAATAGTCTTTTACTACGAAAATTATACCACGATGTATTTATATGAAATATTACAATTTCATTTCATAATTGGAAGACTTAGTGAAATACAAGAAAAAAATAGCACGCAAACGCGTACTATTTTCCTGATTATTTCTCTATAGTTTGCTCATAGTATTGCTCTAGGGCTACAATCGCACTCCCCATTCGTTCTTGTAGCGGAACGACCACGCGCTTCACACCTTGTTCGTTTAACGCTGCAGCCGTTACTTTTCCAACGGATAAAGCCACAACGTCTGTCTCAAATGCTTCTAAAACCTCTTGTTCCTTTCCTTTTTCACGCGCAAACGAAAAAAGGTTACGAGGCTGCGGGGCACTTGTAAAATTGACTGCGTCTACCTTCCTAGTTAGTATTTCATCTAACAGTTGCTCCATCACGTCAGGTTTAGGAGGAATGTGCTTATAAGGAAGAATATCCTTGGCATTTGCATTTTGTTCATTTAAAAAGTTCATTAAAGCTGGAGCCGGGTCTCCATGAAGCTGAAGCGCAACTTTACACCCATCAAACGAGTGGCTCTGCAATTCTCGAACGAGACCAGCTGTACTGCCATCATCATCACGAACAGTTGGTGTAAGGCCTAATTTCTTTAACATATTAATGGTTTTATAGCCGCGGGCTCCAATTTTAGCGTTTTTTAATGCAGCTAAAAATTGGGAAGCTAGCCCCATTTTATCAGCCGTATTGTACAAGATTTCCGTACCAATACCCGTAGTGAAAATAAACCAATCGTACGCACCTTGAACAAGTTCTTTTACATCTTCTTCAAGATGAGTGTCATCTAAAAAAATGGTTCCTTGTGCCGGTCTAATAAGAGCAATTCCACCTAAGTTTTCTACGATTTTTTTGATGGCCTCTACTTTTCGCTGACCAGCAAGAGCAACTCTTTTTCCTTCTAATCGTCTCATTCGTAAACTCCTCCGTTTATGTAAATTACTGCGCAAATGGAGATGTGTGCTGAGGAATATATCCTAGTTTTGCAGAAATCTCCGCTGCAGCCGCTGTTACTTTTTTTATTAAAAACGGCATTCTTTCTTCATTAAAATGTGCATCAATTCCCGCAACGCTAATTCCAGCTGCAATTTCGCCTTTATGGTTAAAGATTGGAGCTGAAACTGCTGTTGTATAGTCTTCTAGTTCAGAATGACTAATTGTATAGCCGTTTACACGTGCTTTATGAAGCTCTTCATTTAATTTTTCTTTGTCGGTAATTGTGCCTATCCCTATTGGTTGTAAATCAGTTATTTCTAAATAACGCTGCTGTTCTTCAGACGATAGAAAAGATAGAATGATGCGAGAACATGCACCAGCGTAAAGAGGTGATTTTCGTCCAATCGAGGTATACAGACGCACGGGATGCACAGCTTCAATCTTTTCAATATACATCGCTTGATCTCCATCGCGAACAATCAGGTTAACAGCTTCTTCCACTTCATCGCGAAGCGCTTGCATAATAGGTAGCGCAAGCCCTCTAACATCGAGCCGATCGGCTACAAGCTGACCAAACTGTAAAAAAAGAAGGCCAAGTTCATAGTGACCATATGGATCTTTCGTTAAAAAGCCCATTTCTTCTAAAGACCCAAGCATTCGGTGAAGTGATGTTTTAGGAATATTTGTCTTATCCATTAATTCGTTAAATGTAAGGCGAGGGTAATCAATGAACAGCGTTAGAATGCTCATCGATTTCATAACCGTTTTATTTTTATCTTGCATACTCACGCTCTCCTTTAATTTGAACATATTTTCACAATCTTTGTTTTATTATACAACAAACTAATGGAAAGCACCTTATTTTAGGATGTTTTTTCACGTTTAATTAGATATAAATAAGAAAGAAAGCACCCTATAGAAAGGTGCCTTCTTTTACTATTTATGAAGTTGCTACCTGCTGTGGATGAATCTCATACATGTCCAAAAACTTCGTTGTAAAATCTCCTTCCACAAATTTTTCGTGTTCTAGAAGAGATAAGTGAAACGGTATTGTTGTTTGCACTCCTGTAATATAAAACTCACTGAGTGCACGCTTCATGCGCTGAATTGCTTCCGTACGGTTTTTTCCGTAAACAATAACTTTAGCAATCATCGAATCATAAAAAGGCGGAATGGTATACCCTGCATATACTGCGCTATCTACGCGCACCCCAAATCCTCCAGGTGGAATGTAGCCTGTTACAGTTCCGGGTGACGGCATAAAGTCACGCCAAGGATTTTCCGCATTTATACGACACTCGATTGCACATCCAGAAAAAGTAATGTTTTCCTGTGTGAAGGGTAGTGGATAACCTGCCGCAACTGTAATTTGCTCTTTAATCAAATCTACGCCTGTTACTAACTCGGTTACTGGATGCTCAACCTGAATGCGCGTATTCATTTCCATAAAATAAAATGCACCGTGTTTATCAAGTAAAAACTCAACCGTACCCACACCATAGTAGTTCACTGCTTTGGCAGCTTTCACAGCAGCGTCTCCCATCTCGTTTCGTAGCTTTTCGTTAAGCGCTGGTGATGGTGACTCTTCAATGAGCTTTTGGTGGCGTCTTTGGATAGAGCAATCTCGTTCTCCTAAGTGAATAACATGCCCATGCTTGTCGGCTAAAATTTGAATTTCAACATGACGAGGGTCTTCAATAAACTTTTCTAAGTACACTCCTTTATCTCCAAACGCTTTTTCTGCTTCTTGCTGAGCTTGACGGACTGCTTTGTGAAGTTCTTCTTCATTAAAAGCCGTTCGCATTCCTTTACCGCCTCCACCAGCAGACGCTTTCACGATGACAGGGTAACCAATTTCTTTTGCAATCTCAGCGGCCTCTTTACTGCCTTTAATTAAACCGTCGCTCCCTGGTACAATTGGTACGTTGGCTCGCTTCATAGTATCACGCGCCTTTGATTTAGCACCCATATCTAAGATTGCCTGAGATGAGGGACCAATAAACGTTAGCCCATACTCCAGGCAAGCATCTGCAAACTGTGCACTTTCAGATAAAAAGCCATATCCAGGATGAATTGCATCTGCATGCGAAACGTCCGCTGCGCTGATGATGCTTTTACTGTTTAAATAGCTGTCTTTAGGGCTTTTTCCACCGATACAGTATGCTTCATCAGCCATCTGCACATGAAGAGCATCACGGTCTCCAGTAGAATACACGGCTACAGTTTTGATGCCAAGTTCCTTACATGCGCGAATCACACGAACAGCAATCTCTCCTCTGTTAGCAATCAACACTTTTTTAAACATGATCTCACTCCTTATTAGCCCTCATTGCTTGATTAAAAATAGAGGCTGGTCGTATTCGACAATGTCCCCGTCTTTCACAAGAACCTCTACAATTTCTCCTTCGATTCCCGCTTCTACTTCATTAAAAAGCTTCATTGCCTCTACGATACAGACGATATCGTTAGCATTGACTTTATTCCCTTCAGAAACAAAAGGTGAAGCTCCTTGTTCATGAGAAGAATAAAATGTTCCAACCATAGGAGAACGAACTTCATGAACTGATTTTGATACCTCTTCATTTTTTAATGGAGACGTGGGTTCTATCTCATTGGATTTGCTAGGGGGTATTACTTTTGTTTCCTCTTTCGTTAGTGATTTATCGAGAACAATCTTTGTTCCATCATGTTCCACATGTAGTTTTTGAATGCCGCCTTCATTCATTAAAGATATAACCTCTTTTAACTCCGCAGTGTTAATCATTCTTTTCTCTCCTTTTGCTTTTTTAAGCTTCTTTTTGATAAAGTGCAATTGAACACGCTAACTGCTTCATAGTTTTTTCGTTCTCTAAATAAATTTGTTCAGCTTCTTCTAGCGTAATATATTGAAAATAAATGCTTTCCCCAGGCTTTACCTGAGCTAGAATTGGCAAGTCAGCCGTGATGACCTGAGCAATTTTTGGATAGCCACCCGTTGTTTGTCGATCTGCTAATAGAATGATTGGATTTCCATCTGGCGGTACTTGAATGGATCCATTCGTTACGGCTTCTGATAGCAACTCTACTTTTTCACTAAGTGCAAGCTCAGGACCTGCAATTCGATAGCCCATACGATCTGATTGAGTACTAACTTTAAAGGCTTGCTCACTAAATGCATGTTGACTTTCTTTAGTAAACAAATCAAATTGACTGCCTTTTATTACACGGATAATCGGCTTTTTTTCAAACGATAAGCGCTCGTGAAAATTCACATACCAGTTTGGCATATGTACATGACTTGCCACCTTTACATGCTGCTGTTGAGAAGTAGTGAATTTAATTACATCGTTTGCTTGTAATGCGCGCCCTTTGTAACCACCTAACTCACCACGTAAATATGTACTTTTACTATTCATAACAGGAGATATTGAAAATCCACCTTTTACTGCTAAATAAGCTCGACATCCTTTTTTACAGGGTCCAAATTGAAGGGTACTTCCTTTTGATACGTAAATCGGCTTCCACATGTGTACAGGCTCATTGTTAATGTTGGGTGCCAAATCGCCACCAGTGATAGCGATTACACAATCTTTTTCAAATTCAAGTGTTGGACCCATTAAAGTCATTTCTAAACAAGCTTCTTTTTCATCGTTTGCAACTAACAGATTTGCTACGCGTAAAGAATACGTATCCATAACTCCGCTCACTAAGACACCGTGTTTTTGGAAACCAGTTCGTCCTAAGTCTTGTATAGTCGTTAGTAAACCTGGTTTTAAGACCTTTATGCTCATGCTTATCTCTCCTTTGTAAAATTTAAGAATTCACGCTCTGTAATAGGGATGAACTTGACGATATTGCCTGCTTCAAGTAAACTAGGCGGATTTTGCTCTGGTAAGAACAAAGGCTTTGGTGTTTGACCAATTAGCTGCCATCCTCCAGGTGTAGAGATTGGATAAACGCCTGTTTGCATTCCTGCAATCCCAACAGATCCTTTTGGAATATTGGAGCGAGGAGAAGGCCTTCTCGGCGCCTTAATTTTCTCTGACATGCCGCCTAAGAATGGGAATCCTGGTGCAAATCCGACCATATATACGAGGTATTCGCCACTCGAATGAATAGATACAACTTCATCAGGAGTCAAATTATTAATCTTCGCTACGTCCTGTAAATCTGGTCCGTATTTACCACCATAACAAACTGGTATTTCTACAGTTGAAGAAGTTTGATCTTTATCGTCTGGTAAACTAGCAAGCTTTTTTTCTACTAAACCCGAGACAATTTTAAAAGGAGATGTTAAAGATGAACCTTGCATTTGATACGTTTGATAGACAATAAGCGGGTCGTAAAAAATCGTTAAGTTTGTAAATGCAGGGACACTTTCGATAAAGCCTTCAAACGGCGTATCTTCAAGTGCCATCATAAGCGTCATAATTTGTTTATGAGTACCGACGCTCATTTCTGAACCGAATGTTACAACAATTGCGGAATCCCCAAGCGGTGTAAGCTCTGCGATTGTCTTCTTTTTATTTACTACTTTAATCATGTTCTTCACCTCGTTTATAAAATTCCCAGCTCATCATCACGTATATCCGTAATGAGCATATGTCCTGGAGCGTGCGTAATCATAATGGATGGCTTAACCTCCATCGCAACGGCTTGTGGTGTAACTCCACAGGCCCAAAAAACAGGTACTTCTCCTTCAAGAATGGTTACTGCATCACCAAAGTCTGGCTGGTCAATCTGTTGAATGCCAATTTCTTTTGGACTCCCAATATGAAGAGGGCCTCCATGAACAGAAGGAAAACGAGAAGTCACCTGCACCGCGCGAGGTACGTCCCGATAAGGCATAGGGCGCATACTTACAACCGTTACTCCTTTAAATAAACCCGCTGATTTGCATTCAATATTGGTTTTATACATAGGAACATTACAGTTCTCTTCAATATGCCGGACTGGTATACCGTTGTTTAACAAAGCGTCTTCAAACGTAAAGCTGCAACCAATCAAGAAACCTACCATATCTTCTTCCCAAAGCGATGTAATATCTGTTACCTCTTCTGTTAACACACCTTCGCGATACACACGGTATTTAGGTAAATCCGTACGAATATCTGCTCCTTTGGCAACGGTTAAATACGGCGAACCGATTTCTGTTACGTCTAACAGTGGACACGACTTTGGGTTACGCTGACAAAATAGTAAAAAGTCATACGCATGTTCCTGTTTTAAGATTGCTAGATTTGCCTGAGCATATCCATTTGCCATCCCTGCTGTTGGTCCAGTGATTTTCATTTCACGAATGAGCTTACGGATTTTTTCTGGTGTTTCAGCTGCATAACTCATATTTGGTCTCCTTTCAACAATACGGAGGTGAATAAGACCATTCACCTCCAGCTCCGTTATTTAAATAATAAAGGCAGTTGATTAATTAATGTGTATCCTCCCATTAGTGCCATCACAATTACCACAAGACTACCTGAGACCGTTAACCAAAGAGGATGTTTGTAATCCCCTACAATATCTTTTCGGTAAGCAGCAACCAAGAGCGTTCCAAGGGCAATTGGCAAAATGAGTCCATTTATTGCGCCAACTAATAGCAATACTTTAACGGGCTTTCCAATAACTACAAAGCAAAGTGTCGATAAAATAATAAAACCAATAATCACCCATTTATGATGCTGCTCTAATCGTTTGCTAAATGTACGAATAAACGATACAGATGTGTAGGCTGCTCCAATAACAGAGGTAATAGCCGCTGACCACATAACAACTCCAAAAATTTTATAGCCAATGTTTCCTGCCGCTAACTGAAAGACTGAAGCGGGTGGATTGCTTGGATCAATTTGAAGCCCTTGTGATACAACGCCAAGAACTGCTAAAAAAAGCGCAATACGCATAACAGATGTGATTAAAATGCCAACTACTGAGCTTTTGGTTACCTGTGGTAGAGCATCAACACCTTTTATTCCTGCGTCTAATAATCGGTGACCTCCAGCAAACGTAATATACCCACCTACAGTTCCACCTACTAACGTAACAATCGCTACAATATCAATCGTATCGGGCATTACTGTTTTTACTACAGCTTCACCAACAGGAGGGGCTGTTTTAAACGCTACAAAAAACATTAAGCCAATCATGACAAAACCTGCGTACTGTGTGAAACGATCCATAGCCTTTCCAGCTTCTTTAATTAAAAAGATTGCTACTGCAATGATTGCACTTACAATCGCTCCGTATTCAGGTGCGATGCCAAACAAGGCATTTAATCCTAATCCAGCCCCTGCAATGTTTCCCACGTTAAAAGCAAGACCTCCCATCACAATGAGCCCAGCAATTACATAGCCAAGTCCTGGTAGCACCATGTTAGCAATGTCTTGTCCTCTTCTTTCAGATACAGCGATAATTCGCCATACGTTGGTTTGTGCAAAAATATCTAAAATAATTGAAACTAAAATAACAAACCCAAAGCTAGCTGCTAATGTTTGAGTAAAAACAGTAGTTTGAGTTAAAAAACCAGGACCGATAGCAGACGTGGCCATTAAGAAGGCTGCTCCCATCATAAGCGTCCAGTTTAGTTTAGGGACAGGCGAAAGTTGCTGTTTTTTTGCTTGTTTTATTGGCTCCATAGTAGTTCCCCTCTCAATTATCGGTATGACACAGCGGTACGCGTAATATCTGCTTGTTTAAACGCTGAATTGAGTGCGTATGCAAACTGCAATGCATGGGTACCGTCTCCATGAATGCAAACCGTATCAGCTTGAATAGGTACTGCTGTTCCTTGCTGAGACTGCACTTCTTTATACTCAATTATTCGAATAACTTGATTAATCGCTACTTCGTCTTCTTCGATTAAAGCACCGTTCATTGTTCGAGGAGTTAAAGAGCCATCTTCTTGATATGTACGATCAGCAAATACTTCATTAGCTGTTTGAAGGCCTAATTCTTTTCCTGCTTTTATCAGTTCACTTCCGGATAAGCCAAATAAAACAAGTTCAGGATTCACTGCATATACAGCTTCAGCAATTGCTTTGGATAATGCAGCATCTTTCGCCGCCATATTATAAAGAGCACCATGTGGCTTTACATGTTGCATAGTGCCCCCCTCAGCTTTTACAAATCCGTAGAGTGCACCAATTTGATATACGACTAAATCATAGGCTTCACTAGGCGTAATTTGAATATTTCGACGTCCAAACCCGCGTAAATCTTGCAAACCAGGATGAGCACCAATGGCCACATCATGATGCAACGCAAGTTTTACGGTTTCTCGCATAACGGTTGGATCTCCAGCATGGAAGCCACATGCGATATTAGCCGAAGAAACAAACTTTAAAATCTCTTTATCGTTTCCAATCTTATAGACTCCATAACTTTCACCTAAATCACAGTTCACGTCAATGCGTTTCATTTCTTCATCCCCTTATCTATCTTGTTGTACCGAAAAACGGAACTTAAATTCCGTTTTTCGGTTAAATTGATTTTATCATTTAAAAGTCTGCTGCACAAGATAGTTGTCAGAACATTTAACATATTAGGTCAATTCTATTAATTAAAAAGTTCTTGGATAGGTATTTCACTACAGGAAAAAAGAATCTCGAAATCCAGAGTTTTCTAAGTCATAATTCAAAAGGTAGTCTTTTTATAAAAGCGAAGAGGAGGAAAAAAATGAAAAAGCGTCAACTAATTGCGGCTGCAATTATAGGTATCAGCTTACTTTGGACTTCACCTACTAAGTTTAACGCAGCGGAAATGGATACTACTAAAGTGGTGGAGGCTGCTCATGGATTAACAGGAATTAACTATGTTAGCGGTGGTGAAACCAAAACAGAAGGATTCGATAGCTCAGGGTTCATTTACTATGTAGTAGAAACAGCTTTAAATGTAGATATGCCACGCACGCTAGAAGGACAAAGTGCACTAGGAACAGAAGTAAATAAAAGTGATTTAAAAGAGGGAGACCTTTTGTTTTTCTCTACAAACTCTCCTTCCCTTACAAGCGCTGCAATTTATATGGGAGATGGACAGATGATATTTCCTTCTACTTCAAAAGGTGAAGTTGTTAAGGAAAGCTTCAAAGATAGTGCATTTTGGAATGAACATTTTGTGAAAGCAAAAAGACTCAGTGCCTCTACCTTTTCATTTTCAGACTATAAAATTGTCTCTGAGAGCCGGGAACAACTAGGTGTTTCGTACCAATTTGGAGCAGAAAGTCCAGAAGATGGTTTTGACTGTTCGGGCTTTATTCAATATGTATTTAAAGAAGCGTATAACGCAGCACTCCCACGCTCTACGGATCAACAATGGAAGTTTGGTACATATGTCAAAAAAGAGGATCTACAAGTTGGAGACGTTGTCTTTTTTGAAGATACATATCGCAGCGGAATTTCGCATGCGGGTGTTTACATTGGTAAAAACCGCATGATCCATGCCAAACATAAAGAAGGGGTTACCGTTGATTATTTAACGGACAAATATTGGCAAGATAAATACGCCGGTGCTAAAAGAATGCGCTAATAAAAAAGACCATCTTCAAGCCTGAAGATGGTCTTTTTTATGACAGTATCTCTTTGACAAAAGTAGTGGGGTCGCTTTCAGCTGTTTTAAACCCTAATCGTTCCCAAAACTGGTTGTATCTTTTGTCCTCAGAGACGTTTAGCTCTACTTGAGTTGCATGACACTTCTCTTCAAGTAAGAGATAAGCTTGCGTTCCGAAACTATACCCTTGATAGTCGTTGTGAATAACGAAAGTATGAATGTGACAAGTGCTCTTAATGGTTTCAGTGTGCACATAGCCAATGTACGTGTCCTCTAACTTAATTAGAAACTGCTCCCCAACTGACTTTATGTTTTTCGTCTTCGTTGATTTTAACATTTCTTCAACGATATAGTGTGTATCTGCTACGACCGTTTCAAATGTAATCATGCTGTTAACTCTCCTCTTGTAGATATGTTTAGTTCCACAAACCTTTTTGATTAAAATACGATGTAATTTCTTGAAAAGACGCTACTTTCACGTGCGGAACGTTCTTTTTGTCCAACAAATCTTGGAGAGCAGATTTTGCAAACGTGATGTCTGCGTAAGCTGCTGGGTGTGAATCCGGTTCACTATCACCAGCAAAATAGACCTGCTCGTATCTTTTCTTGAAATCCTGAATAACTAACGATTTGTCAATTCCGTAACGATCAGAATAGCTCCAGTGCTTAGGATCAATTTGCAAATGAACATTTTTTTCCTGGAACACACCGGTGTTTGAAAGCACCTCGACATTCTCTACACCATGCTTTTTCAGAAGAGGTCGAATGTAGTAATCTGAACCTGCACTTAAAATATAAAAATCTCCGCCTCTTTTTTGCACTTCTCCAATAAAAGCAGGGACTCCAGGATCAATTTCAATTTCATCGATGTCTTGTAAAATAACGTCTTCGTTTTGGTTAATTGAGCTGAAGACAGTAGACAGAAAGTCAATGTCCTTCAGCTTACCCGCTTTCCATTCTGTATAGAGCTTTCTACCTTCAGGAAAATATTTTTCAATCACAATCCAATAAAAATCCTTTTGAGAAATGGTACCATCAAAATCCGATACAAAAGCAAAACGTTTCATTTTATCTTCCTTTCATATGAGCTACATCTCTAAAAGTTCTCGTAGTTCCTCTTCAGATAGACTTGTTAGCATCGTTTCACCTGGTTGAATGACCTGGCTAATCAATTCTCTTTTCTTTTGCTGCATCTCATAGATTTTTTCTTCAATTGTGCCTTGGGCAATTAAGCGAATCACTTGTACAACATTCTTTTGACCAAGACGATGAGCCCGTCCTGCAGCCTGTTCTTCAACAGCTGGATTCCACCACAAATCGTATAGAATGACGGTATCTGCTCCCGTTAAATTTAGCCCTGTCCCACCAGCTTTTAACGAGATTAGAAAAATATCGTGCTCGCCTTCATTAAAACGATTGGCCATTTCTACTCTCTCTTTCCCGTCTGTTTGACCATCCAAATAGAAAAAGGAAATGCTCTCTTCTACGAGCTTTTCTCTAATGATATGAAGCATGCTGGTAAACTGTGAAAAAATCAGCATCCTTTTCCCATTAGCTAATGCTTGATGCACGGTTTCTAGCAGCTGCTCGAGCTTGCTGGACTCCGCTTCGTAATTTTCAATAAAGAGCGCAGGATGACAGCAAATTTGACGTAAACGCGTTAATCCAGCTAAGATTTTCATGCGATTTCGCTGAAAATCCTCCGTTGTTAACGAGCTTTTCAACTGCTCTAAATAGCCAACGTACAGCTCTTTTTGCTCTTTTGACAACTCTGAGCGCTGCGTGGTTTCAATTTTATCGGGAAGTTCTTTTAGAACATCCTTCTTCACGCGTCGGAGAATAAACGGACGCACTAATTTACTAATACGCTCTGAAGACATCTTTTTAAAACCTTGCTGGCTTGGTAACAAGCCTGGTAATATCGTTTGAAAGATAGACCACAGTTCTTCAAGTGAGTTTTCAATAGGTGTACCGCTTAATGCAAAGCGCTTTGGAGCAGCTATTGTTCGTACCGCTGCAGCTGCTTTCGTAGCATAGTTTTTAATTGTTTGAGCTTCGTCTAAAATTAGAGCATGAAACTCTTTTTCTTTATATAAAGGCATATCTTGTCTAAGCGTTGGATAAGACGTAATAAAAATATCCGCGCTTTCTTGAAGCAAATCGCTTCTCTCTTTTGGAGTTCCAACAATCGTTTGCACCTTTAAAGAAGGCGCAAACTTCTCAAATTCATTCTTCCAATTGTAAACTAAGGAAGCGGGTACAACAATTAGCGATGGCTGTAATACATCGTTTTGTTCTTTTTCTGAAAGTAGATAAGCAATCGTTTGAAGCGTCTTTCCAAGTCCCATATCATCAGCAAGTATGCCTCCTAATGAATACGCGGATAGGGATTTAAACCATCGAAATCCTGTATACTGATAGTCTCGAAGCTCTGCATACAAACTAGAAGGTAGACGCCAATTACTTTCATCAGGTGCTCCAATACGTTTAACAAGCGTTTGAAAAGCTTCGCTTAATCGACCTTTAGCCTGCTGTGATTGACCAAGAATTTCTTCAACCTGCATTCCTTTATAAAGCGGGACGTGAAGGCGATTTTCTTCTAGCTCTTCTTTTTTTACATTTAGCTCTGTAAACAAGTCCCGAATTTGCTGAAATCCATCTTGCTCAAGCGAAAGAAATGCCCCGTTATTTAAGCGGTAATATTTTTTCTTTTCAAGTACAGATTTCAGGACTTCTTGTACCGTTTTATCATCAATTCCAGCTAAGTCAAAATTAATTTCTAATAGATTGCTTTGCTGTTCTAAATCAATACTTGTTACCAAGTTTGAAGCATCATAGAGCGTTTCTTGTTTTGCTTCTTCACTTATACGAATGTCTACAAGTCCTTCAAGTTGAGGAAGAATACGAAACAGGAATTCAAACATCGCTTCTTCATCTTGCTGAAGATAGAGCTGATTTTTATAAATATTAATGGGTGCGTGTTCAATAATATCCATAATAATTGCTTCTTTTTCCATGTCTCGTACCAGAATAAACCTTGGTTTTTCATCGGTATTCTGGAATGGGTTAATCGCAAAATCACCGTAATGATATTCAAGCGTTACAAGAATTTGTTTGCTTTCTTTCTCTACCCACAGTTTTGCCTGTAAAGGTGGAGACATAACTTGATTTTCTACCGCTTGTGAAATTTTCACTTCTCCTACTTTGCGTAAGCCAGGTACTACTTGTGACAAAAACGTTCCCATCTGTTCATCATCAACCGATAAAATTGGCTGAATAGGCATATTTTCCAGCAATCCTTCTACAAGCTTTCGCTGCTTCTTCGTGAGTTCGTAAAAATGACCACTCGCAAAAATCAAACGATAACGATTGAAAAAAGAAGCTTCGTCTAGCTCTCGAAAATTAATTTGAAACTCTTTGGCTTGGTTTTCATCAATAAAAAAAGAAAATGGAAGACCTTCTTTTTTCAATAATACATCTCTATATGTCTCATCTTCATGAACAAAAGTCCAATCTCTTCCTTTCAATGCGTGTAAAAGCGGCTTTGCTACAGACGTCGGGATAACAAGCTCTTTATTAGTAACCGTTCGTCTCGGAGAAGCGTAAGTTTGTTTATAAAAACGTTCGCTTTCAACAATTTGCTGTAAAAGATTAAGAACCATTTCATCTTCTCTCGTAAAATAATGTACGATTGGATCATATGAAAATCGCTTGGTAAACTCATGAGGTTCATCTTCGGCTACATCTTCTAAAAAAGATCGCAAATCTTTTACAACGTAGGTTCGATCAACTCCTACCTTCACCTCAATTGTTAAGTAAAGCTCCTCGTCTCGAGAAAAGCGTTCTGAATGAGACTTACAAATATATTCAACCGATAACTGTTCCTTCTCATCCTTGCTGTCATTCTCGATAACGGATTGATGAAAATCTGCGAAGGATTGAATAAAAGAATTGACGCGCTGGTGTTCATAGCTTTTCCGCCGAGATGTTGATGCAACGTCAGTCTTTGTTGCTTGCTGTTCACAAATGGCTAAAAGAACCGCTACCTCATGCTTACATTCACCAAATTCATGATAAGCTAGGCACTCACAAGAAGAAGCGTATCCTTGTTCTTTCATTTGAATCATAACCGTATATGATTCCGTTCCTTCAACAAATCCTATCCATGTTTTCGTTTGTTCATTGTATTCTAAGTCTGTAACTCGCTGTTGTTGATAATATGTATGACCTCTATAGTAGGTTCGACTTGAATACGCATCTTTTAAATACGCTTCATTTAACATTCGCATCTTTTAACTCTTCCTATCGCTAATTTTTTCCTCATAAAATAAATCATGCTCAAAAATACTTGAGCATGATTTATTTAATCTCTCCATTATACCATGTACATCCATTCGGTACTACCTAACCTATTTTTAAACATGATGCTCTACAGCATATAGAGCAGCTTGGGTACGATCTTGAACCTGAAGTTTTGATAGGATGTTTGAGACATGCGTTTTAACCGTCTTTTCTGTTATATGTAGAGCAGCTGCGATTTCTTTATTGCTTTTTCCTGAAGAAATTTCTTTTAATACTTCACGCTCTCGCTTGGTTAATAAATCTAACAACAAAGGCTCTTTTTTTACCGGTTGCGTTAATTTATTTAATAAGTGCGCTGTTATTTTGGGGCTTAGCTGATGTTGACCGTTTAGTACATTTCGAATTCCCACTATCAGCTCATCCGGGTCACTTTCTTTTAGCTGGTAACTTTCCGCCCCTGCTTCTAAAGCTGGTATGACGTGATCTTGATCTGAAAAGCTCGTTAGAATCATTACTTTCACGTTTGGCTGCTCTTGCTTAATTTGTTTAGTAGCCTGAATGCCATCAAGCCCCGGCATTGATAAATCCATCACCACAAGGTCAGGCTTTAGTTCTTTCACTTTTTGGACGGCTTCCTGCCCACTTGACGCTTCTCCTACAATTTCTATATCAGGCTGGGTCTGTAAAAATAACGCTAACCCTTTGCGAACGACATGATGGTCATCTGCAATTAAAATACGTATGTTCATCGTTCTCTCTCCTTAAAAAGGAACAGCAATTTGAATCGTTGTTCCTTCTCCTAGTTTACTAGTTACATGAAATGTACCAGATTGCTTCTCAACTCGCTGCTTCATTGCTTTTAAGCCAATTGTAGGAAGCATTGCTGATTCATACTCTTCGTAGCAAAAACCCATCCCTTTATCACTAACGGTCATAGTAACCTTTTCTTTTTGAATCGATAAAAGGAGTTTTACATCATGTACACCTGCATGCTTTCTGCAATTGTTCATGGCCTCTTGCCCAGCTCTAAAAAGCATTTCTTCCACGGAAGCTGGTAAAAAAGCCGTGCCTTCTCGAATTGCGTTTACGCTTAAACCAATCATTTCACCATAGCTTGTTAACGCACAAACAAGTCCTTGCTGCAACCCATCAGGACGAAGCTGTAAAATCAGCGCTTTCATCTCCGCTTGCGCTTGGCTAGCCGTTTGTTGAATTAGTTCAAACATGTCCCCCGATGCCCCGTGGCCAATTTTTGTTCCTGCTTTAGCAGTGAGCTGAATTGAGAATAAAAGCTGATTAACAGAATCATGAAGATCTTGTGCTAAGCGATTTCTTTCATCTCTAAGTCGCATCTCTTGTTCTTTCTTTATTAAGTCTAATCTTTTCAGAGCCGTCCCGATTTGAAGCGCGACAGCACCTAATATATCTAGCTCTTGTTGATTAAAATACTGTTTTCCCGGTGCCGCAACGTTCAATATGCCAAACTGTTCTTTCCCTGAATAAAGAGGAACGGTTGCATGATGAGTGATGTTATTCGTTTCGCCCCAATCGTGAACGGTAGCTTCATCCAGCCTTTTGCACTCCATTGTATTTGTTGCTTTTGTTAGTTTGCCGTTACAATAGCGGCTAACACACCAACAGCTGCCATTACGCATAGGTTCAATTTGATGATTCGTTAACCCATCAGGTAAATTATGAGCAGCCATGAGTTCATAATTTCCACACTCGTCAATTAAAAAAATCCACCCCGTATGCAGTTGAGTTGCTTTAAGCAGTTGGACCAGAGTACCTTGAAGCATTTTCTTTACGTCTGTACTTTCATTTAGAATTTCTGCAATGTCTTTTAATATTTTTAGTTCATTCAACTGTTCGTTTGTCATCTTCATCACCTAATTTAGATATATAGCTATTGTACCATATAGCAATGGTAGTTCATTCCAACTACCGCTTGATTTTTGAAAATATAAAAATAGTTTGTTAGATTCTTTAACAATTCCCTAGCGTTCGATTTTCATTCGAACTATACTACAATTAATACAAGAACTCGCAAAAAAATGTCAGAAATTGAGGATGAATTTCATAAAAAAATATTATTGAAAACGCTTCCAAAAATAGATTGTTAGTGCTAAAATGAATTTATTAAAAGGATAGGGATGTGACCGTCGTGAATAAATTGTTTTTAGAAGAATTAAAATACATTATCCAATGCGAAGTACCTCTGACACCATATCGCTTAACGCAATTAGAAGAAAAATTTTCAAAGCGATCAGAGCTTATTATTGAAATGTATCAACTACTCTTCGAAAAGCGTCATGTTCTTTTATTTATAGACAATCTGGAAGCGGCTGTATACGAATACCTTGTGAATCGTGAAATTTCTAATGCAAAAACACGTTACGGTGCAGTTTTATTTGTGGCAACTTTATTTGGTGAAACACCTACATATATAAAATGTAAGATTGCGAAATATCAGCAGTCCTCTATTTCGAATATGAGTGCGTAGTAATAGGTTGTTTGCGAAGAGAAATCCTTCAACCGAGGATTTCTTTTTGCTATTTAACATTTGTTCCTTTTTCCTCAGGCGGAAGATAAAAGGTTATGATTGAAAATCGTCTATCATGTAAAATCTTCAGCGTATGACTTACTGACTTATAATTTAAAGGAGGCTGATAAGATGAAGGTTATGTTTTTTGTAGATCGCTATTTCTTTCTCGAAAAGCAGGTTCACGAATACATGAAAGTACTAGTTGTCAAAACCCCTGAACAAGTGCTGCATTATTTTGAAAAACAATTAATGAGATATCAACGTCTATTATTACTTCAAAACCTTGACGCTTATCCCGACAGCGTTATTACCTCGATTCATTATCTGATTAAAGATTACTCTTCTGCTATTCACAAAGTCCAAACTTATTTAAGCTATCAAAAAGAGCTGCAATTATTAAATGATTAATCGTAGGAATGCTATATGAAAAAGCCCTCTAGCTCATTCATTTTATTTAGTAAATGAGCTAGAGGGCTTTTGTTTGTTTTAGATTTTCATAATTCCGCCTGTACTTGCTGATGTAACAAGTTTAGAGTAACGAGCAAGATATCCTTTTTTCACTTTTGGTTCAAAGCCTTTCCAATTAGCTTTACGAGCTTCCCATACTTCTGGTGCCACTTCTACATCCATGCGACGTTCTTCAATATCAATTACGATATGATCTCCATTTTCGACAAATGCAAGTGGTCCACCTTCAGCTGCTTCTGGTGAAGCATGGCCAATCGATAAGCCGCGTGATGCTCCAGAGAATCTTCCATCTGTTAGTAGAGCTACTTTCGCGCCTAATCCCATTCCCATAATTTGAGAAGTAGGAGCTAACATCTCAGGCATTCCTGGTCCTCCTTTAGGACCTTCATAACGAATGATAACTACGTCTCCAGCTTTCACTTTGCCGTTTGCAATGCCGTGAAGCGCTTCGTCTTGAGAATCAAATACTACAGCTGGTCCTTCGTGGCGTGTAATACCGTCTTGAACTCCACCAGTTTTAATGATCGCACCATCCGGAGCTAAGTTGCCGAATAATACAGCTAGTCCACCTTTTTCAGTAAATGGCTTATCGATTGGATGAATAACGTTGTAGTCTTGTACTTCACACCCCGCAATATTTTCACCTAGCGTTTTACCTGTAACTGTGATTGTATCTAAATGAAGTGCATCTGGCTTTTTTGAAAGCTCATTTAGTGCAGCAGATACACCGCCTGCTTCGTGCAAATCTTCAATAAAGACATCAGATGCTGGTGCAAGCTTAGATAAATGCGGTACGCGTGCTGCTACTTCGTTAATACGTTCAAGTGGATAGTCAATTTCTGCTTCATTCGCAAGCGCAAGCGTATGTAAAACAGTGTTTGTTGAACCGCCTAGAGCCATATCAAGCGCAAACGCATTGTCAATTGCTTTTTCTGTTACGATATCACGCGGTTTTAAATCAAGCTTAATTAGTTCCATTAACTGCTTTGCTGATTTTTTTACAAACTCTTTACGTTCAGGTGCAACAGCTAAGATTGTCCCATTTCCAGGTAGTGCTAAGCCTAAAGCTTCAGCTAAACAGTTCATTGAGTTAGCCGTGAACATCCCAGAACATGAACCACATGTCGGACAGCCAAACTGCTCTAGTTCTTGAAGTCCTTTACCATCAATTTTTCCTGCTTGGTAAGCACCTACGCCT
This sequence comes from Bacillus sp. 1780r2a1, assembly GCA_024134725.1. Lineage (NCBI taxonomy): Bacteria > Bacillati > Bacillota > Bacilli > Caryophanales > Bacillaceae > Bacillus > Bacillus sp. 1780r2a1. Next base: position 1,995,595 of record CP099863.1, on the reverse strand, counting down.
TCGAATACTGAAGATAATGAGATGCGTCGACCGTCGCTTGTTTGTCCAGCTTTCATCGGTCCGCCGCTTACAAAAATAGATGGGATATTTAAGCGTAAGGAAGCCATTAACATTCCTGGCGTAATCTTATCACAGTTTGGAATACAAACCATTCCGTCAAACCAGTGTGCTGAAACAACTGTTTCTACTGAATCTGCGATAATTTCACGACTTGGAAGTGAGTAGCGCATACCAATATGTCCCATTGCAATTCCATCATCTACACCAATTGTGTTCATTTCAAACGGAACACCACCCGCTTCGCGGATAGCATCTTTTACAATTTTCCCGAACTCTTGTAAATGTACATGCCCAGGTACAATATCAATATATGAATTTACCACCGCAATAAACGGTTTGTCGAAATCTTCTTCTTTTACACCCGCAGCACGTAGTAAGCTTCTATGAGGTGCTCTATCAAAGCCTTTTTTGATCATGTTACTTCTTAATTCTGTCACAATAATTCCCTCCGTATTCGTAACGATCTAAAGAAATATAAATCTTTTAAATTGTTAAACAATTTTTAATATAGATACTAATTTAACAAATTAACATATGCTTTGTAAAGACTTATAACAAAATAAGCGATTTTTTATGTTGAAATAATAAAAAAAACCTCGAGGATCTCAAAGAACCTCGAGGTTTTTTTATAGATTATGCAAATACTGAAGTTAGAACTGGAACAACTTGTTTTTTACGTGATACAACGCCTTTTAATAGCGCCATATTGTTCACTAGCGGTACTCCATATGCTTGCTCTACTTTTGCAGCTTCTGATCCAAGTGCAATAGCAGTTGAATCGCTGTTTAGAATGTCCGTTACAACCAATAAGAATAAATCTAATTCTTTGGCTTGAATTGTCGCCGCAATTACTTCTTCAATTTCTGTTTTACGTTCAATAACGTCGTTAACATCCACTGCGTTTACTTGCGCAATTTCTACTTTGCTAGCGCCCATTGTGAATTCTTTTGCATCAAGTGAGATTAATTGAGCTGCTGTTTTGTCTCCAAGGTCTGCACCTGCTTTTAACATTGCTAACCCATATTCTGCTGGGTCTACACCAGCAATAGCTGCAAGCTCTTTTGCTGCTGCAACGTCTTGATCTGTACAAGTTGGTGATTTAAACAATAAAGAGTCAGAAATAATAGCTGATAGCATTAATCCAGCGATATTCGGCTCAATTTCAACACCATTTTCTTTGTACATTTTATTTAAAATTGTTGCTGTACAACCTACAGGCTCTGCACGGTAGTATAATGGATCTGCCGTTTCAAAGTTTGCAATACGGTGGTGATCAATTACTTCAAGCACGCGCACTTGGTCAATGTCAGTTGCACTTTGTTGACGCTCGTTGTGGTCAACTAGAATAACTTCATTCACTTCTTTTGATACTTCAGCTACAAAGCGTGGTACTTCTGCGTTGAACTTCTCTAAAGCAAACTGTGTTTCACCATTAATGTCCCCTAAACGTACAGGTTCTGCATTCACACCTAGCTTTGTCTTTAAATCTGCATAAGCAATTGCCGAGCAGATTGTATCTGTGTCTGGATTTTTATGTCCGAAAATAAATACTTTTTCCATAGAACTCTCTCTCCTTCTAACTATGTAAATAAAAGTCTTGTTCCTTTGACGCAAATTCTCCGCTTAAGGACGCAACATTGACATTTTAACACAAACTTTCCCGTTCGTTTTACTATTTATTGAAAAATTCTTTCGTTTAGCTAAAATAAATCCTTTTTATTCGGTATGAATGGATGGAATTATTTTATGTTAACGCTTTATTATTTAATTTCAATTTTAAATGAACTGTCTTGCCACCTTTGATAAAGATACAAAAGAATGGCCACAGCGGTCATAATTAAAAAGAGCTGGAATGCATTTATAGAGCGCATTTCATAAATCCCTAACCGTTGAAAAAATGGGCTCATTATATAAGCTTGAAATAAATCAAAGACAGCGTTTAAGATGAAAAAAGTCCAAAAACCGGGATAAGTAAAATAAAAAATAAGGATTGTACCCACAAAAAATACGCCGAATACAAATGGGGTCATATCTTCTAAGAAAAACAGTGTTTGTTTAACTTCCCACCAATCATAGCGTTTAGCCATTTCAAAGACAATCGTCAACATAACAATCCCAAAAAGCCCAGCGGGAACATAACGCTTTATGCGATTGCTATCAAAGAAAAAGAATAACAGCCATGGTCCAATAAACAATCCCCACATTACGATTTGTGCCACGCATATAGCCTCCTTTATTTACCGTTTACTGTTAATGTGCGTCAAAGAGAAAATTATATGAATAATCACCTCAAAAAAAGAAAGCTAGCTCTCATGCTAGCTTTCTTTTTGAGGATTAAATCACTTCTATTAAACGCTCTCTAGTGGTGCAGCTGTGATTCATACTGAATTCTCAGTTAGATTGTATTTACTTTACTTCTACACACCAGTTAAAGTGATCTTCAACCGTGCCACTTTGTATGCCTGTTAGCGTATCATACAATTTTTTTGTAACTTCGCCGGTTTTTCCACCATTAATGCTCATACCTTCATTTTCCCAGAATAATTCACCCACTGGAGAAATAACCGCTGCTGTTCCTGTTCCAAATGCTTCTTCTAGTTTACCAGCTGCATAAGCTTCCTTTATTTCAGCAATTGAAATTTTGCGTTCTGAAACAGGGATCCCCCAGTGCTTCAATAGCTCAATAACCGATTTGCGGGTAATACCTTCTAGAATACTTCCGTTAATAGACGGGGTAATTACTTCACCATCTACTTTAAAGAAGATATTCATGCTTCCCACTTCTTCAATATATTTGCGCTCTACGCCATCTAGCCAAAGTACTTGAGAGTAACCTTTTGTACCAGATAGTTGCTGTGCTTTTAGACTTGCCGCATAGTTTCCACCCGTTTTCGCACTACCTGTTCCTCCTGCTACAGATCGAACGAATTCATTTTCAACCGCAATTCGTACAGGTGCAATACCCTCTTTATAGTAAGAACCTACAGGCGATAAAATAATAATAAACTGATAACGATCAGATGGCGAAACGCCTAAATATGGTTCTGTTGAAATAATGAATGGACGAATATATAAAGACGTACCTTCAGCATTTGGAATCCAATCGCGATCTACTTGAATTAGTTTTTTTAGCGCTTCTAACGCTATTTCTTCATCCAAGTGAGGAATACATAGACGATCATTTGATTTGTTTAATCGTTTAAAGTTTTCGTCAGGTCTAAATAACAATACCTGCTCTTTTTTTGTTACGTATGCTTTTAAGCCTTCAAATACTGATTGGCCATAATGGAAAATCATCGATGCTGGATCTAACGTAAGAGGCTGATAAGGAATAATTCTCGGATCATGCCAACCTTGACCTTCTGTGTAGTCCATAATGAACATATGGTCCGTGAATACTTTACCAAATGCTAATTCATTTGCGTTTGGTTTTTCTTTTTTTGTTTGAGTTAATGTTACATCAATATTGTACTTTGTCATGGTTGCTTCTCCTTGCTTTCTTGAATTTAAGGGTTATTTACCTTTATATAAATTCCATTGTACATCTAGATGGAAGATTGTCACAATAGGTAAAGATGAAAAATTCTAAATTTTTTATAAAAAGATTTTTTAACACTTACATGCCGATTTTTACGCGTAGCTTATTGTCTTGAATGGAAAATTGCTTAATCGTTCCAATTGGAATGAGTTTCACTTTATCAATTTCGTTTAGGTCAATGTGGATTTGCCCATCTTTATAAGCTGTTACTGGAGGTTTATCAAATAGTTTCTTTTTAAGAAAATCGCGGTTTGTAGGTCTCATTTCATGAATTTGAAACGAAAGCACACGTCCGTTAGCTGAAGAAGGTTCCAGATTTATTTGAAAAGGAATTTTCAACAAATATTTGTGAACATTACCTTTTACTTCAATAATATTTTCTTGAAAAATTATACTTAGGTTCTTGATTTGATCTTGTTTCCTTAGCTGTCTTTGAAACAACCGCGTAAGCATAGGAGCTGAAATAGGTACCGTAATTCCCCCGTCCGCTAGTTTTTCTTTTGCCTTAAGCGTTCTCTCGTCATTTGCTACCTGTTGAAATTTTCGATGTATCCATTCTTTCATGATGCACCTCCATTGATTAATAAAGTCTTGTAATAGTGTATGAGTACAGAGCTTATTCATTTTCATAAAATTCTCATACTCTTTTCTTTGTAAAGAAACATATCATGGCCTTAAATTTATTTCTTTTTTTGGAAAAAGAGCAAAAAAAAACTTCTATTTTTTAGTTACATTCACTAATGACAGAATATTCGAAACGAATTAAGATAGTAACAACACTGATTAATGTTACATTTTATAACATTACATGTGATATAATGAAAGGAGATTTTGTATGAAAAAAACACAAAATCCATTAGCACTTACTTCATTGGGTCTGCAACATGTATTGGCGATGTATGCTGGAGCTATCCTTGTGCCGTTAACCGTGGGACGCGCTTTAAATTTAAGTACGCAGGAACTCGCCTATTTAGTAGCAATCGATTTACTAACATGCGGCATTGCTACCTTATTGCAAGCTTGGAACAATCGCTGGTTTGGAATCGGTTTACCAGTTGTACTTGGGAGCTCATTTGTTGCGGTTACACCAATGATAGCCATTGGTTCACAGTATGGAATCAGCGCAGTGTACGGCGCTATTATTGCCGCAGGGCTGTTTATCGTTTTATTTGCTAACTTCTTTGGAAAAATCGTTAAACTTTTTCCACCGGTTGTAACTGGGACAGTCGTGACAATGATTGGGCTGTCACTTGTGCCATCAGCCGTTCGAAATATGGGTGGCGGTGTTGGCAGTGAAGAATTTGGGTCTATAGAAAATTTAGCATTGGCTTTTGGAGTACTCGCTTTCATTTTATTTTTAAATCGTTTTTTTACAGGCTTTTTGCGAGCATTGTCCGTACTCCTTGGCATTGTAGCAGGAACAATTGTAGCAGCATGTATGGGTATGATTAATTTGTCAGGTGTAAAAGAAGCTTCCTGGTTACATATTCCTACTCCCTTTTATTTTGGTGTACCCACATTTGAGGTTGGCCCTATTCTAACTATGATACTGGTTGGGGTCGTAATTATAATTGAATCTACAGGGGTTTTTCTTGCACTAAGCAAAGTCTGTGAGCGAGATTTAAACGATCAAGATTTCGTTAAAGGTTATCGGGCTGAAGGATTAGCTATTATGCTAGGTGGTATTTTTAATGCTTTTCCTTACAATACATTTGCTCAAAATGTCGGGCTTGTTCAACTATCGAAAGTAAAGACTAAAAATGTCGTAGTAGTAGCAGGAATTATCTTAATTATGTTAGGTCTAGTTCCTAAAATTGCTGAATTAACAACGATCGTTCCTACTCCTGTACTGGGCGGTGCAATGATTGTATTGTTTGGAATGGTTATTTCATCAGGTATTAAAATGCTGAGCAACGTTGATTTTTCTAATCAAAATAATTTATTAATTATCGCCTGTTCATTATCACTTGGCTTAGGAGTTACGGTCGTACCTGATCTATTCGCTCAGCTCCCAGCTGCACTCAAAATTTTTGTAAGTGATGGTATTATTACAGGAAGCATCGCTGCTATTTTACTAAACTTAATCTTTCATTCTAGTGAAACCCAAAATAGACCTATCGTCACTTTCAAAAAAACTGATTATTCAGAATCTAAATAATGAGGTGCTAACATGATAAAGCGAACGATTCACGAGGTAAATAAATTACCTGAGCAAACGTTTATTGAATTGTTTCAAGATATCTACGAACACTCTTCTTGGATTGTAGAAAAAATTGTTCCGCTCCGGCCGTTTATTTCTCTTCAAGAATTTCACCACCGAACAATCAAAATTATTAATGAAGCTTCTGATCAAAGAAAATTAGACTTACTACAAGCGCATCCAAATCTAGGAGCCAAAATCGCTATGACTACTCACTCTATCAATGAGCAAAAAGGTGCTGGTTTAACCTCTCTTACAGCGAGAGAATATGAAGATTTCATACATGCAAACAAGGCCTATATGAATCGCTTTGGTTTTCCTTTTATCATTGCGGTAAGAGGAAAAACGAAAAGCACAATCTATCAAATCTTACTTGATCGTCTAAAGAACGATAAAAACACAGAGTTTACAACAGCGTTAGCTGAAGTATATAAAATTGCTTACTTTCGATTAACAGACAAAATAAAAACTGAGGAGCGTGTTACAATGACAAACCACTCAAACCGTCAAATGTATTATGGAAAAGGGGATGTATTTGCTTATCGTACGTATTTAAAACCGCTTAAAGGTGTGAAGGTCATTCCAGAGTCTGAATTTAGCGGACGAAACAACATCGTATTTGGTGTTAATGTAAAAGTTGCGATAGGAGGAAGTCAGTTTTTGTCTTCATTTACAGAAGGTGATAATAGCCTTGTCGTTGCAACAGATTCTATGAAAAACTTTATTCAGCGTCATTTAGGTAGCTATGAAGGTTCAACGATTGAAGGTTTCTTAAAGTATGTCGCTGAAGCGTTTTTGGATAAATACCCTCAGATGGAAACAGTTGAATTAATCGGAGACGAAGTCCCATTTGAAGCCACAAACGGTATGGTTGGCAATACGCTTACTGAAAGCAAGCTCGTTTATAAAAGATCTCGAAATGAGTATGCGCAAGCAGGTATCAAACTAGAACGAACAGCTCAAGGTCAACAAATTACCGAGCAATATAGCAAACTAAAAGATTTGCAGCTAATTAAAGTAGAAGGCAATTCATTTATTGGATTCGTTAGGGATGAATATACAACGTTACCTGAAGATTCTAATCGCCCTCTCTTTGTTTATTTAAACATTGGCTGGACATATACACAGTCAGAAGATGCAATAGGTGATGCGCCTCTTTCTTATGTAGCGGCGGAACAGGTAAGAGACATCGCGTGCTCCGTGTTTAACGAAACTGAAACACCGTCTATTCAAAACTTAATTTATCTAATTGGCATTCGCGTACTCGAACGATTTCCACAGCTAAAAGATATTACCTTCGAGTCACAAAACCACACATGGGATTCAGTCGTTGAAGACATCCCAAATTCTAACGGAAAAGTGTATACCGAGCCAAAGCCACCATTTGGTTTTCAAGTCTTTACGGTAACGCAGGAGGATGTCAAAATAGCGGTTACATCTGCACTCGAGGAGTCGAATTAACATGACGACGCTTTCGACTCATGTTTTAGATTTAACAAGCGGAAAACCAGCTAAGGGAATTGTTGTTTCACTCTACAGAATTCAAGGTAATACTGAACGTTTGTGGATCGGGGACACAATCACAAACGAAGATGGACGCATCGACCAACCTTTTTTCAGCAAGGAACCATTTACTTCAGGTGAGTATGAACTTTTATTCGATATTGAAACGTACTTTTCGATAAGCCAATCAGTGCAAACGAGCACCCCTGCTTTTTTAACAAAAGTAGCAGTTAGGATTGGGCTTTCAGAAACATTTGAACACTATCACGTCCCCCTTCTTGTTTCTCCATGGGGATATCAAATTTATCGAGGTAGTTAAAATAAAAAGGAGCAGCTTAAGCTGCTCCTTTTTATTTTGATCTATTCTAATAACTTACTCATGATATATTCATCGACATATTGTCCATTAATTCGCAGTGAATGCTTTTTTGTGCCTTCAATTTGAAAGCCGACTTTTTTATATAAATGGATTGCAATTACATTTTCAACTACAACTGTTAGCTCAAGGCGATGAATTTCCTGCTCTTTTGCCCATTCTTCAAGCTGTTGGAACAACTGCAAACCGATACCCATTCCTCGGTAGTCTTTTAAAATACCCATTGATACATACGCGACGTGGGCACTTCGATTCACCACTCCACCCACAGCCTGTAAGTAACCAATTAGTTCCCCCTCTACTTCTGCTACTAAAAGCGTAGAGTTTCGCTGTTGTTTCATCATTTCAATTTGCTTTTCCTGTTGCTCTGAACTTAACTTTCGTTCGTTTTCTTCAAAGAGCATATATTGACTTTCAGTTTCTACTTGCTTAATCATCTCAACAAATTGAGGCGCATCAGTCATCTCTATTTCACGTATCACAATAGACTCCCCTTTTTTCTCTTTCTATCTAGCATTTATTTTAAAGGAATATGAAAAGTAACGCTATAGTCTTGCTTCAAATGACTCATGTACTGAATATACAAAAAGACGCCCGATTGGGCGTCTTTGATGCGTTTTGAGGCGAGGACCGTATGACCACATTCATACGTTTAGCAAAAGCATATCCTTCGACTTACACAAATTAGCTCATCGCTTCTTTACTATAGCATGGCCGGAGTGAAACGGCAAGCTTTTTTTAGTTCTTTCGTCATTTTTCGTTCTAAATTTTAGATTTCTTCATATGTATGCTACAAAAAGGATAAGGACGTGATGATTATGCTCCTAGCCAATCCCCCTCGTTTTTCATGGTCACACGCTCGCCATAATCAGATGATAGAATGCCCAAGAAAATATGCTTATCAGTACTATTTTTCCCATGAAGGTTGGCTCTCTTCTTCTACTAAACTTGCAAAACAAGCCTATCGCTTAAAGAAAATGGTTACTTTGCCCCTCTTAGTGGGACAAGCAGTTAGGCAAGCTATTCAAAATTATTCTTTTAGGGAGAACACAGCATCACTTGAAGAGCAAAGGACTGCCATGCGTAATTTCGTTGATCACGAATTACGTCGTGTTTATTTGCAAACAAGAGACTACGGCGACGATTGGTATCATGAGCCGAATGTGTACACCATGATATTAGAATACTACCAAAAAGGATATTTAGCAGATTATGAAATTCAGCAAACCAAAACGTCCATCGAGAGGTGTGTCACCTCTTTTTTTCGAAGTAAAACATTTAGAGACCTTCAGTCAAGTGATTCAATTCAAATTCTTCCGCAAGAAGCGTTTCAATCAGTAGAACTTGACTCAGTTAAAGTATTTGTTTCATTAGACCTTCTCTACTATAAGCCAGATACAAACCAATACATCATCGTGAATTGGAAAACGGGAAAGCAGGCGCATGACCACCTGACACAGCTCGCTCTTTGCGCTCTTTATATACAAAGAACCTACAATGCTCCACTAAGTTCTATTCAGATTCGTAACGAATACCTTTATTCAGGAGGTAACCACACGTATTCTGTAACAGAAAAAGAAATAGATGCATTCCATCATACTCTTAAAGAGAGCCTGATAAACATGCATCTATATATCGAACACCCAGAGTACAATCAACCGAAGCCACTAAGTGCGTTTCCATTGAAACAAAGCACTCGCTGTAGACATTGTGTCTATCAAGAGCTTTGCAAAAAAAATGATTAAAATTATTCTTGATTTAAGAACTCATGCAACTCACTCAGTCTTTTAATTTCATGAAACGGTACAACTTTATCCGCTTTTTTATTGTCACGGTTCACCCAGACAGAGCGTATTCCAGCTCGAGAAGCGCCAAGAATGTCCGTCATTAAATTATCACCAACCATAATCACTTCATCTTTTGATAAGTTTAACAAAGATAACGCATGATCAAAAATTGACGGATCAGGCTTGCCTCTTCCAAATGCTCCAGAAATGACAATCTCATCAAAATACGGAGCAATTTCTGGCGTGATTTCTAGTTTTGTATTCTGAAGCTGAGGCGATCCGTTTGTTAATAGCAACAGCTTATAGTTTGCGCGTAGTTCATTTAATACCTCAAACGTATCTTCGTATACGAACGGATTACGACGACGTTCTTTAGGGAATCGTTCTGCAAGCTCTGCACCAAATGCTTCGTCATCAAGTCCAAGCGACTTTAATCCTTGTGTCCATGCATCTTTACGATAAGTTGGCACAATTTGTTTCATTTTTTGGAAGTTCTCATGTTCATCATGGAAATCTCCCCATAGCCCTTCAAACGGATTAATACCAATCATTTTTGTAAACTCGTACGTTTCATATGTAGCATACAGTGTAGAGGCCGCTTCGCGTACAGCTGCTTCCAACTCCGCAGGATCAACATCATACCTTTGAGCTGCGTACTCGCACGTTGCACGGAATGCTTCCGCGACGCTCTTTTTATCCCATAGTAACGTATCATCTAAGTCGAAAAAGATTGCTTTGATATTCATTTTATCAGTACTCATTCAGACACCTCTTTTATTTATTTAAAAAGTTGAACTATTCTAACACTAGATTACATTGTTCAATTAAAGAAGTCTAGCTAAATTCGGATTCTTCTAAAATGATAGCGTTATCATATTAAAAAACCTTATTTGGAATGTAACTGAAAGAGTAGAATGTGATATGATGAAAAGAATGAGGATGCACTTGGAGGTATACAAATGAAATCACTGGAAGAAATGTACGGCTTTACGACAGCAAAGGTTGGAAAGCGCTTGAGTAGGCTGGTAGCCAGTTTCTTACGCCCTTATGGCATAACGCCTGAACAATGGACGGTATTAAAGAAGGTATCGGAAGCTGATCGTATTACACAAAAGCAACTAGCTATAAAAGCGGATAAAGACCAAGCTACGCTTACAAAAATTTTAGATTTATTAGAAAAAAGCGGTCACTTACAGCGAATAAAAAACCCTGAAGATCGCCGCTCTTACTATATTCAGCAAACAGAAAAAGGAATGGCTTTGCAAGAGGAGATAACGGGCCCTATTGAAAACCTTTTTAACATGCTAACTGAGGAAATGAATGAAGCTGATTTAGCTGCTTATTTTAACGTACTTCAGCAATTGGAAAAAAGAGCGGAATCTCTACAAGAAGAGATTGGACATACGTAAAGCAGGCACTTCAACTAGAGGGCCTGCTTTAAATACACCTTGCCATTTTTAGCACATCTTCAATTTGTCTCAGCGTTTCCCTCGCTTCTTCATCCAGCGCCGTAAACTTAAACGCAATCGACTCAGCCTCTGGGTTAACGAAAGGTTCTTTGTTAGTGTCTTTTCGAAACGTTGTAATGTTTTCAAGTAAATATTTAAATGGTGATGTTAAGTTACTCCTTCGAAAACGTAAACTCACCGTTGAAGGCGTTCGCTTTTGCAACTCATTACTACCTTCATATTGAATGGCTCCTATGTATCGATCTCCCGCTTCTCTTGATTCTTTATTTCGATATAGCTGTACGGTCTGTGTAGTGCCGTGCCAATCAATGTACAGTCCTGCACTTTCACATAAATCATGAATATAATGAAATATTTCGGTCACTTCTCCGAAATGATGTTGAAGCGGATGCTTAACGCCCATTGCACTTCGCCTCCCTTTTTAGACCATTATATTTGATAAATGAAGGGTTTATTCGAAAAAGAAGAGAAATGGGAGAGTTTCATTCTTAAAGTTTACATAATATAGTTATAGAAATCTAGCGATAACCAGAATTTCGAAACGCATCGTAAACGGTGTCTTCTTGTAATTTTTCTAGGTATATATTAGTCGTTGCAATAGAGGCGTGTCCTACTACTTGTTTTACCACTGATAAGGGGACGTCATTTGCTAAGCTGTTCGTAATGAAGGTGTGACGAAACCAGTGTGGTGAAATAGATGAATTACCTTGAATTGCATAAACCGCTGTTTTGATGAGTCGATAAAGCGTTGTATACGATAATCTTTTTTTAACTCCCGTTTTGATAAACGGCTTAAGCTGAAAAAAAAGGGGCGTTTCATCTGAAGGATTCAGCATCATCGATTCTCCTAAACTCTCCCGGTAGTGAAACAGGGCGTTTTGAACGTCTTTAAACACTGGGATTGTTCGTTCTTTTTTTCCTTTTCCGAACACATCCACTAGTATATTGCCACGACGATCTTCACGGAAACTTCCCCAGTTTAAGCTTAATACTTCACTAGACCTCATTCCGCTTAAATATAAAAGCATACCCATCAGCCGATTTCGTGCTTGATATTCTTTCTGTAGCATTGAATGTTTTACAACATCTTCAAGCGTTTTTACAATGACTTCAGCTTCTCTTACACTTAACTCTCTGTATTCCGTTCGATTGACCTGTTTTTTTTCACTATAATGTCCCTTTGAAATCGTAGGCTTTTCAATCCAAGTTGTATACAACGAAGGATAAAACTGCGTTTCATGACCGAAGGTGAGCATCCTTCTAAAAAACTCTAACTTTCTTGCAGCGCTTCTTTTTGCATACGTTTGATTCACCCAATGATTAAATGCCTTCACTTCCATAAACCCAACTTCTTTTAAGGAAACATCTATCTCTTTAAAAAAAGTCAAAACTGTCTTTAAATCTTGATGGTACGCTCGAATGGTATGTGGAGACAGCTCAGGCTTTATCATTTTAATGTTCATAAAAAGCTCAACAAATGTTTCATTGTCTGTATGACTCAACGATAAATTTTGATTTTCATCTAACAGATTTCCCCACTGTTCTTTTAATTGCCGAAAAGACAGAGAAGATTGACTTTGCATTAATTTGTTTTCATTTTTCATTATTTCCACCTTCTTTTAATCACCATCTCTTAAAAGCTTCAAAATCCATTTTAAGAGGTTTTTTTAAAATTGAATGTATTGGTATTAAAGTTGTTTTAAAACGATATATAACCCTATTTAAAGAGGTCGTTTTTTTAAACACATCAATAATTATGTAAAAATATGTAATTTATTGGCGTTTTTTCTGCTTTTTCTTTACTTTATCATACTAACGCTTGATAAGGAAGAGTTATCTTGCGTTAGTATGATAAAGTATTTACCTCGAAAAAAACTCAGCTAGGTGCTGAGTTTTCAGTAAGATTCTAATTGAGTAATGACGAGCTTTTCATTTTCATGTACGATTGTGTATACTCGGTAATATTCTTTTTCTTCCGTATGTTCATTTATGGTAATGTTCATAACTTCTTTCGTTTTTACTTCGTAGCTATTTTCTTCCTTAGGCGTCCATTCTAAAATATCAACCGTTGCAAGATCTTCTCGTATTGTTCGATCATACAGTGTTTTAACGAGCTGCTGTTGTTCATTAAACAATGTGCTATCTTTTTCAAAATAATGTTGAATACGATCAAACTCATTAAGATTAATAGCTTCTGTTAAATCACGTAAATAGGTTTCTGTAAATGCACGAACAACCGAAGCATCTACTTCTGTAACTTTGTTCAAATCTACCTCAATATCTTCCACAGGCAAAATGACTGGCATATCTTCTTTAAGTTGGTTAATCCGCTCCGAGCTCTTTGCTAAAACACCAAATTCTCCAGAACCATCTTTAAAAAGTAAAACCTTCTCTTGATTACCATCTTTATCTTCAATGGCCGTTTCTTTATTAAACGACACTGTTTCGTTAGGCGTTATTATTTTTCGATATTCTATATACTCATCTGAAGAAATATCTAATGATTTTTGACGATACGTCATTTCGTCCCATTCATTTAACTTCCAACCATCTTTTCCATATTTCATATTTAAATAAATAGTTGTACCTCCGTTCCCTTTTTCATCCAGAGGTTGAATAGCTGAAATTGAAAATTGACCAGGGCGATTGTTAATTACTTTAAAACGCACCGTTGTTTTTAGATCTGGAATAGGCTGTTCATCACATTGACAGTAATAAGAAGTGGCGATTGTTTTTAGCTTTGTAGCAACTAATGAACTCGTAGCAAACTCTTTAAGCTTAGGACTTAGCAGTTGAAAATCTGCTGGTTTCTCCTCATTGTCCCATTCCTCTTCTTTCCCTAACACGTCAAAGGTTTGGACAACATTTGACAGTGAATCTGTAGCAAGCTGCTTAGCTTCTTCGTTTGTTACAACGGGAAGAGAAGAATTTTTCTTAGGCTCATTAGCTGACTCATCAACAGCTTCAGCTGGAACAGTAGCTTCTGATTTAGTTTCTTTGGGTGTCGGGGCTGGAGCAGACTTTGGCTCACTACATGCTGACAACAAAAGCCACAGGGAACAAATTATGGCCACTACACATAGATTTCGCATTTGAATCCCCCTTTTTTCTTTTATCTTGTTTAGCTTTCAAACGTAGACAGCTCAAATGCGCCTGCTGGAATGGTCCATTTAGACTCAGTAGCTTTTTCTAATTTATGAATAACAAAAAGAGAATTTGCTTTTAGTGTTAAGACAATGGTTCCTTTGTTTCCATTACTGTCCGCATCATAATGAATGACAGCCTGATTATGTTTAAACGTTACGTTTTTTGCTTCTACTGTAGCCACTTCTACTGAATTTGGCGGCTTATACGCATGAATCTTCACCGTAGCCTCTGAGTTAGAAGAGGCATAAAACTCTACGATAGGAGCGCCTTTTAAGTCTGAATTAGCAGTGGACCATTTACCGTTATACTCATTTAAGCTAGCTGCTCTTGTAATAGCAGGTGCATTTGAACTTGTGTCTTCCGCTTCATTCAATGCATAAGGCTCTACGCTTTTAATCCGCAATGTACCTTGATTGCTTATGAGCGTATACAATTGGTTGACGCTCTTTGTATAATCCTTTTTATTAGGCTGATGTATAATGATCTCTTCAAATGTTTGTAATTTTATTTGGTTTCTTTCAGCTTCATACCAATTCACAACTTGAATCGTCTTTAGTTCTTGATGAATTCCTTGCTTAGAAAAGTTATCAATTTTCATCACTTGCTGTTTATAAAACTCACTATCTTCTATTGTATAAGTTTGAATCGCCTTAGCCGATTTATTAAAAATTCCATCATGCAAAGCCTTGAAGTAGCTATTCATAAATTGTGAGATTGTTTTTTCATCTATTGCATCTGAAATATCATATTTGTACTGGTTTTCACCAATATCTTTCTTTTCTTCTTGATCATGACTTTCTATCTCTCCTGCAATCATCAAGTCTGTGTCGACCTCAGTTGCTTTTTGAGCTTTTTGCTGACACCCTGCTAGTAAAAGGGATGTTGCAATCGTCATATAAAGGAGATTACGTTTGTTCATTAAAATGATTCCTTCCTACAAAAAAATGGTATGTATATTCTTCCAACAAACAGACCTAGTATACCATTCTACAAAAAAACCCTCAACCCTTTCATAAAAAGAACAAAAACACTGAAAACATGTAGATTCGTTTGAAAAAGCAAAAAAACCTATAGGATGTTACTCCTATAGGTTCCATTCATTTCAGTTATGAAGCGCGGTTTAATACCACTCTTGCAGCAGACGGAATTAATACGGCTAAAATAATTAGACAAGCAATCATGGAGCCCACCATTGCCAATCCGTTCATTGTAAATGAATACCATAATGCCGATACTCCTTTTGGTGCATAAGAGCCCCAAAAGACAATTCCTGCAACAAAGTGCCAGAAATAACGAGCAACGCTTCCGATAATGATAGCTAAAATAATAAACATAAATGCTTTTGTTCGATTGTTAGCAGCTAAGTTCTGCTTGATAACACCTGACAATAGCCCTGCTAGGCCAATGAACGCAAATGCAATAAAATACTCAATAAAAGCTTGTAGAGGTGTTAACACATAAGCAGTGCCCGTGACAACTTGTAGTAATCCCCATAAAAATCCAGCTACAACACCGGATTTAAATCCCCATCGAAAGCAAATAATGAAGATTGGTACCATGGAAAAAGATATGGACACGGCGGGTGCAATTGTGATGGATGGCAATATATCAATAATCATTGCTAAAGCTGCAAAGATTGCCACTTCAATTTTCGCTTGTAAAGACATTCCTTTATTCATCGTCTTTTCACTCCTGTTGTAAAATCATTAGTATTCAACGACAAACACAGGAGACAGCACAAGCTGCACGATCCACACTCCCTACGCTAGCATTAACTAACAGGTTCAAAGGGTCAGAACAATTGGTTCACTCTCAGCCATTCAGGCTCCCCCTGTGGTACGTTGATATGTATTATTAGAACGCTTCCTATTATACCATATTTCTCACATAAGTAAGAAGCAAATTTTATTTAAAGAATAAGCTGATAAAACAGAACATCTTGCCATTGATCAAACTTCCAACCTACTTCTTTGAACTCTCCACAAAACGTAAATCCAAACTGTTCATGCATTTTAATGCTTTTATCGTTTCCTTTTGTAATACCGGAAATAACAACGTGATGATTTAACTCTTTTGCTTGTGCTAAAATAGCTTCCATTAGGCTTTTACCAATTCTATACCCCTGATGAGCTTCATCGACATATACAGAGAGCTCAACTGTTCGAATATATGCTTCTTTATCACGATAGGAAGACAAAGATGCGTATCCAGCTACTTCACTATTTCGTTCAGCAACAAGCAGAGGAAATAGTTGACTTTGGTCATGAGATTCAAACCAACTTTTACGCTGTTCAATCGTTACAGGCGTTAAGTCAAATGTTGCTGCGCTTTGGCGCACTGACTGATTATAAATATCTACCATTGAAGGTAAGTCTTCTGCTAAAGCTTTTCTAATTACTGTCATGATGTATCTTGCTCCTTTTTCAAAATGATGTTTCTATTGTACTTGTTTTTTTCAGAATAATCTACACAAAAAACCCTAATGCTGTTGCATCAGGGTTTATTTAATATATTGATAGGATTGCAGTACACGTAGCGCTTCAGACGTTGAAGTAACCGTCGCAAATTCATTATGAAGCGATGATAAGCTTAAGCGATGAACATCTTCTGCCGCAAAAGTTGTTTCCCCATCGTATGATAACAAGTTGAAACACGCAGTTGCATCGTGTATTACGTAGGTGCGATAACCTAAGTTTCCTGCCATACGTGCCGTTGTAGAGACGCAATGATTGGTTGTTAACCCCACTAGTATAAGCGTATCATATCCGTTTTCCTTTAGATAGTTATCTAGCTCTGTCCCTATAAAGCAGCTATTTTTATGTTTGCGAATTAAGTATTCATCACCAACAGGACCAAATCCTTCTTTGAAACGAAAGCCTTCCGTCCCTGGAAAAAGAGGAGATGTTTCGCTTTTTGAAGCATGCTGAACGTGAATAACTGGAAACTGCTGTCTCCTCCATGCTTGTAAAAGAGTGAGCATATTATCTTCTGCATGAACATTATTACGAGTTCCCCAAGCATCTTGTTCAAAACCTTTTTGTACATCTATGATGATTAAAACAGGGTTTGATTGAATCATTCCAGTCATCAACTTCTTTCATCAAAATTTTAAAATGGAGATTACATACGTACAACCATTTACATCAGCTTTTGAAGCATGCTGCGTCTGTTTTGGTAAATAAATGCGATCTCCCGCTTCGCACCGAGTTGTTTCTCCCTCAACTGTAAAGTAGATAGACCCTTCAATAATATGAAGAATCTCGTCGGTTGGGTGAGTATGACTTGGGTGTTCTTGCCCTGCAACATCATGCTGAACTTCTACATAACCGGTATGTTTTGGAAGTAGTTCATGTATAACTTCTTCAAGTCCACCGCCAATCCCTTTTTTAATAAAGGCTTTTTTTAGTTCCATCTCTTTCACTCCTTTTTAGTTTGAATGGACACTCTGTTGGAAATGAGTTGTTAACATCTCGTAAGAAATATTGCTTCCATTCATGATTTTCTTGATTCCCGTACCATCCTAGATGAGGATGCGCTTCAACTTTGTCGTATTCTTCAAGTCGATTTCGAACTGTTTTTTGAACTTGCTGACCAACTTTTGTATGAGGTGTCATTCCTTCAAACACCCATCTCGGCTGAAATGTAATCATAAGACTGCTGCTCTTCCGACTTTTTCGTAATTCATGTATAGGTGTATTACATACAACAAATATTGGCTCACCTTCAAAACAAAACTCCCATAGAGGATCATTAGGGTCTTTGGGGATATCTTCTGGCCAAGGCTTTCTGTCAATTTGATGTAAAAATGTGAGTGTATCCCAAAACATTGTTTCATACTGAGTCATCGTACGTTTTTTATGTTCAGGCTCAAAGAACACAACAAATGATGTATAACGACCTAATGTGCGAAAACATGAAATATATTCTTTAAGTGCTTCTGCACAGAGTTTAATATCTTTATAGTTGTATGGTGAAGAAACAAACGCAAAGCGCAGCAAATCTTTCTTTAATCCTTCTACTCCTAAAATGCATGGGAAAGGATTCTCTTCAGAAAGCATATCTTGACTAAAATTAGTAAAAACTTCTTTTCCCCATTCAGGCACAATCGACGAATCCATAATTTCCTTGCTGTTAAATAGCTTTTTATTTCTCATTAAAACCCTCCTTACAGGTTTCCACCATACATTTTTATTAAGAAGTAGTGTGCTTTATGTTTACTTCTTGTTATATTCTTCAACTTTACAAGTAACAAGAATAACCTATAAGCAAGCTGGCAGAAAGAAAGGCTTTTGTCCATAGGAAACAGCCTCTGACTAGCCTTTTTCATTTTTTTAGCTCCGTCATTCTCGTTTTTCAGCAGAATAAACAATATCTTTTAAGGTTTCAGTAAACTTTTTTTGTTCATCATAAAAAAGGCCGTGACCACTCTGTTCAAAAGGAATTAACGTTGAATCCTCAATTCCATTATGCATAGCTTCGGCTAAGGGGAATGGACAAACTTGATCTTTTTTTCCATGTAAAATATATGTTTTTACAAAAATTTGACTGAGGTCTTCACGTAGATCTTCATCACGCAGTGACTTTGCTGTTTTAATTGTTCCGTGACCCGAAGCTTCTAGACCCAACAATTGAAACCAATCTCTAAAAGAAGGGCTAAGTTTTGAATTGAAAAATTTTTGCCCAAAATCAGCAAGCATGGCCGGCCGGTCTTGGTACGTCGCTTGAATGATAGCATCTACTTCTTCTTTAGAAAACCCATAGGGAAAACCGCTTCTTTTAATAAAGCTAGGCGCGGCTGCACCAGCTAGGATAAGTTTGTTCACTCCGAACCCTAAATGTCTGCTTATATAACGTAAAGCAATTGCCCCTCCCATTGAAAAACCCACTAGCGTTACAGCTGGAAGTTGTAACGCATGAATAACTGCTCGAACGTCGTCGGCTAATGAGTTATATGTATAACCTTTAAACGGACGACTTGATTTCCCAAACCCACGTAAGTCTATTGCAATACAGCGAATCCCATATTTCGGAAGAACATTAAACTGATATTCATACATTTTATGATTAACTGGCCAACCGTGAAGAAACAATACAGGCATTCCACTTCCAATATCTTCAACATATATTTTTGTACCTTTTCGATCAACGGTAAGGTAATAGCCCATAAACGCACACTTCCTTTCATTATGCCTACTTTATTTTTATGTTGATTTTTTATATTCATGTTGATATTTTTTAGCTGCTTATTTCTTTTATGTTGTTTATTTAGAACATAGTTTATATAGAATTAAACTGCAATAAAAAGAACGCTACAAAATAGCGTTCTTTTTATTGCTTTATTTTAATTTTTTCTCAATCCATACATCAATAACGTCTCCAGATTCCGCTTGATCGATTGCAAACGAACCGTTGCTATAGCGGTCGCTTGGTCGCATTGACGCTGGATCAATGCGCTCTATTTGATTTTTCTCTGACTGTATCACAACCTCATCTTCCTTCGTGACAACCTTCACTTTTGTAATTTGATGAGGATTTGCTTTTAATTCACGAACCATTACTAATCCACGCTTCGCTCGAGACGACTGCTCAAATTCCGTCATTTTTGTTTTCTTAATAGCACCTCGGTGCGTTGTAATAAATAAATCAGTTTCCTTTACTTTTTCTTCGCTAAAAACAACGCCACTCACGACATAATCGTTTTCTTTTAAATTAATCCCTTTCACACCTGCAGCACGCGTTCCCACAACATTGACTTCTTCTTCAGCAAACCATAGGCCGTATCCTTGACGAGTGGCAATAAAGACCTGCTGTTTGCCATTTGTTACGTACACATCTACCACTTCGTCATTACCTTTAACATTCACAGCGACAAGAGCTTTAGAATAACGTTGCGCTTTATACTGCAGCAATTCAGATTTTTTAATCATGCCGTTTTTCGTAAAGAATAACAAATAGTGATCGTCTTTAAACTCTTTAATTGGAATTGCGTTCACAATATAATCGTCTTTATCAATTGGAACAATGTTCATGATATGCTGCCCCATATCTTTCCACCTGATATCAGGAAGTTCATGTACAGGCAAGTATAAATAGTTTCCTTTTCTTGTGAAAATTAAAAGTGTTTCAGTTGTGTTGATTTCCAGCTTTGAAAGGATGCGATCCGTGTCTTTCATACCGAAATCTTGTCCATTCGAAGCTGAATATGAACGTAAGCTTGTACGTTTAACATAACCATCTTTTGTTACTGTGACAATAACATCTTCTGAAGGTACCATCACTTCAAGATTAATTTTGATTTCTTCAATTTCTGCTTCAATCTTTGAACGACGCTCGTCGCCGTACTGCTTTTTCACGCGACGAAGCTCTTTTTTAATGACGCTAAAAAGCTTTTTCTCACTAGCTAAGATGGCTTCAAGCTCTGTAATTTTACCTTTAAGTTCTTCCGACTCTTGTTCTAGTGCGGTGATATCCGTGTTTGTTAAACGATAGAGCTGCAGGGAAACAATTGCTTCTGCCTGTTTTTCTGTAAACTCAAACTGCGTCATTAAGTTATCTTTTGCATTTCGCTTATCTTTTGACGCTCGGATTGTAGAAATTACTTCATCTAAAATAGACAGTGCTTTAATTAAGCCAGCTACAATATGTTCTCGCTCTTTTGCCTTTTGCAGCTCATATTTTGAGCGATTTGTAACCACTTCACGCTGATGATCAATATACGCATCTAAAATGCTTGGTAGGGTCATTAATGTTGGTCTTTTCTTTGAAATAGCTACCATATTAAAACTATAAGGAACTTGTAAATCCGTATTTTTATATAAATAGTTTAGTACACCTTGTGCATTAGCATCTTTCTTTAGTTCAATAACAATGCGTAGACCCGTGCGGTCAGTTTCATCACGAACTTCTGCAATACCTTCTACCTTGCGATCGATGCGCAACTCATCCATCTTTTTTACTAGATTTGCTTTATTTACCTCAAACGGAATTTCTGTAATGACAATTTGTTGCTTGCCTCCGCGCACATCCTCAATTTCGGCTTTTCCTCGAATGATGATTTTTCCTTTGCCTGTTTCATATGCTTTTTTGATTCCATCAACGCCCTGTATAATACCACCTGTTGGAAAATCAGGACCATGAATAACCGTCATTAGCTCCTCTACTGAGCTTGATGGATTATCAATTCGCATAATTGTTGCGTCAATGACTTCTTCGAGATGATGAGGTGGAATTTCAGTAGCATACCCAGCTGAAATTCCAGTTGAGCCATTTACAAGTAAACTCGGGAACATTGCTGGTAACACGGTTGGTTCTTCGCTAGTATCATCAAAGTTAGGAACAAACTCTACTGTTTGTTTGTCAATATCACGTAGCAGCTCAGAGGCCATTGCTGATAAACGCGCTTCCGTATAACGCATTGCTGCTGGTGGATCACCGTCAATACTACCGTTGTTCCCGTGCATTTCAACGAGTACGTTTCGTACTTTCCAGTCTTGACTCATACGCACCATCGCATCGTAAACTGAAGAATCTCCATGAGGGTGATAGTTACCAATTACGTTACCAACTGTCTTTGCTGATTTACGAAACCCTTTTTCAGCCGTATTTCCTTCCACATGCATTGCATACAAGATGCGGCGCTGTACCGGCTTTAATCCATCTCTTGCATCGGGTAGCGCACGCTCTTGAATAATATATTTACTATATCGTCCAAAGCGGTCGCCAATTACGTCCTCAAGAGGTAAATCTAAAAATCGTTCTGCTTGTGTCATTGTGCGTCCTCCTCTGCGACCGTTACTACATTTTCATTATCTAAAATATTTGGATCTTCTTCGAGTCCAAATGCAACGTTGCTTTCAATCCATTTCCTTCTCGGTTCTACTTTATCACCCATCAAGGTAGTAACGCGGCGGTCTGCTCGTGCTGCGTCATCGATACGCACTCGAATGAGCGTTCTTGTATCAGGATTCATGGTTGTTTCCCATAGCTGATCTGCGTTCATTTCTCCTAAACCTTTATAGCGCTGAATGATATAGCCTTTTCCTACTTTTTTTATTGCTCCTTGTAATTCTTCATCGCTCCAAGCATATTCTAGAACTTCTTTCTTCCCAGTTCCTTTGCTTACTTTATAAAGAGGTGGAAGAGCAATAAATACTTTCCCTGCTTCAACTAATGGTTTCATATAACGGTAGAAAAATGTTAAAAGTAATACTTGGATATGAGCACCATCCGTATCTGCATCAGTCATAATGACGATTTTGTCATAGTTGATATCATCCACTTCAAACTCAGCTCCAACACCTCCACCAATTGCATGAATGATTGTGCTAATTTCTTCATTCTTAAAGATATCTTGAAGTTTTGCTTTTTCCGTATTAATAACTTTCCCTCTCAAAGGCAATACGGCTTGGAAACGACGGTCACGTCCTTGTTTAGCAGAACCACCCGCTGAATCTCCCTCAACTAAATATAGCTCATTTTTTTGAGGATTGCGTGACTGTGCAGGTGTTAACTTGCCACTTAACACTGTTTCTTGACGCTTTCTTTTCTTTCCATTACGTGCGTCTTCTCTTGCTTTTCTCGCAGCTTCTCTTGCCTGAGCAGCTTTAATAGCTTTTTTTACAAGCAGCGAGCTGACGTCTGGGTTTTCCTCTAGAAAGTAGGCTAATTGTTCAGAGATCACGGCATCTACAGACGAACGCGCTTCACTTGTTCCAAGCTTCCCTTTTGTTTGACCTTCAAATTGAAGAAGTTCTTCAGGAATACGAACCGAAACAATGGCACCTAACCCTTCACGTATATCCGTTCCTTCAAGATTCTTATCTTTTTCTTTCAAAAGGTTTACTTTCCTTGCATATTCATTAAACGCACGTGTCATTGCCGTTTTTGCTCCCGATTCGTGCGTCCCACCATCTTTTGTACGAACGTTATTAACAAAGGATAAAATCGTCTCTGAGTAGCCATCATTAAATTGAAAAGCAAATTCGACTTCAATACTATTCTGAAAGCCTTCAAAAGAAACAACTGGATGCAGCGTGTCTTTTTCTTCATTTAAATATGTAACAAAAGCTTCAATTCCCGTTTCATAGTGAAACACTTCGTGCTGGTTATGTCTCTTATCAATTAGTTCAATTTTAAAACCTTTTAACAAGAACGCTGATTCACGTAAGCGTTCGCTTAACGTATCAAAGTTGTAAACAGTCGCTGAAAAAATTGATGGATCTGGCTTAAAGTGAATTGTCGTTCCTGTTTTTCTCGTTGTTCCTTTTTTTTCTAGCGTTGTAACAGGTTTCCCGCCGTTTTCAAAGCGCTGTTCATAAATAGTTCCTTCTCGGTAAATTGTAACCGTTAACCATTCAGATAACGCATTTACAACCGATGCACCTACACCATGTAAACCACCGCTTGTTTTATAGCCACCTTGTCCGAACTTACCTCCAGCATGAAGTACTGTTAAAATAACTTCCGGCGTAGGTTTTCCTAATTTATGCATACCCGTCGGCATTCCGCGCCCTTTGTCCTGCACTGAAATAGAGTTATCTTGATGAATGGTTACAATGATTTCTTCACCATACCCTGCTAATGCTTCATCAACGGAGTTATCAACAATTTCATAAACCAAGTGATGAAGCCCTCTTGTATCTGTGCTACCTATATACATTCCTGGTCGTTTACGAACAGCATCTAATCCCTCTAATACTTGAATCGCGTCTTCGTTATAATTAAATTTTTGCTTTTGAGCCATTCATACATACCCCTTCCATACAAACACACTTTCCTCATTATGTAGAAGGCAGCAGCGTGCTGCCTTTTATATGTTTATCTTTACTTGTTCGTGTTTTATCCGCTCAGTAAGAACATACGTTTCTATTTTAGCATACTTAAACGATTTTAGCACATATTTCCGCATTATAAAAGCTATATAGTCCTTATCCCTTGATTATAGATGACCTTGGAACCGTTGTCTAACAGTCATTTGATTGAAGATATGAAAAACCCATGCTTCCATTCATGCATGGGTTTTTCATATCCTATCAAGGGTTTATTTCGTTAGCGCATGTTCTACTTTAATACAACGATCCATGACAACCGTATAGCCTTTACTTGCTAGAAGCTCGTATGCTTCTTCATTTATTAATCCTAGCTGAGCCCAATAAACATCCGCATCAATTTCTAAGAACTCTTTTGCGACATCTAATAAATGCTCAGATCTTCTGAACACGTTTACAATATCAACATGTCCTTTAACGTCTTTTAATGATTTTACCGATTTTACGCCTAATACTTCATCGACTAATGGATTAACGGGGATAATTTCATATCCAGCTTTTTGCATAGCTTCTGAAACCATATAAGACGTTCGTTCTGGATTATCTGATAACCCTACTACCGCAATTCGTTTGCTGTTTTTTAGAATCTTTCCTAATTCTTCACGTGGTGGAATTTGAACTGTCACACTTTTCATCTCCTTTTATGCTTAAACGTTCGATGTATAAAATAATTTTTCCTGCATATGTTACCCGTTTTTTAGTGTTTTGTAAACATTTCCTTTAAACATATAGAAAAAAATACCCTACTTAAAAACTATGTATGGTGTTTTTGCTATCTCATGGTAAAATAGATACGATATATAGATAAAGGAGCTTTTGTCAAATGGATTATCTATTACCTATTCTGGCCTATATCATCGGCTCTATTCCCTTTGGACTAGTTGTTGGAAAATGGGGATACGGCATTGATATACGTGAACACGGGAGCGGAAACCTAGGAGGAACCAATACCTTTCGAACACTAGGAGTAAAAGCTGGTATCCTTGTAACGTTGGGAGACATTTTGAAAGGAACGTTTGCTGCTTCATTAGCTGTTTTATTTCATTCAGGGCTTCATCCTCTTTTAGTCGGTTTATTCGCTGTTATTGGACATACATATCCGCTATTTGCGAAGTTTAAAGGTGGCAAAGCCGTTGCCACATCCGCTGGTGTTTTATTATTTTATGAGCCTCTTTTATTTTTAACATTGCTTGCGTGCTTCTTCATTTGCTTATACATCACCAAGTATGTATCGCTATCCTCAATGATTGCAGGTATCATCGCATTTATTTATACACTATTTACAGGCGAACTAATTTTAATCATCATTGTTGGATTCTTGGCTTCTTTTGTTATCTATCGTCATCGCGCGAACCTTGGTCGAATTCGTCAAGGAACAGAACCAAAAGTTACGTTTTTCTCAAAAAAGAAGTGAAGGTTAAAAGCCTTCACTTCTTTTTTTTCAATAATGTAAGCGAATACATTTATGTTTTTTTAGCTATACTGACAGTAGGAGGTGATTGAGATGAAGCAAAGCCGCTGTCCAATGTGCAAACGTGAAAAAAAGATTCATAAACAAACGCAAAGCAGTCGTTACTGTATTCATTGTTGGGAAACAATTGAGAAACCCTATGAATTTAAATGAAGAAGGTAGTCAAAGTGGTTATTTAGAACAGTGTTTACTTTATAACTCCTTTGACTATCTTTTTTACGCTTCCACGTTCATCCAATTGTATTAATGGTAATTTTAGCTTTTTTCTACTATAATAAGAAAGGAACCCTAGTGATGGAAGGAGCAACACATAATGAAATTAAACGTAACAGAACAAGCTGCCCAATGGTACAAAGATGAAATGATGTTAGAAGGCAATGAACATTTACGCTTTTTCGTTCGCTACGGTGGTTGTAGTAATGTTCAAAAAGGATTTTCGCTTGGTATTAATAAAGACCAACCGTCCAATATCGGTGTAAAAACTGAAGTTAATGGTTTAACATTCTTTGTAGAAGAAGAAGATCTCTGGTATTTCGATGGTCATGACTTAAAAGTCATTTTTAATGAAGAGGCAAGTGAACCTGAATTTATTTACGAAGCATGATAAAAAAAGCATCGACTATACATCGATGCTTTTTTTACTCTTTACCTTTATTAGCTTTTTCGTAAGCTGCATGCCATTCAGGCAACTGCTTTCGAATGGAGATTGGCTTGAAGTTTTCTTTTTTTACACAAACATGCGAAGAAGTGCCAGTTAGAGCAATACTTCCATCCGGCGTTGTAATTTCATATCCATACACCACGCGCAAGCCATCATAATAATCAAGCCATGTTTGAATTTTAGCTGTTTCTCCATAATGAAGTGGCTTTTTATAGGAAACGTTAATGTCAATGACTGGTGATAAAATACCCTCTTGCTCCATCTCAGCATAATTAAAGCCTAAATCTCGAATAAACTGCGTACGCCCTAATTCCATCCATACTAAATAGTTTGCATGATACACTACGCCCATTTGATCGGTTTCACTATAACGCACATCAATTTCTTTTATTGAAATCATACTTTTCATTTCCTCCTACATTGCAATCATACCGGTATTATATTACCACAAATTGGTGTAGTTTCACTACTTATCGGCTCAGCATTCAATACGTTGTGAAGCTAAGCATCTTTTGAATGCGATAAAGTAATGTTTGGAAAATGGTCATTTTATTTTCGTATTTTTCATATGGAAGGGTATAAGTTGCATCTTCATTTCCCCATAAACGTGTAAAATACTGAGTCATTTCTTTCATAATAGCTTCATCAGAATCTGCGGTAATTTTAACATTGGTCTCTAAATTCAAGTCATCTAAATTACGTTTTGTAAAGTTGGCTGATCCTCCAATGATTGTACTCTCGCCCTTTCCACGAACAAATAGAGTTTTGGGATGATACTGCTCTTTGGCCGTGTTATACCATCTTACTTGTATTTTGTTGCTTGAATCATCTAACAACTCAGCAGCTACAGGGCGATTAGGCAGACCAATTTTTTCTTGTCCAAAAGCATTGACGTTTGGATCTAGAATAAGCCGAACTTTAGCACCTTTATTAGAAGCTTGTATTAACTTTTTGACAACTTGGCGATCCGCAAGATAAAACATCCCCACCCATACTTCATCGTCTGATTGTACGTGATCCAACGTGCTTATGATTTCTTTGTATATTTTCCCCTCTGTCAATAGCTGCACACCGATATCACCACTTGGAGCTTTTTCATAGCTGAGCTTCGGTACCTGCACATTACTCGAAAAATCGGCGACGGCTTTTTCTGTCTTAACCACATCATCAATGATATCTCCCTGCACCTCAAAAGCCATATTAGAATGATAACCACTGGCATCGTGAGGGTTAGCTGATGAAACAATAGCTGTTTTATCTGTAGCCACTACTTTCCGATGATTAGCTTTTACGTTAAACAGTTTCAAATAAGACCTTGCCGTAATCTTCGGTGCATTCTCACCAAATGGATTAGCAATCCAGCCTTCTCCAGATTGTCCAAACCACTGCAAAAAACTTCTCCAAACGCTTGAGTATAGAGGGTTGGAATCTCTAAGCTTTGTAACGTCCGTTTCCACAACCTTAATCCCCGCTTGTTTTAATGACTCTAGCCACTCTGATTGATGTGAACCATACGTTGTGTTTACTTCATCGGTAATAAAATAAATATCTACGTTGGGTTCCTTCTTTTTCTTTTCAATTAATTTTCCTGCTAGCGTATCGCTAATAGCTGGATAGGTTTCACCTTGATCATAATAGCCATTAAATAAGAACATATCCATAACGATAAAGTTTTCAGCATTATCAATTGCTTCAAAAATCCGCCGGAAAATTTGTTGCTCACTCTTACCTTCATCACCGCTTTGATATGTTAAGTCATATAACAGCGATACGTCCTGTACATAATGTACGTTCCCTTCATATGAAACGCCTTGAGGCAACGGCTTGTATGTATGATAGAATGCAACGATTGCTAGTAATAATATAAGTGCAAGCATGAGATATGTTGCTTTACTTGTTAATAGGCGCCCCACTGGTTTTCCTCCTCATGAATAGTATCAGCTGTTTATTCCCTTTCTTTGTTCATTAGAAACATAAAAGAAACATAAAGGCCAAAATTGGCCTTTATGTTTCTTAGTTAGTCGAATTAGGATATCCTTCTTCACGCGCTTTAGATTCGTCTTGAATTTCGTTGCGCATCGCTTCTATGCTTACTTCTCGATTATGATTTTTTTGCTCAATTTTTGCACGCTCTTCTCCAGTCGCATGCGCCATTGTAGCCTCAGCTTTTTCAATATTATCAATTGTATTTTGAACCATTGATTGCAAACGTTCTACGTTGTTGCTACGGTCATCTGGATTTGGTTTACTCCATGTCATAGTAAAAACCTCCTTTAAAATACTTTTTTCGTACACCTCTAGTATGCAGCGGTTTCCTCTTTGTATAAGTGGAAAATAACACCCTTTTAAAACAAAAAAAGCCGCTAAACAGCGGCTTTTTATTCTCCCTTTGTCTGAATAACCTGAGGGTGTTTTCCTGATTTATCTTGCATTTTCTTGCCATTGTTACCACCGGCTTCTCGCGGCTGAGTGCCAATGTGGTCAGGTACAAAGCGTTTGGCGAATTTCTTCGGATTTCCCATGTTAACCCCTCCTTGCTGTTACTGTAACCAGTTTCAAGAGGGACTATTCAGCCTTTTCAAGCATACGTTTTTCTAGACGCTCTTCGATGGCACGCTCAATTCTGTCAATTTCTTGTCGGTCTTCTAACAACTTAGTTTTATTCTCTTTTACTAACTCTTCAAACGTGCGTTTATTTACTCTTCTCATCTTTATCACCTATTCTTTTTAAATTTTGGAAAAGTCTGAAAAATAACCTTGCAATAAATTACTATTATTTTTGCCATAATCCTTTACATTAAACCTAAAAAATTCAAAACGCTCCAAATTTGATCATTTTTTGCTAAAACACGCAGCTTTTTCTAAAGTAAAGATCAATTTTCGACCATACTTTCTATACGAACATGCCTAATGAAAGGTTTCATTTTATTCGCAAAAAAAGCAGCTGTTATGAGCTGCTTTCAGACGCAAAGGCCTCCATTTGTTCTAGCGTCATTGGTCCATTAATACGCTTAACGATTTTACCTTTTTCATTAATAAAGTATGAAGTTGGAATGGTCATCACACGATATGATTTTGTAGCTACCTCATCTTTTTCATCTAGAAGCACTTGAAACGATAGTTTGTTTTCTTTTAAAAAGGTTGAAACACTTTGTTTACTACCTTCAGACGACGTTAAATTCACAGCTAGGATATGAACTTCTTTTCCTGATGTTTCATGAAACTGCTGCATAGCTGGCATTTCTTCTTTACAAGGAGGGCACCACGTAGCCCAAAAATTTAAAATAATTTTCTTCCCTTTAAAGTCTGATAACTGAACTGATTTACCTTCTGTATCCTTTAACGTAAAGGGCGGAGCTTGGTCTCCAGGCTCTAGGCCATAAGGCTCTCCATTTGTTACTTCAGCCTGTCCTTCTTTTATGTTTAAATCTGCATACGATGACAGCTTTTCTCCTTCATCATCTTTTGGTGCTAAAGCTTGCCACACAGCAAAACCAGCAAATCCCACCAACAAAAATGTTGCTATAACTTTTTTTAGCATTACGCTTACTCCCTTCAGCCAACTTCTATGAAATCAAAGACCCTTTTTATTTATATATGTACAAGAACATGCAAAATCATCCTAAAATGTGAATCTTTTATTATCATATCACACTTGAAAGCGTTTTATAAAAATGAAAAGAAAAACGCACCTTCAAAAGGTGCGTTTTTGCTATCTTATGCGTGCGTTTTTGATTGAAGCTTATCGCGTAATACCATCTGTAAAATACCGCCATGACGGTAGTAATCAATCTCTACTTCGCTATCAAAACGAACTAATACGTCAAACTCTTTTTTGTTTCCAGCTTCATCCGTTGCCGTAACTTTTACAAAGTCACGTGGTTTTACTGTTTCATCAATTTGAACAGCAATTGTTTCTGTTCCAGTTAAGCCTAATGTTTCAGCACTTTCGCCTTCTTTAAACTGAAGTGGAAGAACACCCATTAATACAAGGTTTGAACGGTGAATACGCTCAAAGCTTTCAGCAATAACTGTTTTAATACCAAGTAAGTTTGTTCCTTTAGCAGCCCAGTCACGAGAGCTTCCCATTCCGTAATCTTTACCTGCTAAAACAACAAGACCTGTGTTTTCTTCTTTGTATTTCATACAAGCATCATAAATGCTCATCACTTTATTTTCAGGCCAGTACGTTGTCCATCCACCTTCAGTGCCTGGCGCAATTTGGTTTTTAATACGGATATTTGCAAACGTACCGCGCATCATTACCTCATGGTTACCACGACGAGATCCGTATGAGTTAAAGTCTCTTGGCTCAACGCCTTTATCTTGTAGATACAGACCAGCTGGCGATGCTTTTGCAATTGAACCCGCTGGTGAAATATGGTCTGTCGTTACAGAATCCCCAAACTTCGCTACAACACGCAGGTCATTTAATGCTTCTACTTCACCTGGCTCTTCAGATAATCCTTCAAAGAATGGTGGGTTTTGAATATATGTTGAATCATTATCCCACGTGTAAAGAGCTTCTTCACTTGTTTCAATTTCATTCCAACGCTCGTTATCATCAAACACGCGATTGTACTCTTTACGGAACAATTCTGGCGTTACAGTTGCTTTTACTACTTCTTTAATCTCGTCTTGAGATGGCCAAATATCACTAAAGAATACTTCTTTACCATCTGATCCTACACCAATTGGGTCTTTTTGCAGATCAATATCAACTGTACCAGCAAGAGAATACGCTACAACAAGCGGTGGAGATGCTAGGTAATTTCCTTTTACAAGCTGATGAATACGACCTTCAAAGTTACGATTACCTGACAACACTGACGTAACTAATAAATCGTTATCTGCAATTGCTTGCTCGATTTCGTCCTCTAATGGACCAGAGTTTCCGATACATGTTGTACAGCCATACCCAACTACATTGTAACCAATCTTTTCAAGGTATGGAAGTAAGCCTGAGCTTTGTAAATAACCCGTTACAACTTTTGAACCTGGTGCTAATGATGTTTTTACGTAAGCCGGAACATCTAATCCTTTTTCAACTGCTTTTTTAGCTACTAAACCAGCTGCTACTAATACATATGGATTTGATGTATTTGTACAGCTTGTAATTGCAGCAATCGCAATTGCACCTGTTTTCATTGTTGTTTCTGTACCATCAGCAAGCTTGAAAGTTACTTCTTTTTCTACATCAGAAGTACTTAAGCCAAAGCTTTGGTTACTTACAGGAGCCGTTAGCGCTTTTTTAAATTCACTTTGCATATCTGAAAGCGGAATTAAATCTTGAGGGCGCTTTGGACCTGAAAGGTTTGCTTCAATTTCGGCTAAGTTAATTTCTACTACGTCTGTAAACGTTGGTTCTGCTGCATCTGGAGTGTAGAATAAACCGTTTTCTTTTGTATATTGTTCGACAACCTGAATATCAGCTTCATCACGACCTGTAAGACGCATATAGTCTAACGCTTCGCTATCAACTGGGAAGAATCCACAGGTTGCTCCGTACTCTGGTGCCATATTAGCAATTGTTGCACGATCTGCTAATGGAAGCTGGGCTACACCTGGTCCGAAGAACTCAACGAATTTTCCAACAACGCCCTTTTGACGAAGTACTTGTGTTACTTTTAAAGCAAGGTCTGTTGCTGTTGTACCATTTGGTAATTCACCAGTTAGTTTTACGCCAATAACTTCTGGTACTGGGAAGTATGAAGGTTGACCAAGCATTCCTGCTTCTGCTTCAATACCACCAACGCCCCAACCTAAAACGCCAATACCATTAATCATTGTTGTATGAGAGTCAGTTCCAACCAATGTATCTGGAAACGCTAAATATTCGCCATTTTCTTCTACTGCATGAACTACGTTTGCTAAATATTCTAAATTTACTTGGTGTACGATTCCTGTTGCAGGAGGTACAGCACGATAGTTATCAAATGATTTTTGAGCCCAGTTCAAGAATTTATAACGTTCTGTGTTACGTTGGAACTCAAGGTCCATGTTCACTCGTAAAGAATCTAATGTTCCAGCTTTGTCTACTTGTACCGAGTGGTCAACTACAAGGTCTACTGGAATTTCTGGATTGATTTTATCTGGGTCCCCACCTAAATCAGCCATTGCTTTACGTAAAGATGCTAAATCAACAACTGCTGGTACACCTGTGAAGTCTTGAAGAATAACTCGTGATGGCTTAAACGGCACATCTACTTCTTGAATTTCATCAGTTCCCCATTTTGCTAAATTTTCTACGTGCTCTTTTGTAATTACACGTCCGTCTACTTGACGAAGAACAGATTCTAATAATACTTTAATTGAATACGGTAATTTTGAAACCGCTCCTAAACCCGCTTCTTCTAATGCTTGTAAGCGGTAATAATTATATGTGCTACCGTTAACTGTGAATGACGAACGAGCGTTAAAAACGTCTTTTTTAGTCATTTCATTACCCCCTTAAATGCTATGTATAAAGGATTTTACTTACCCCATCCTCTATTCCCTTCACCATCTATCTTAATATAATGTTATACATAAGTAAATAAAAAGAATGTTATTAATTTACATAAGTTTTTCTTATAACATAATCATTAATCACAAACATTTTCTAATAATTCATATTTCATAGACTTTTGCGCATATTAAAAATGGAGGTGAAGTCAAATGGCTAATCATAAATCAAAGCATGTCATTCCTGGGGCAAACGCTGCTAGCGCTCAAGGAAAAGGAGCGGGTTTTAACGAAGAATTTTCAAATGAGCCGCTTACTGAACAACAAAAGCAAAATAATAAAAAACGTAAAAAAAATCAATAATCTCGTTTAACATGAGCTTTTATAGGTCATAATGATTATTAGTGTTAGATAAGCACATACCTTAAACCTCATGATTTCTAGCATAAAAAGCCATGTTTCCACATGGCTTTTTCGTTGTTTACTCATTTACTTCGTTCATAATCCCCTGCAAGTCCTGCTGAAACTGTGTAAGCTGCTGACGCTGTGTTTCAGTAGCTGTTTCCAGCGCATTATTAATTTGTTGATATGTTTCATTGATTTCTTCTTTAAGAAGTTTTAGTTCGTGTCCATACGCTGCATCGTGTTTTACAATATTTGATTGTGCATACGCGTCTAACGTTTGTTTATGACCTTGTTGAGCCGCTTGAAAAGCCTGCTGGCTATTTTTATGATATGGCATAATATCTCTCCTTTTTACATTGTTCTGTTGTATTGTTTCATATCCTTCTGTTATTCATACCCTTGTTTTACAGGTTAAAAATGCCGAGCATAAATGCTTCTATAATGAACGACATTAAAAGAGAAGCAACGAAAAGGAGGAGCTTTCATATGAACAAAAACGATAGTAAAGACATGCATAAAAACGCACCTAAAGGACATCAAACTGGGCAACCTGAACCACTTAGTGGATCTCATAAAGTAAAAAATCGTCAGCATACTCGTCAAAAGCATAATAGCGGTCACGATATGTAACAAAAAAAGAGCCGTTAGCGGCTCTTTTTTTCTTTATTGGCTTGCATCGCTTGAATTTCCTCTGGAAGCTCATTACCTTTTTCTGTTGAAAGAGATAATGGCATAACTCCTGATAAAATTTCTGTTGTAACTTCATCAGTTCTTCGTTTATCTCGAGTCATGGTACCTTTTCCTTTCTATACATCATTTCACACTCTTTGAAAGCTTGCATATGATGGTTATGGAAGAACGTGTATCTTAACGGAGGAAACAAGTATGAACAACAAACATTCTAAGAACGATTGCTCAAAAAGTTTTCGAGAACTGCTAGAGTTAATTTTGGAAAATCCTTTTATGAGCTATTTAGATTATGATTCTGTTCGCGCAGATTTATTCGAAACGGAAGATACTTATATTGTGGAAATAGAGCTTGCTGGTTATCACCCTCAACATATTCATGTATCAGTTGAATCACAATCACTTTTCCTTGTAGCGACGAAACAAGTGACCTATGAGGAATACGATGATAAACAGCATACGTCTCAAAAAGCTTCACGTGAAGAAAAGATTGAAAAAACCATTGATTTCCCATTTTTGTTGACCAATAAAAAGATTATTGGAACTCTTCAAAACTCCATACTAGAAATCACCATCTATAAAAACTCAAACGTTACTTCTCCTGCTTCTCATGTTCCTATCCAACCATTCTCCAATGAATAAGATTTACTCAAATCCTCTTTTATATTGTTTATTTAGAACATAGATTAATTAAGACTATTTATGTTTTAATAGTCTTAATTAATGATGTACATATCTTCTGTCCCTCGTTGCACACTATAGAAAAAACGAGGTGATTTTTTGCTTCATACAGCATGGAAAGGCCAGCTATCTTTTGGATTGATTGAATTTCCAATTAAGCTTCACGGAGCAGTTGAAGACAAAGATATCAAATTGCGAACGCTTCACTCAGTTTGTTACAAACCCATTCATCATGTAAAACGCTGTGAACATTGTGAACGTGATGTTCATTCAGATGAACTGATTAAGGGATATGAAACAAGCGAAGGTCACTTTGTGACGCTATCAGAACATGAGCTAGATAAGCTAAAAAAGCAATTTTCTCAAAGTAAAACTATCGATATTTTACATTTTGTCCAGCTAGAAGAAATTGACCCAATCTACTTTGATAAAAGTTATTATATTTCAGCCACTGAATTTGGTGGGCGCGAATATAGCGTACTATTGGAAGGTCTTGCACAAAGTGGAAAGGTTGGTATTGCAAAAGTCTTTTTATATTCTAAGCAACAGCTTGCAATCATCCGCTCTTATGAAGGCTGCCTTTTATTACAAACGCTACACTTTCATGAAGAGCTTCGGCATATACAAGACGTTCCTCATATTGATTCGTTACCATCTCTATCAACGAAAGATCGTGTAGCCGCTGTAGAGATTATTAATAAATTATCTGCTCCATTTGAACCAAAAGTGCATCATGATGACTATCGCGATATGCTACATGAGCTTATTCAAAACAAAGAAGCGATGGCTTCTTTTAACCAGCAGCAGTCTGAACAAGACGTTACCAAGCTGATGCAAATGTTAAAACTGAGTATTGATCAATCTAACTTAAAACCCAAAAAACCTCGTAAAAAGACGATTGAGAAAAAGGCATAAAAAAAGCGAACAGTTAATTGTTCGCTTTTTTTACTACAGATTCTTTAGGAATAATGGTGCCATAATCGACTGGAACCTTGATATACTGGGTAATCTGTTTGTTTTCTACAAATACAACGACATTTTCCTCACTATTTAACACGCTGTTTAATGTAGCATCCGACCATTTAAATCCAAGTTCTTTATTAACATCTTTTACTGACGCTTCTGGACCAAAGACATATACTTCATCCCAGTTAAAATCAAAGAGTTCATTAAAATCAATTACTGCGTAATCACTTTTCGTTTCTTCTTTTGTTTTATTTATTTCATCTACTAATTGAGACTCTAGCTGTGCCTGATTGCGTTCACTATAGGCACGGTCAATAAAAAATGTAGCTAATAATGCAGCTACTGTGAACAATAAAATCTTCTTCACAATCTGCTCCTCCTGTCAGATTCATCGTTGTCGTATATACATATGATGCGACTCTATCTTTTTACATTTTAGAAAATCCAACAAGAAATTACAACTAATATCTAAATTTGTCACAGAAATATTACATAAAATTTGATTTTGTATAAAAAATAATTCTTCGTCCATACTAAGAAGAAAAGGTAGGTTTATAAAACACATGAAGCACATTTCCATTATCGTCGTAAAATTCATTTCATGTATAATTGCATTCGCCATTGGACTAGACTTATTTTTCGATGCAACGTTTGTTGACATTTTATCGTTTAGCGCTTTTGTAACCGCTGCATCTTACATATTAGGTGATCGCATTATTCTTCCTGCTTTAGGTAATAAAGCAGCTACTGCTTTTGATTTCATCTTAACCTACATGAGCGTATGGGTGTTCGGGACAATTTTATTGAATAACTATATGCAAATAGCATGGGGAAGCATTTTATCAGCAACGATTATTACTGGTGTTGAAGTGCTTGTACACCGCTACTCACTAGCGCATTTCTTCCAAAATCGAACGCGTGCTGTAAAAAGAACAGAGTTTCGAAAAGGATTTGCATATAGTACCGAATTTGCAGAAGAACATGATTCAGATATTCATGATCCTCAAAAAAAATAACCGAAAAGCAGACGCTTTTCGGTTATTTTTTTATTTTGACTAGTGACCAATACTAATTATTACGTATAATAAAAGTAAAGGAAGGTGGTGATTACTTATGAAAAACCGCGACAAACAGCGAAAGAAAAAGCGAAAAATTCTACAGGATTATCTCAAAAATAAGCTGAAAAATTTAAATCCAAAACAATCTAAAGGTCCTATATCTAACTATAAAAATCGCTAAAACCTAAAAGGGTTAATGAATAATCTCTGTCTTTCCAATTTCCCACTCTAAGTCGAACAATAGCTGATCAACACCGATAATAATGGTATCTAACCCATTCCAAAATACAGAGGATAACATGCCCTTTTTCTTCATACCTAGTAAGAGTTCATTCATAAATGTATCAAGAGAAATAGCAATGACTCTGCAACCAGATGGTGCATGCTGTAAGCAGCACTGTGCATATTCTTTGCAAGGCCATACGGGTACTAACCGCTTGTTATCATCATTTCCAGTCATCTTTACCTGATTATGTTCATCAAGAACAATCCAAACTCGTTTGCATTTAATTACTTGCTCGATAAAATACGTGTAGCGATCATGAGCAGAAGCATTTACTAATTGCTGAAATATTGATTGTTCTACCATCATTGTTCCCCTCCATTTTCTATTTTTTAAAGGAGTTCAATTGAACTTATTTTCAGTATATAGATTGGTTGAGAAAACGGTGCAGCCTTACGTTTCTTTTAAAGCATATGCTAGTTAAATTTGGTCAAAAGACCTAAGATAAAGTCTTTTACTATGTTTTCATTGGTCGGTAAGAAAGGAAGCGCTCCTACCCCTACTTTTTCAACACTTTGAAGAAAGAGGTCTGCAGAAGATTTATCATTGCTCGGGAACAATACAATCGCCTTTTGAATAATACGCTCATTTTCACTATTTAAAATAGCATCGCGATATCGATGCATCGTATTTAGATCTTCTTCCTTAGGAATAAGTTTGTGATTTTTGCGCTGTACCCGATACTTGGCATCAAAAACATAGTTCTCGTATTTTCCATTGCTTTGTTCAAACGCCAATACTAAATCCGGCCTTTGAGTAGTGGTGTACTTTGATCTGAATTCTTTTTGATAAAAAAGATAAATACGCTTCCCGCTGTTTGAAACAAATGCATGGTGTGATGCTCCAGTATTCATAAACAGCCCATTTTCTATCATTTTTATGCTGTTATGTGTTATTAAGGTCGCATGCGTCTGAAGTAGATCACGTATTCGTAAATAAACCCAATATTCATATAACCACGCCGTATTTTTCAGAGATAGCGTATAAAATTCTCCATTCAATGTAATTCCTCGCATTAACATCATATAGTACTTACATACTTCTTTATAGACAGGAATTTGGCGAATACGACGATCTATTGAATAGACTGATTTAGTACTTATCTGTTTCCAAAAAAAGTTGGAGTGAACTGTTTTTACAGCTTGCTGCATGCGATTAATTTCTTCTATCATATTCCGTTTCACCATGGAACCATGATACTCTTCCTTTCGATTCATAACGTGTAAAAAAAGCTGTTCTAGCTTATTCTCAACAGTCATTAACATCCATTTCATCGTTTGATTTTCAAGCGTATCTACCGTGTCGCTTCTACTTGTGCCAATGGCTTTGTTCGGTATTACATATTTATTCCGTTTTAAACGGATACCTCTTTTAGCAGGTACGAAATAATTAGGGTGTTTACGCAAGTATCCTATTGATAAGCTATCTGGCTTTTTGAGCTGGTCTCCTCTCATAAACTCTTTCTCCTTTAAAATCGTGCGTGTTGGCTGCTTTTCTATTTGGTTAATATATTTCATAAAAGGTTGAAAGTGATGAGATAAAACATGATAAAATTCCAGCCAATTTCCTTCTTTAACTGTCAAATCCAAAGAACCTTCTAAATACGTATTGCCAATCAATTTGTAAGCCATCCCATACGTTGATTGATTAATGGATTTAACCATAGAAAGGTAATCACTTTTATAGTCCATTTTGATAGGGAATATTTCTAGCGTAAACGCTATAATTTTTTCTATCCCGCTCATAACGTGGAACGTTGTATAGCCAATTTCATTTTGCAGAAAAATTGTACTGAACAAAATTGACTGTCCCTCTCCATACACATTACGACTTTTTTGCTTAATACCTGTCATTTCATTTACTAAAAACAGCTCTTTTGTCCCCTTTAACACAACCATTACTTCATACTGTTCATTTTCAAAAAATAAAGGCTGAAGAGGTGAGCTTTGTACATGTTCTCCCTCCTCAGGATGATACACCTCCACCGTTTCAATATCTTGCCCTGTACAAGAAAAGAACATCGACTCGCTTGCGTCTTTATTAAGCGTTTCAACTTTTCCGCTAATAGTGATCGTACAGTCTTTCGTTGTAATTTTAACGAACGGTATTTGTCCAGAATGATGTATATCCGAATGCCTCATACCTTCTAATCATCTCCATTACTTTTTTCGCGCTGCGAGGGAAGCGCATTCGTTCTGCTTCAATAACAGCTGTTTCAATATCTTGATCAACAAACGTATTGGTACAGTAATAGTATAGTTCCTTTAACACTTCAAACGTGTATGCGTCACCTCCGCTAATGCGTGGAGCTATTTTTTGTAGCAGCTGAAAATCAAATGCCTGGTCAAACGTAAACACGCCACTTTTAATGGCATAAATCATATAAAAACAAATCTCGTCTCTCATCCGATAAGCAACTTGACAATCAATAGGCTTTAATAATTCATTTAAAGACATTAATTCATTTGTAACTTCATGGATCAACTCCGCATGCTCAACGTACGCATCTTTTAAATGAATATATATACTTTGAATCTGTGTTGTTTCAACTCCTGCCGTAACTATAGAATCCTGTGTAAGACTTTCAAAAGAATCAAGGTGAATTGTATTAAGCTCGACGGTATTAGTCCTATCTAACACTTTTTGACTGAATGAATGAGTCGTTTCATCCATATTAATCGTACCTACAATTAATAAATTAGGAGGTATATATACATCACGAAACATTCTGTGGCCTGGTAATAGCGGTGCTGTTTTAATTTTACGCTCTTGCCACTTTCGACTTTCTATTACGCTTAACACGTCGCTTAAATAATGTTCAACACGGGCTAGATTCATCTCGTCCAATATTGCCACGTATGTATAGCTGGGATGTTGAATGGCTTGTTGCACAATTCCTAAGAAGGCTCCTTTTCGAAAATCACCTCTAAGGTCAATGTAACCAAGCAAGTCTGAACCATCATGCCAGTCTGGTCTAACAGGAATTAGAGCTAACCTTCCGTTTTCAAACGTTGCGCCAAGGCTTTCTGCTAGTAGCTGCGCTAGTTTGGTTTTCCCTGTTCCGCTCATGCCTGACAAAATGATAAACGGCTTTGTTTTTAGTGACAAATAAATGTTTGTTAAATCCTCATCTTCATACGTAAAGCCTTGTGATTTGATATATTCTTTCATGTGAGTTATTACATCTTTGTCCGATAAAAGCTCTTTGCTCATTCCGTGTGCTTTTAAAAACTGACGGTGGATTTCAATAAATAATGTCAGATCTTCATAAAGCTGACGATCAGTTGCAAAGTCTTCGATGTGATAAGGCACGTATAACGCTACGTTATCTTCAAAATTCTTTGCATAACTACTTGTGCCAATCATCAATAAATGATCCTTCTTTATTCGTTCATGCTCAGGAGTATAAAAGCGAATGTCAGCAATAGTAGGTGCATCCTCTTCTTCCCTTTTTAAAACAAGGTATAGCCTCTGTCCATCTTCACTCAGCACATACGATATCGCAAGGCCTGTTACGCTCTTTTTATCTAATATGCTGATGTATGGAAAAGACGCAGTTTGCATCCCGGTTATTTTGAATTCTTCGCGGTTAATTTCAGAAAGCTTATAAAGCGAAAGTGGAATTCGTCTCGTTAGCATATTGTCGACTTCGTGAGAAAGCAAAGCATCGCTTTCCTTTGCAGAAAAATTTTCAGCAACGTATAGCAATCGTTCTCGTAAACTCATCGACTCATTCCTCCTTTTCTATACATAAAAGCATCGCCAAAAGACCATGCTTGTTTTCTCCAGTATTTTCTTATCCTTATTATATAGTATGCGCTTTAATTAGAGAAATGTTATGAACCCTTGTTTCCTTACAGCTCTGTAAGAAAACTGTAAGTTCGTGTAGTAGGGTGTGATTAGTACGTTCTTTTATAATGGAGATACAAAAATAGTCTTCTATCCAATGTGACTACATTCGCTACTTAGATTTCAAATAGAAAACAAAGAGTTAAAGGAGAGATTTAGATTGAAGTATTTTTTTCAAGCAGGTGCATGCGTCGTTTTACTACTAGGTGGTATTGTTATCTTTACTTATGCGGGCATTCAATTATTATATGGGAAAGTAAGACACTCAACAGCCAAAAATTATGAATAAAATCATACTATAACAAGGGCGGTGCCCCTAATGATTCATGAAAGAGTTCATTCTTATTCCTTGTGTCTCATCCATTTTTAAGAGGATTAATTGAACACTACTCAATATACATCATTTAGTATTTTCACCTCAAACAATTTATGCAAAAAACAGATAATAATCGCACTATTCCCGCTAACAACATGGTTTTGTAAACTAGATTTGATATAATAAAATACATACAACTTATTACTAGAGACTCTTGGAGGTTTTATGCTACAAAAGTTCGGTTATTCTCAATATGAAAGTCAGGTATATGAAGCGCTTGTATCGAGCGAAGAATCGTTGGACGCAACGGCTATTGTTCGTGCATCTCAAGTACCAAAAGCAAAGATTTATGAAGTATTAGATAAACTCGTTGAAAAAGGTGTCGTATTAAACACTCTTTCAGGTAAAAAAAAGTTTTATTCCGCTGTATCACTTGATGTCATTATTAAAAAATTAAGCTTAGAGTTTGAAGAAGATATTCGCGATTTGCAGTCTTATAAGATAAGAAAGGTTAGTCAAGATGATCACGTGTGGACACTAAAAGATGAAGCAACTATTATAGCCACGATTGATGAACTCATTCAAGATGCGTCGCATTCGATTTTACTATCGGCTTGGAATACAACGCTTGAGCACTACCGCCCCTTATTAGAAGAGAAAGAAAGAGAAGGAGTTTCGGTTGAAATCTTAACAATTGGAGACTTGCGAACGACCTTGGAAAATACGAGTACCCTTCATCCCATGGAACACCATGAAAAGCTAGAACCATCTCAGCTCGTTATCGTGGATGAACAGTCTTTGCTATTTGCAGGAATCGAAAACGAGACTTGGAAAGCTATTAAGACAAATTCTCAGCCACTTGTTAAAGTATTTACCGACTTTTTTTATCACGA
Source organism: Bacillus sp. 1780r2a1 (assembly GCA_024134725.1). Lineage (NCBI taxonomy): Bacteria > Bacillati > Bacillota > Bacilli > Caryophanales > Bacillaceae > Bacillus > Bacillus sp. 1780r2a1. The sequence continues at coordinate 1,953,974 of CP099863.1, read as the reverse complement.
TGTCGCTCTTACCTATATCACAAAGAAATACCAAGAGCAGCTGCTGGAAGATGAAACGATTATGCGACTTCTTACTCGCCTTCGCTATTAGTAGTCACCCTAGCTCTCCGACGTTACTTGCTTACTCCATAATAAACGTAAAGTAAAAAAAGATTGCATAAAAGCAATCTTTTTTTATTTTACACTTGAAAGAAGATGAAATAAAAGTTACTATTACAGTTGTAACTTTTATTAAAAGGAGTTTTATTTATGAATCATAAAGTGTACATACTTGCGATTGCTTCCTTCGTTGTAGGAACTGTTGAGCTCATTTTAGGCGGCATTCTCGACCTCATCGCAAGTTCATTTCAAGTATCAATTGCAAAGGCTGGGTATCTAATCTCCATCTTCTCTCTTGTTTATGCGATTTCAGCACCAGTTTTGTTAAACATTACGGCAAAATTTGAACGTAAAAAAGTGTATCTATGGGCTTTATTTATCTTTTTACTTAGTAATATCGTGGCGCTAGCTAGTACGAGTTACTCCATGCTGATGGTTTCTCGCGTATTAGCTGCTATGAGCGGTTCGTTCATTATAGTATTATCTACTACAATGGCATCGCGCCTTGTGAAACCGGAATACCAAGGCAGAGCACTAGGAATTGTATTTATGGGTATTAGCGCTTCGTTAGTACTTGGAATTCCAATTGGCATTTTCATTGGAAACACGTTTGGGTGGCGTGAAGTCTTTATTTTAATTGCGCTGTTAACAGCGGTTATTATGGTTATTGTTGCAATTAGCATGGAGCGCTTAGAACCTGCTCCAGTAGTACCGATTAAGCAGCAGCTTAATGCACTTCGAAATACAAAAATGCTGTCCATTCATATCGCAACCTTTTTTGTATTAGCCGGGCACTTAACGCTATATGCTTACTTCACGCCATTTTTACAAGAAACATTTGGGTTATCAAGCGGAATGGTGACCCTTGTATACGGAATTTTCGGATTAGCAGCCGTAGCAGGTGGAGGTTTGGGTGGCGTTCTTTCAGATAAGCTTGGAGCACCTACTGCCGTCATTGGAATCATCGGTGCTTTTTTTCTAAGCATGGTCGCTCTTCCTTTTGCCGTTAAGCTTCCTTTTATTTTGTTCTTAATTGTAATGACGGTTTGGAGCGCTCTAAGCTGGGCTGTTTCACCTGCTCAGAACAATTTAATTATTCAAAGTGCAAAGGGCAACCCAGATGTTTTAATCAG